>NZ_PENV01000002.1:0-456466 GCF_003144375.1 Proteus genomosp. 4 str. ATCC 51469
TCAAGTATTACAATACGGAACGGATCAAGATAAAATTAAAAGGACTGAGTCCGGTTCAATACCGAACTCAGTCTTTAACCTAACTAATTTAAACTGTCCAATAAACTGGGGTCAGTTCAAACACGCTGTTATTGGGGTTTTGTTTATATCTTTGTCAATTAGATACTTAAGTCGATATGACTATTTTTTATTTAACTCTGCTTCATCTATTGGGGTATAAATTAATACATGGACATCCGTTAAAGTCTCCATTGCAATTTTAATTTTTTCATACACCACCGACCATTCTAGGCCACCTAAACCCGCCCCTAAAGGTGGAATGGCAATAGATTTAATATTGCGCTGTTTGATTTCATCAACCAGTGTAATTAATCCCGCTTCAATATCTTTAATGTTACTTGCATTTCGCCAATGGCGTTTGGTAGGGAAATTGATAATAAAACGAGGATTAGACGTTTTTTGTATCTGATAAATAAACATTACACCGGGTATGAGTTCTTTATTTTTACATGCTAAAGCATACGCTTTGAAATTATCTGGCCATGCTTTTTTAAACTGTAAGGCAATACCGCGCCCCATTACACCAACACAATTAACAGCATTTACAATCGCCTCAGTATTTGCATGTAAAAGGTTACCTCGGGTGAGTTCTATCATTTAAATCACCTCCAACGTTATACTGAATTAAGGCTCTTCTACTATACGATTAAAATGGCGATAGGCATGATTAGTGGCAACCCGGCCTCTTGGCGTGCGCTGAATAAACCCTTGTTGAATTAAATAAGGCTCTAACACATCTTCAATGGTTTCTCGCTCTTCACCAATGGCGGCAGCAAGGTTATCTAATCCTACTGGGCCACCCATAAATTTATCAATAATGGCAAAAAGAAGTTTGCGATCTAAATAATCAAAACCCGCAGCATCCACATTTAACATATCAAGCGCTTTTGAGGCAGTATCCTCATCGATGGCTCCATTACCTTTAACCTGTGCAAAGTCTCGTACTCGGCGTAATAATCGGTTAGTAATACGTGGTGTACCTCGTGAGCGCATTGCTATTTGGCGCGCACCTTCATCTGTCATCTCTAATCCCATAAAGCTGGCGCTGCGAGAGACAATGTGCTGGAGATCGTCAACATTATAAAACTCAAGGCGTTGAACAATACCAAAACGGTCACGCAAAGGTGATGTTAAAGAGCCAGCTCTTGTGGTTGCTCCCACTAAAGTAAATGGCGGTAGATCAATTTTAATTGAACGTGCGGCAGGCCCTTCACCAATCATAATATCAAGCTGGTAATCTTCCATCGCAGGATAAAGAATTTCTTCAACAACCGGGGAAAGTCGATGAATTTCATCAATAAACAGTACGTCATGAGGCTCAAGGTTAGTTAGCATCGCGGCTAAATCGCCTGCTTTTTCAAGTACAGGGCCTGATGTCGTACGCAAGTTAACCCCCATTTCATTAGCAATGATATTTGCCAATGTAGTTTTGCCTAATCCGGGAGGGCCAAAAATAAGCAAATGGTCGAGTGCATCATGACGTAATTTAGCCGCCTGAATAAAAATCTCCATCTGTTCACGAACTTGTGGTTGCCCAACATATTCGGCAAGAGATTTAGGGCGAATAGCCCTATCTATCATTTCTTCTTCAGGTTGTTGAATTTCTGCTGAAATCAGGCGATCTGCTTCAATCACAATGTGTTACTCCTAAATAGCCGCGCGCAATGCTTCTTTGATAAGCGTTTCACTATCTGAACCCAGTTTTGCTACTTTACTGATCATTTTTGCTGCTTCTTGTGGTTTATAGCCCAATGCGATTAATGCAGCAGAAGCTTCAGCTTCAATATCAGCCGCTTTTGGCGCTTTAGGTGAAGCACTTTCTGGTAATTCAATATCGCTATTTTCGAATAAATCACCATTAAGACCCTTGAAGCGGTCTTTCATTTCAACCACTAAACGTTCTGCTGTTTTCTTACCCACGCCGGGTAATTTTACTAATGAAGAGATAGATTCATTTTCAATCGCTGTCACAAATTGGCGAGCCGACATACCCGATAAAATAGCGAGTGCCAGTTTCGGACCGACGCCATTGACTTTAATTAATTCACGAAAGAGTGCGCGCTCTTGTTTTTGGTTAAAACCATAAAGTAATTGAGCATCTTCACGTACGATAAATTGCGTATAGATAATGGCTTCTTGGCCAATATCAGGCAGTTCATAAAAACAGGTCATTGGCATATTAATTTCATAACCTACACCATTACCTGCCTCGATCAGCACCACTGGTGGCTGTTTTTCAAGAATAATTCCTCTGATACGACCTATCACCCTAACGCCTCCGCAAATATATTTACGCCAAGTTTATAACATAAAAAAAGCTGGACGTATATCCAGCCTGTGAAAAACCAAAGACATTTACCAAGATAACAACTTATCTTAATCTACCTCGCGTTAAAACTAATCGAGGATCACCCACACGTAATAAATTTTGGTTAAAGTGGCAATGTGTGATAGCAATAGCTAAGGCATCGGCGGCATCTGATTGTGGTGCGGCAGATAGCTTTAATATTGAACGCACCATATGTTGTACTTGGCTTTTTTCGGCAGCACCCGTACCCACAACCGTTTGTTTAACCTGACGAGCCGCATATTCAAAAACAGGTAAATCGTTATTTACCGCAGCCAATATCGCCACACCTCGTGCTTGCCCTAGTTTTAATGCAGAATCCGCATTTTTAGCCATAAACACTTGTTCAACCGCAAACACATCTGGCGAAAATTGCGTAATTATTTCGCTAACACCTGCATAAATACGTTTAAGTCGATTAGGAAGGTCGGGAACTTGTGTGCGAATGCAACCGCTTCCCAAATAGATAAGTTGTCGCCCTTGTTGTCGAATTACACCGTAGCCTGTAACGCGCGAACCGGGGTCTATACCTAGAATGATAGCCATATCAATTCCTGTTGCCGATATGGTCGATGGCGAGAGAAAAGAGCAAGAAAATCTGCTCTGCTCTTCTCTTCGCACTTTTTAATAACAGCAGTCAACACTGTTATTTTCGATAATCGTTAGAACGATTACAGGATATCTTCCAGTTGTTTTGCAACTTCATCAGAGATATCACCGTTGTGATACACTTCTTGCACGTCATCACTGTCTTCTAACATATCAATAAGACGCATTAATTTTGGTGCTGTTTCAATATCTAATTCTGCTTTTGTCGATGGGATCATGGAAACTTCTGCTGATTCAGCAACAAAACCTGCCGCATCCATCGCATCTTTCACTTCACCAAACGATTCTGGTGTGGTGTAAACATCAATAGCGCCATCATCATAAGTTTCAACGTCATCCGCACCCGCTTCTAACGCAGCTTCCATAACAGCATCTTCATCAACACCTGGTGCGTAAGAAATGACACCTTTTTTGGTGAAAAGATAAGAAACTGAACCATCTGTTCCTAAGTTACCACCTGTTTTGGTAAATGCATGGCGAACATCGGAAACAGTACGGTTACGATTATCACTTAAGCATTCAACCATCACAGCAGTACCCGCAGGGCCATAGCCTTCATAGATGATAGTTTCCATATTATCATTTTCATCATTACCCACACCGCGTGCAATCGCACGGTTTAAGGTGTCACGAGTCATGTTGTTTGATAATGCTTTATCAACTGCCGCACGTAAACGCGGGTTAGTTGCAGGATCACCACCACCTAAACGTGCTGCTGTAACTAATTCACGGATGATTTTAGTGAAAATTTTACCGCGTTTCGCATCTTGCGCTGCTTTACGGTGTTTTGTATTGGCCCATTTACTATGACCTGCCATGAAAATATCTCCAAACGTGGTCTAATCATTAAATAACAAATTCTTCAATCGCTTGCTGATTACTGGTGGATTTTGTTAATTTTGCCGCCAGTGGTACGTCGAGCCATTGGTATTGAGAATGCTCAGTTAACACTAGCTCTCGCTCTGCGGGCAGTGCTAACGTAAACCAATGTTCCTGACAATGTGTCACATCGGGTGCATAACGATGCCGAAAATGTGCAAAAATCTCAAAAAGGACTGAGCGATGACAATCCACCAGCTCAAGATTTTCTTTTATGATATCAATTCCAACTTCTTCTTGCACTTCACGCAAGGCAGTTTGAAAAGGTGTTTCGTTCTCTTCTAAGCTACCTGTCACCGATTGCCAAAAATCAGGATCATCTCGACGTTTAAGCATAAGCACCCGTTTGGTCTCTTTTGCATAAATAACAACTAAAACGGATATCGGGCGCTTATATTTCATTATTTACTCTTTATCTTCGCTAACTTCTTTTTGAATTACTGCAATTGCTAGTTCTTTTAAAGAATCAGCATTAGCAAAACTCGGTGCGTTAGTCATTAAGCACGCTGCCGCTGTTGTTTTAGGGAATGCAATAACATCACGGATATTATCAGTCCCTGTTAACAACATCACTAAACGGTCTAAACCAAAAGCTAAACCTGCATGTGGTGGTGTACCAAATTTAAGTGCATCTAATAAGAAACCGAATTTCTCTTGTTGCTCATCTGGCGAAATACCTAAAATGCTAAATACCGCTTGTTGCATTTCATTACGGTGAATACGTACAGAGCCACCACCCACTTCATAACCATTGATAACCATATCATACGCATTTGCTACCGCACCTACTGGATGTGCTGTCAGCTCAACAGGTGATAAGTCTTTTGGTGAAGTAAATGGATGGTGCATTGCACTTAAACTACCCGTTTCTTCATCTTCTTCAAACATTGGGAAGTCAATAACCCATAATGGTTTCCATGCATTTAAGTCTGTCAGTTCAAGATCACGACCCACTTTCAAACGCAGAGCACCCATTGCATCACTCATAGTGCCTTTACGACCTGCACCAAAGAAGATTAAATCGCCATCAGTTGCACCTGTTGTTTCTAAAATAGCGTTAACAACATCATTCGTCAGGAATTTAGCAATTGGGCTTTGTACACCTTCAATGCCTTTAGCACTTTCGTTGACTTTCATCCACGCAAGGCCTTTAGCGCCGTAAATACCAACAAATTGTGTATACTCATCGATATTTTTACGGGTTAATGATGCGCCACCGGGCACACGCAGTGCGATAACACGGCATTTCTCATCATTAGCGGCTTGAGCAAATACACTGAACTCAACATCTTTGACTAAATCAGCAATGTCTTTGAGTTCCATTGGGTTACGTAAATCAGGTTTGTCTGAACCATAACGACGCATTGCTTCAGCAAAGGTCATGACAGGGAACGCACCTAAATCGACATTAAGAATATCCAACCATAATGCGTGGATCATACGCTCCATCACTTCGCGCACTTGATCTGCACTCATGAAAGAGGTTTCAACATCGATTTGTGTAAATTCAGGCTGACGATCGGCACGTAAGTCTTCATCACGGAAGCATTTTACGATTTGATAATAACGGTCAAAGCCAGACATCATTAACAGCTGTTTAAAAAGCTGTGGTGATTGTGGTAATGCGTAGAATTTACCTTTGTGTACACGACTTGGTACTAAATAGTCACGCGCCCCTTCTGGTGTCGCTTTTGTCAGCATTGGAGTTTCAACATCAAGGAAACCTTCACCATCCATAAAACGGCGAACAAAGCTTGTGATTTTAGCTCGGGTTTTTAAGCGATCAGACATTTCAGGGCGACGCAGGTCTAAATAACGATAAGTTAAACGACGCTCTTCAGTATTTGTTTGATTACTATCTAACGGTAATGGCTCTGAACGGTTAAAAATAGACAGAGATTCTGCCGCTAACTCAATTTCACCTGTTGCCATATTTTTGTTAACTTGGCTATCAGGACGAGCGCGTACTGTTCCTGTGACTTGAATACAAAATTCATTACGCAGTTCTGATGCCTGAGAAAATGCCTCTTTCTGCTCTGGGTCAAAGAAAACTTGAACAATACCTTCGCGATCTCGCATATCAATAAAGATAAGTCCACCTAAGTCACGGCGACGGTTAACCCAACCACAAAGAGTCACTTTTTGGCCCACATGGGCACTATTCAACTGCCCACAATAATTAGTACGCATACAATATCCTTTTACTCAGCTTGTTGTGCTTTCTGCTGCGGAAATTTTGGCAATAGTCTTTTTCGAGTAGTGTCAAAAAAAAGGCAGACATTATAACGAAAATTCTTCCTAGAGATAAGAGTATAGACCTAGTTTATATGATACATCTTTTCAAGGATTTGCTAATCCCCAAACAATTAATTAATAATAATTATTTATAGCGACAGAAGTCGCTTTGAGGTTTATCATTAAATTCGCCGTTTTTTGGCTTTGGCAATGGAGAAAAGATGGTTAGCTCGCTTTATATCGTACTGGGCGCACTATTATTGATTAAATTGTCCCTCAATGTCGTAAAACTCAGAACACAATATCGGGTTGCTTATGGCGATGGTGGCTTTTATGAATTACAAACCGCCATCCGTGTTCACGGCAATGCGGTAGAATATATTCCTATTTCTATGATCTTATTGCTGGTCATGGAAATGAATGGTGCTTTTGTTTGGATGGTACACATCTGTGGCTCAATTTTAATCGCAGGTCGCTTCTTACACTCTTATGGATTAAAACACCGTGAACTTTGCTGGCGTCGTTCAGGCATGGCTGCCACTTACTTATCAATGGTATTGATGATCATTGCTAATATTTATTTCCTTCCTTGGATTCAAATCTTTTCCTTTTATTACTAAGTCCTCGTGGGAATAACATGATCATCCATGATCAAAACCGACATCCTTGCTGTTGTGTCTAATAACGGCAAGGTATCAAAAAGGTTTATTTATTTTTTCCAATTTCTTTCTAAATAATGCAACTTTGTGAGCACCGTCGCTTCTGGTAGAATGCTTGCTTCTTTTATTCCTTAAACCTATTTTAGTTATGTCGAATTCAAAATCATCACAACAAGACAGCTTATTTGCGACACCTATTGCAAACCTTGGTGACTGGCGCTTTGATGAAAAAGTCGCTGAAGTGTTTCCTGATATGATAAAACGCTCAGTACCCGGTTATTCAAATATCATCTCTATGATTGGTATGCTTGCAGGTCGCTTTGTTACACCCAATAGCCAAGTCTATGATTTAGGCTGTTCTTTAGGTGCTGCAACCCTTTCGATGCGTCGTAATATTGATGTGACAGGCTGTAAAATTATTGGTGTTGATAATTCACCAGCTATGGTAGAGCGTTGTCAACGCCATATTGATGCCTATAAAGCAGACACTCCCGTCGATATTATTGAGGGAGATATTCTCGATATTGAGATCAATAATGCCTCAATGGTCGTGCTTAACTTCACCTTACAATTCTTAGCACCAAACGATCGCCAAATATTATTAAACCGCATTTACCAAGGCCTTAACCCTGGTGGTGTGTTAGTTCTTTCTGAAAAATTCAGTTTTGAAGATAAAGAAATTGGTGAATTATTGTTTAATATGCACCATGATTTCAAACGCGCTAATGGTTACAGCGAATTAGAAATTAGCCAAAAACGTAGCATGTTAGAAAATGTCATGCTGACAGACTCTGTTGAAACCCATAAAACTCGCTTACATAATGCAGGTTTCCCTCATGCAGAAGTTTGGTTCCAATGTTTTAATTTTGGCTCTCTTTTAGCGATTAAAGGCAATAACTAATGATTAATTTTGGTTCGTTCTATCAACTTATTGCGCAAGATGAGCGCTTATTTCATTGGTTAGATACATTACCTGCTCAATTATCAGAATGGCGCTCAAATGCGTTACACGGTCACTTTTCCTCATGGGAAAGAATGCTTGATGGTTTGCCTGAAATAACCCCTACTGAACTTGATTTAAAAAATGGAGTAATTGCCAATAAAACACCTACATTAAGTGCCGGTGAGCAACTAGGTTTAAATAATATTCTGAAATCCTTAATGCCATGGCGAAAAGGCCCTTTCTCTCTTTATGGGGTCGATATTGATACAGAGTGGCGTTCAGATTGGAAATGGGATCGTGTTTTACCTCACCTTTCCCCTCTTGAAGGCCGTTTGGTGCTGGATGTAGGTTGTGGCAGTGGTTATCACATGTGGCGAATGTTAGGTGAAGGTGCTGAGTTTGTTGTGGGGATCGACCCTACTCAACTTTTCTTATGCCAATTTGAAGCCGTCAGAAAATTATTAGGGAATGATCAACGTGCACATTTAATTCCTGTTGGTATTGAACAAATGCCAGAATTAAAAGCCTTTGATACCGTATTCTCAATGGGTGTACTTTATCATCGTCGTTCACCACTTGATCATTTATGGCAATTAAAAAATCAATTGGTTTCAGGCGGTGAATTAGTATTAGAAAGCCTCGTTGTTGATGGTGATGAATTTCAATGTCTGATCCCTGGTGAACGTTATGCACAAATGCGTAACGTGTATTTTATTCCATCGGCAAAAATGCTAAAAGTTTGGTTAGAGAAATGTGGTTTTAAAGATGTACGCATTGTCGATGAAAACACAACCTCTCTAGATGAACAACGTAAAACGGATTGGATGATAACAGATTCATTAGATGCATTCTTAGATGCTGACGATAAAACAAAAACAGTTGAAGGTTATCCAGCACCTAAGCGTGCAATATTAATTGCAACTAAGCCTTAAATTTGATTAATTTTAAGTGTGCTACAAATAATCATTATAAAAAGGGTATCTTATAGAGATATCCTTTTTTCTATATTAAATTGTATTTAAAAATGACTTCATCAAACTTGGATCTATTTATAACTATAAAATTGGCTCTATAAAAGCTCACTATGGCAAAATATAAAGAAAATAAGCAAGCTAAACAAAAAAGGATCGCACAACAAAAGCAGCAATCTCTGGTTCTTAATAAGCAACGAAAAGAGAGTGAAAAGCGAGAGCTTTTTTTTGCTAAGCAAAATTTTTTAGCAGAAGAATCACCTGTTACACTTACGCCGTTACAGCGTAAAATCAGTGAGTTATTCTCTTGGTTTGATTATTTTACCCAATTTTTCTATATCGCTTTTATTATTACCGTTTGGTGCTATCCCGCATTATTTAGTGTTCAGACCATTTATAATTTAACCGTTATTTTTATCTTTGAATTTATTCTGGTCCATTCAGGCCTATTTATGGCTGTATTAGCACGCACTAAGCTTGTCTTTGTTCTTGTCCCCGTTTATAGCGTATTTGCCTTTATGATTAATAGTTTTGTCATGGGCGATGAAAATATTGTGCTTTGGCTCTACGCAGTTATCGTCGCTAATCGCCTTATTGGTAGCTATCAAGCAAAAAGTAGAGAAGCTTGGAATAAAAACATTCTTAATTCTGCATATATGACGCTAAATTTTCTATTTTGTATTTTCTTAATTGCAATAATTCGATTTATTATTCCTTACGGTGGTTTAACACCTGAATATTTAGACAAAGTAAATTATTTAAATTTAATCGCCTCACATAGTGAATATTTTAATGCGCCCCATGTTGGTATGGCATTAGGTACACTTTTATATACCATTCCTTTTGTTTTTTTGACAATTACAATGTTTTCACCTCTTTATAAAAAAATTAAATTTATTTATAACAGAGAAAAAGTAACTCGATGGTCACAACGTTAATTGCCTATTGATCAGGGGATGTTTATCGCTATAATGAGCTGGTTACATTTCCTATTTTATTTTTAAGAAGGCACTCCCCTACGATGAATTAAATTCTGCCAGAAAATTTTTCAAATACCTTTTGGGTATTCATTTTCTGTTACTGGCAGACAATAATTTATTTCGTCGCATCTAGAAAAAGATCTCGGCTGTCTGCCACCTATTTCGCTTAGGAGGTATTACTATGACAATAGCCTGTCACTTTTCACAACTTACAATCGAGTTTAATCAAAAACGTCTTTTTCCACCATTAACTCGCTCATTGGCTTGTCAGCAAAATGCATTAATCGGCCATAACGGTAAAGGGAAATCCATACTACTAAGATTATTAGCACAAAAAATAACACCGTCATCTGGGCAGGTTAATTGGAATATGCCTTTTGTTCACGTTGATCAATTAACACGATTACAAGGTAATACACTCGCCCAAGCGTTAGATATTCATGAAATTTATCAAGCATTCCAACGCGTTGATGCCGGTATTGCTACATTAGAAGATATTGAGTTGCTTGATGGCAAATGGCAACTTCCTGTTACGTGGCAGAATTTATTAGATTCAGCACAACTCCCTGTCGCATTAGATACTCCTATTACGCATTTAAGTGGTGGAGAACAAACACGTTTAGCACTTTGCCGTGTATTTTTACGAACCGAGAGCTTTCTTCTTTTGGATGAGCCAGATAATCATCTTGATTATCAAGGGCGACAATGGCTAATAAAACAATTAGCTCAACATAAAGCAGGCTCTCTTATTGTTAGTCACAATCGAAACTTACTCACTTATGCAGACACTACTTTAGAGTTAAGTGAAAAAGGTTTATCTGAATATGGTGGAAATTATGCTTTATATGAAACACAAAAAAATACAGAAATAGCCTCGTTGGAAGCTGCAAGTGATCGACTAAATAGCAAAATTAAAAATGAAAAACGCCAACAACAAGCCACATTACAAAAAGCAACGCAACGTAAACGCCAAGGTGAATCAATCAGGCAAAGTGGCTCTCAGTGCCTACTTCTACTGGATATGCAAAAAAATAGAGCAGAACAACGCCAATCAGCCGTAGCAAAACGGCATCAGCGTGTAATAGAAGATATGCAATCTCAAAAACAAGGTGTCGATGAAGAAAAAGTGCATGTTCATCAGCAGAAAATGATCTTGAATTATCAAAGCGATGGGCATCGTTTAAATGTATTTGTGGATAATCTTCAGCTTCCGTATGGTTATCAGCGCCCTATTTCATTTTCAGCCTACGGTAATGAGCATTGGCATATTAAAGGTAAAAATGGGTGTGGAAAATCGACATTATTGAAATGTCTGATCCAACAATTTAGCCCACGTTCTGGTGAGTTTCGTCTTAATAAAGACTTTTGTTATCTTGATCAACATCTTGCTCTACTTGATAAAACATTACCTGTTGCACAAGCACTACACCAATATCAACCCGCTATTTCTATCGAACAATGGCGAACACGGCTGGGTATGTTAAGGATCAGAGGCGATAACTCATTACTCCCTCTAGAAAAACTAAGTGGTGGCGAACAATTAAAAGCAACGTTATTGGCTTTAACCCAGAGTCCAATTCCCCCTGCGGTATTATTGCTTGATGAACCAGATAATCACCTTGATATTGGATCTAAACAATTATTGGAAAATTTACTCGTTGAATATCAAGGTACATTGTTACTGGTTTCGCATGATGAAACCTTTGTTGAACATTGCGGTATAACACATACTTTAGTATTGGATGAGATTGCATAAAAAAAACTGCGCTATAAAGGCGCAGTTTTAAAATTGGTCATTAAAACTAATTAAAGTTAACTAAAACTAAGAGGCTAATGGCGTATAAATACTCATAATGTCTTTCATCGCTTCAACCGTGTCTTCGTCCACACAATAATGGGTAAACTCATCAACTTCACTGTCTGAGCTCATTGTGACACCAGCTTTACGATAAATCATGGTTGAGGGTGCAACTTTACCTGCAGAGCTATGTATTTCTTTTAAACCTGCATCTAAGAATTTTTGGATATTACTTAGTCTTACACCAGCTCCCGCCATAATAACGGGACCTTGTGTTTTTTCATTTAATGTTCGTAATAAAGGTAAACCTAATTCTGCATTCGCTTGCTGGCCTGATGTTAAAATACGAGAAACACCTAACTGAGTCAGTTGTTCTAACCCTAATAATGGATTAATACACATATCAAAAGCACGATGAAAAGTAATAGCTAAAGGACCCGCAAGCTCCATTAGAATTTCCATTTTAGGCAAATCAATATGCCCTTCTTCATTTAATAAACCAACAACTGCACCAGGGAAGCCCATATCACGAATAAGGCTAATATCATTTTTCATTGCTGAAAAATCAGCTTGTGTGTAACAAAAATCCCCCCCTCGAGGGCGAATAATAGGATGAACGGGAATACGAACCAGATCTCTGACTTGTCTTAGCATTCCAAAGCTTGGCGTAATGCCACCTTCTGATGGACTGGTGCATAGTTCAATTCTATCCGCACCTGCTCGTTCTGCCACCAGCGCACACTCTGCGCCAAAACAACAAATCTCCAACGTAGCCATATCATCCCTCTTTATCCTTAATACAGAAAGTAATCAGAAAATAAATATCATTTCTCAGCGATTACTAACAATAGTTGTCGAATATCGTTATTCATTCAATTCCACTATCAGAATTTTGTGCTGACACAAGCAAACTATTTTCTGAAAGTGTCGTTCAACACTCACTTTCTACGATTTCAAGTAACGAATAAGGATGATACTTCACAGTCACTTTACCATTAGAAATAGCCACAGTGGGATTAGGCAAGCGTTCTTTTTCGCCTTTAGGTTCACTGATTTTTAAGCTAATACTCTCTGGTAAAGGAGATGGTAAAAATGCCATAACATTATTGACTAAATCAGAAGGCTCAACAGAGATCACTTGCTCAATATGTTCCCAACCTTGGTACTCATATATTTTATGGGTGGGAAATGGTAATTCAACAATAGAAACTGCTTGATTTAAAACCGTTAATGGTGTGTCTAATTGAAAAAGATAAATTGGACGTCCGTTAATAATATTATCAGAAATACACTTTCCACATTGACTAAGACCTTTTCTCCATTGTTCAGCCAATATTAAATCGTGACAACGTAACGAAACATGATCAATAAGATAAAGTGAAAAATTCAAACCTAGCTGATTGGCAAGCTGTATCATTTTTTCTTCAAACTGTGGAAGCTCGTGAGTTAAATCATTTAATTGAGGGATTGAAGAAAATAACGCCATTTTGAGTAACCTTAATGAAAAAACAGAGAAAAAACCTTAAAGATAAGGCGCAGATGGTAGCATGTTCTAGCCGGAATATGTTATAAATTCAAGGTTAATCCTAATTCTTTATAATAAACCTGTCAGGCTTTTGTCGTCAGGTTTTATTTTCTCAATAATTTAAGGTAACCCGGTGAATATTCAGGCTTTTCTTTCAGAAAAAATCAGTGTGGCAATGTGTGCCGCTGGCGCACCCGCTGATAGCGAACCACTTGTCCGCCAGTCAGCCAAAGTGCAATTTGGTGACTATCAGGCAAATGGTGTCATGGGAGCAGCAAAAAAGATGGGGATCCCACCCCGACAACTCGCAGAGAAAATTCTGGAACAGCTTGATATTACAGGTATTGCAGATAAAGTTGAAATCGCGGGCCCTGGTTTTATCAATATCTTCTTATCGCCACAATGGGTTGCAAAGCAAGCAGAAGACGCATTAGTCGATGAACATCTGAATGTAACATCTGTTACACCTCAAACTATTGTTATTGATTATTCTTCTCCCAACGTTGCAAAACAAATGCATGTCGGTCACTTACGCTCTACGATTATTGGCGATGCAAGTGCGCGTACATTATCTTTCTTAGGTCATAACGTTATTCGTGCTAATCACCTTGGTGATTGGGGTACGCAATTTGGTATGTTAATTGCGTATTTAGAGAAAAAACAAAACGAAAATGCCGCAGATATGGCGTTATCTGATCTCGAAGAGTTCTATCGTGAAGCAAAAAAATGCTATGACGAAGATGAAGTCTTTGCAGAGCGTGCGCGTAATTACGTTGTAAAATTACAAGGCGGTGATGAATATTGCCGTACAATGTGGCGCAAACTTGTTGATATCACGATGCAACAAAACCAAGTGACTTATCAGCGTCTTAACGTCACATTAACCGAAGACGACATTATGGGTGAAAGTCTTTATAACCCAATGTTACCTGGTATTGTTGCTGACCTAAAAGCAAAAGGCCTTGCTGTAGAAAGTGACGGTGCAACCGTTGTTTTCCTTGATGAATATAAAAACAAGGAAGGCGAACCTATGGGTGTTATCGTTCAGAAAAAAGACGGTGGCTACCTTTATACAACAACCGATATTGCTTGTGCTAAATATCGTCACGATAATCTACATGCTGATCGTGTTCTCTATTATATCGACTCTCGCCAACATCAGCATTTAATGCAAGCATGGACAATTGTCCGTAAAGCAGGTTATATCCCTGATTCAATGTTACTTGAACACCATATGTTCGGCATGATGTTAGGTAAAGACGGTCGTCCATTTAAAACACGTTCTGGTGGTACTATCCGTTTAACGGATTTACTCGATGAAGCACAAGAAAGAGCGCGCACATTAATTGCTGAAAAAAATCCAGATATGGATAAAGATGAATTAAATAATGTTGCTCGCGTTGTTGGTATTGGTGCTGTGAAATACGCTGACTTATCTAAAAACCGTACAACAGATTACATCTTTGATTGGGATCTGATGTTAAGCTTTGAAGGTAATACCGCACCTTATATGCAATATGCTTATACTCGTGTTGCTTCAATTTTTAAACGTGCTGAAATTGATGAAAGCACATTAACTCAGCCAATCACATTAACACAATCTCATGAAAAACAACTTGCATTACGTTTAGTGCAATTTGATGAGACCATCATGCAAGTTGCTCGTGAAGGAACACCTCATGTGATGTGTGCTTATCTCTACGATTTGGCACAAACCTTCTCTGGTTTTTATGAAAACTGCCCTATCTTATCTGCTGAAGATGAAAACACTCGCCAAAGCCGTCTAAAACTGGCGCGCTTGACCGCAAGAACCTTAAAACAAGGTTTAGATACTTTAGGGATCGAAACGGTCGATAGAATGTAATTAGCTTAAGCGCACAAATTACAGAAACAAAAAAACCGATGGCATTTGACCATCGGTTTTTTTATACATTAATTCTTAATTCAATATAGCTAAAAAACACTTCAAACGATTACTCAATCTCACTTCCAATGCTACTTAATCATTAATCTTCATTAGCAGTTATAACATCCTGACACAATAGCCCTCTGATATCTTTTACCTCAATCCAACCATCAACACTATCTATTGGCTTGCTTGGGCTATAAAGGCGATCGTTGACGTCTTTAGCCGTAAATGACAGTTGCTCATTTGTTTTGTCAAATACACCCACACAGTTAACTGGCGTTAATTTTGAGGTATTGATTTTTCCATCAGCAGTACAACCAGCAAGAAATAACGTAGCTAATGATACAGAAATGATAATTGCTTTTTTCATAGTAGCTCCTTGACACTCTTTTATTTTTATTTTTACTAAAAACCGTCTAATTGATTATTTAATAGTCTTTAAACTAGAAATATCTAATCGTTTATAACTGCCTTGAGTATAGCGAACAAATGGAGAAATATTTGAGTTATTGAGCTATTAATGAAAAAAATAAGAACTATTGCGAAGGTTTTGAAAAGAGAGGGAAAAACAGAAAACAATGGCGGACAAATGAAAGCAACAATTAGTGTACCATACCGAATTACCAGTAATCTAATTATCTATTAATAATAGATTTAGCATTAATTTCATTATTCACACGACTTATTGTTTACTGCTTATCCCTAGCAATCGTATTACCTATTTGAAGCGCAGACAAAATAGATATGATCACTTTCAGTAGTACTGAACGATAACAAGCAAATAACTTTACAGTCACGGTTAATCTACCTGAATAAAGAAATAATAATATGTCTTAAATCAAAAAAATTAAATGTTTTAAAATATACTGCAATATTTTGAAATATTTGCAATATCTCATCATTAAGTAAGAAATATTTAACAGATGTGTCATTTTTTAAACCTAAACAACACCAGAGAGTTTATCTAAAAAAAGATAATTCGTCAAACCGTAAGTGCTTAGAATATAGCGTCTATTTTTTTACTTTATGTAGAATAGCTGTACAAGTAAACAAATTGTCTAAAGATATTCGGTATGAATAATGATTAAATTAATTTATGCATTTCACTTAAAAAACACATTCTAATGCCGAAAAACTGTATAAATCATTCAGAAATTGGAAAAAAAATTTAATAAAAAAATAATGAAGAAAAAAAATTTCTGTATTTTTTTATTCTATTTTTCTTTTTGAACAGCATAGAGCTAATCTAACTAAATGCCAAAAGTGTGATCAATGTTGCATTATAAATAGTCTAGAAATAGAGAAAGGATCTAAATGAGAGGAATAGTAATGATAAAAAAATTGTTAATTTAAACCTCCCCGCTTTTATACAAAAAGCGGGGAGCATATTTTATGAACTATAAAGCGCGTAATGAAAAATGACGAGGCCTAAAACCTAATACATATAAAGCAACAAAATAACTGCCAGCCCCAACTACAACGACGAGTAATAGACGTAAAATACGCATAAGCATACTTCCGATATCCCAGCTTGGCATGATCCATAACATTCCAACTAAAACAGCCCCCATTACCACCAACGCAATTGTTAGTTTTAACAAAAAGACTGGCCAACCCGCCAAAGGTTGATAAATATCTTTTTTACGAATTTGCCAAAATAACATAGAGGCATTAAAACAAGCTGCAATACCAATAGAAAGCGCAAGACCAACGTGCTTTAAACTACCGACAAATGCGAGATTCATTAATTGTGTCAGTATTAATGTTGCGATAGCGATTTTTACAGGTGTTTTAATATCCTGACGCGAATAGAAACCAGGCGCTAAGATTTTTATGATAATAAGTCCCATCAACCCAACACAGTAAGCGATTAACGCTTGTTGTGTCATTAACGCATCATGAGCATTAAAATTGCCATACTGGAATAAAGATGCCGTTAACGGCCCTGATAATACAGCTAAACCAATCGTACAAGGTAGTGCCAATAAAAAGCACAGCCTTAATCCCCAATCCATTAGCTTTCTATATTCTTCAGTATTACCACTAGCAAAACTCTTCGATAATGAAGGTAATAAAATAGTGCCTAATGCAACCCCTAACACCCCGGTCGGTAGCTCCATAAGACGATCAGCATAATACATCCAAGAAACCGACCCAGACACTAAGAAAGAAGCAAAAATTGTATTGATAATTAAAGATATTTGGCTAACCGAAACACCTAAAATAGCAGGCCCCATTAATTTTAAAACACGCCAAACACCACTGTTTTTAAATGAGACTCTAGGTAGTACAAGCATGCCGATTTTTTTCAAATGCGGTAATTGGTAACCAAGTTGTAATATTCCGCCAGCAACAACCGCCCATGCCAATGCCATAATTGGTGGATTACAATAAGGTGCGACTACCAAAGCAAAAAATATCATACTGACATTGAGTAATGTCGGTGCAAAAGCAGGTACTGAAAAACGGTTCCATGTATTTAAAATAGAGCCCGTTAATGAAGCCAAAGAAATAAGGAAAATATAAGGAAAGGTTATTCGTAATAAATCGGTCGTAAGTTGAAACTTATCTGGCGAGCTACTAAAACCTGGCGCTGTGACATAAATAACCCATGGTGCAGCGATAATACCAATCACCGTAACAACGGCAAGGATCAGTGTTAGCATACCTGAAACATAAGCGATAAAAGTACGTGTTGCTTCATCACCTTGCTGATTTTTATATTCAGCTAATATTGGCACAAAGGCTTGAGAAAATGCCCCTTCTGCAAAAATACGACGAAGTAAATTCGGTAATTTAAATGCAACAAAAAAAGCATCTGTTGCCATACCTGCGCCAAAAATACGCGCAATGATTGCATCACGAATGAATCCTAAAACCCGTGAAAACATAGTCATAGAACTCACTGCGGCCAGTGATTTAAGTAAATTCATAAAGTCATTCTAATTTTTGTTGAATGGAATAAAAAGAAAGGGACTATACTCCGTCTCTAACATCGAAAAATCAATCATCAATTGGCTAAAAATAAGCAGTTTCAACTTACTTTTAACTGATTCCAATAAGAGAAAAACACCTATAATTTATGGTCTAGCTAATATTTTTCTCAACATTAATTCCAACATCGTTTGGCTATCATTTTCACTAAACTCAGGATCGATAATATTTCTCCCCATAGAACCATCTGCAATCACAAATAACCAAGTAGCCATTTTTTCTGGCTCTAATAGCGGGTCAATTTGCCCTTTTTTAATACCGTTTTCTAACATGGCAATCAAACGTTGCTTATTGTTTCTTTCATTTTCAATGAAAATTTCGTGAATACTCGCATTACGTGAAGCTTCAGCAAAAATTTCAATACTAATGCGCGCGTACTCTGGATGATTATAAAGCGCTATAATCTCTGTCATTAAACCAATAACTGCCTGAATACTCTCTTCTTGCGCTTCATAACGACAAAAAATCTCATCAAAAAGCTGTGCATCTTCTAACGCAATCGCTTCAATAATCGCATTTTTATTGGGAAAATAATGAAATACATTTCCGGGACTCATCCCTGCTTCATGACAAATTTCTGCTGTTGATGTGGAATGAAAGCCTTTTACGGCAAAGCAACGCATTGCGGCATCAATGATGTGCTTCATTTTTGCTTTTTGTTTTTCAGTCGCTGTCTTGTTCATAAACTAAAATCTCTAGACAAAATAAATTAGACTGATTAGTCTAGAATAAAGTAGACCAAACAGTCTAAAAGTTAACCCTATTATTGCAGAGTAACGATATCATGCAATTACTTAATGAACACTATCAGCTTCGCGTTGCAGAGCCTTCAGATCTTACTGAAATTATTCAATTATTTGCACAAGCCTTTCGTTTTAAATTGAATGCTTTTAACATTGATATTGCTCACCCTAAACAGAGTCAGCAATTAGAAGCCATTTGGAATACACTAGCGTGTAAAAAGAATAGCCAACAATTTGTTGTCACCGAGAATGAAAAGATAATTGCAACATTTTGTTTAGTCACAAAAGAAGCTCAATTTATATCAAATTCTTTTGCTAAAACACCTTTCTCTAATTATTGGCGCAATGGCATTATTCATTATATTAAGCAAAAAATTTTCTTTTCATTATTTGATTATACGCCAAAAGAAAATGAAGTTTATTTAGCTCATATTGCTGTTTTACCCACTTATCAAGGTCGTGGTATCGCTTATGCAATACTTCAATGGATATCGCAATACAGTAAAGATATTCTGAAAAAAGTATATTTATCACTTTATGTGGATACTCATCATAAAGGTGCTCTTTATTTATATCAAAAAAATGGGTTTTATATTGAGAGAAAAGGATCATCGCGCCTAACACAATCTATTTTTCATATTCAACATTGGTATTATATGTTGAAAAAAATCAACTAAAGGCAAATTCAATATCACTATTAGCATCAATATATGGATTAAAAGCACTGAAAAAAGCACCACTATAATTATAAACAGTGCTTCATCCTTAACAACATGGGCTACTTATCTTTTACAGTAAGTTATTGTTGTTAATGCGGTTAATACATGATCACGCCATTCTTGGTTTATTTGCAGATAATTTTTTGCATAGCCTTCTCGTTCAAAACCATGCTTCGCCAATAAATTACCACTACGTAAATTATGAGGCATATAATTCGCCATAATACGGTGCATACCTTGCTGGCGTTGCATATAACGCAACGTTTCAGTTAATGCCTCAGACATATAACCTTTACCTTGCCATTTCTCACCTACGGAATAACCTAAAAAACAGGCATTAAAGGCACCACGCATCACATTACTATAATTAGCCACACCAATAATTTCATCTTCAGTTGGTGTTAACAACAAAAAATGAAATGCACTTTCTTGTCGATGTAATTCGTTCATATATTGCAAACGATGTTCCCAACCGGAAGGCAAATAATGTGTTTTATCTCTTAAGGGTTCCCATGGAATTAAAAAACGACGATTTAATGTATAATAATCAGCCAATTTTTCCGCATCTCGCTCATAAGCTAAACGAATTATCATTCTTGTCGTTTCGAAACGAATTTTAGGAACTCCACCACGATAACCAAACATTGCGATCCCATTATCCTTTGATATAAATAAGCCTAATTCTGAAGTAACTCTTCTTATTCTGCCACTAACCTTAATAAAAAAATATCATCTTTAATTTACTAGGAATTATGCACATTTAGAGACAGAATAGTCGAAGAAATAAATTATTTCATTCCCCCCTTATTTTATTTAAATTATTTGCTTATTGATGGTGAGTAATGGCACTGGTAACACAAGCCCGTACCTTGGGTAAATACTTCCTCCTAATTGACAATATGTTAGTTGTCTTAGGTTTTTTCGTCGTTTTTCCTCTGATTTCTATTCGTTTCGTCGAACAATTGGGTTGGGCTGGTGTTATTGTCGGTTTTGCATTAGGGCTTAGACAGTTAGTCCAGCAAGGCCTAGGTATTTTTGGTGGCGCCATCGCAGACCGCTTTGGTGCAAAACCAATGATAATAACTGGAATGTTATTACGTGCTTTAGGTTTTGCTTTAATGGCAATGGCAGACCAACCGTGGATACTTTGGTTATCTTGCATTTTATCTGCATTAGGGGGAACATTATTTGATCCACCTCGCACAGCACTAGTTATTAAATTAACCCGTCCTTATGAACGTGGTCGTTTTTATTCTCTATTATTAATGCAAGATAGTGCAGGAGCAGTTATTGGGGCGCTGATTGGTAGTTGGTTATTATTATATGATTTTCATTTAGTATGCTGGGTTGGCGCTGGTGTTTTTGTTATTGCTGCTTTATTCAATGCTTGGTTATTACCTGCTTACCGCATATCTACTACCAGAACACCGATTAAAGAAGGGCTAAATCGTGTATTACTGGATAAACGTTTTGTCAGTTATGTCTTAACGTTAACAGGCTATTTTGTATTGTCTGTTCAAGTCATGTTGATGTTCCCTATTATCGTTAACGATATCGCCGGTACTCCCACAGCAGTAAAATGGATGTATGCCATTGAAGCACTACTCTCTTTAACCTTGCTCTATCCTATTGCGCGCTGGAGTGAAAAACGTTTCAAATTGGAACAGCGTTTAATGGCAGGCTTATTTTTAATGAGCATCAGCATGTTTCCTGTTGGAATGATCCATTCATTACAAGGCATCTTCTTAATTATTGGTTTATTTTATCTCGGCACGATCACTGCAGAGCCTGCGCGCGAAACATTAAGTGCCTCCCTGGCTGATCCTCGCGCTCGTGGCAGTTATATGGGATTTAGCCGCTTAGGCTTGGCCTTTGGTGGCGCAATCGGATACACCGGTGGTGGATGGATGTACGATTTAGGTAACCAATTTGATATGCCTGAATTACCTTGGTTCTTATTAGGTACGGTAGGATTAATAACGCTTTACGCACTACATCGCCAATTTAATCGTAAAAAAATAGAAACAGCCATGCTTACTCCTTAGATATCAGGTAAACTTTTAGTTATCAATGATCAAGGAGTGTTTATGAAAGCTATTCTTCTAACAACCATATTATTACTAACAAGCTTTGTGGTGGGTTGTGATCAGCTCAAGCAATTTGATGTAAGTGAAAATTTGATTAATGACTATATTAGCCGGAAAACAAATCTTCAAAAACATATTGGTGAAGATGAAGTTGTATCCGCTGATATCAGATTAAGTAATCTTTCAATCCAAATTGGTCGTACAGAGCCGGGTAAAATTAACCTTTCAGGTACTGCCGATCTAAAAATTAATTCATTTTTTGGTAAAACAAGTGCCAAAGTTGATCTTACATTATCAGGTCAACCTTCTTATCAAGCCGATCAAGGTGCGATATACATAAAGTCCATGACTATTGATAACTATAAAGTATCGCCAGAAAAAATGGATGCTGTCGTTGTCGCATTAAAACCTTATTTAGATGCCACCATTGCAACGTATTTTGATAATCATCCTGTTTATATCCTCAATCCTGAGAAAAATAGCGCTGAAGCCGCGGCATTTAAACTGGCAAAAGGCATTGAAGTTAAACCGGGTAAATTCGTGATCCAACTCTAATAGTTACGTGAGTTGATTAAAAATATTTATCGACATTAATGAGAAAGGCAAACCTAATGGTTTGCCTTTTTTATGAATAGTAAAATACTTTTGCAAAGAAAATAAGATATTACTCTGCTTCAGTATCTTCACCCTTTTCATCATCAGAAAGCTCTTCACGTAATGCCGATAACGCACCACGCGCAATTGCAGCTAATGTACGATAAAAACCACTTGTTGCGTGAGCTTCTACTTTACCAAGAAATGCCCCAGCCCAAGGTAATAAGTATTCATCAAATAACTGTATTTGAGCTAATACTTCATCTTCTGCTGAATTATCTTCCAGCCATGAAGCAGCAAGTAATAAAGCGCCAAAACTGTCTGTTGCATTCTCAGTAACTGGCATACCTCTTGCAATTAAGAATTGACGAACATCGTCTTCTTTGATCTCTTCGTAATCATGAGCATAAATAGATACAGCAGGCGCCTCTCCACCAAAAAGAGATTGGTAATCAGCTTCAACAATAGCCAAATCTTTGACACTATTTTTTAATGTATTAAATAACTCGTCTTGCTCCAATGGCCATAACTGGCTCAATTTTCCTTCACCAACCATTTTAATAATTGGCGCTAAAATAGGATCATTTGGGTCACGTTGAAATAATGTGCCTAAAAGTCGGCAAACTATTGAGAATTCATTCATTGTATTTTTTATCCTAAAAAGTTTCGCGTTATTGTGCGTTTAACGACAAGAAAATCAACTTTTTTCTTTTTTATTATTATAAGTATTAATTTAACCAAAGGGAGCTTTTAAAACAGAAAAAGCGCGCTCTTAATAATTAAGCTTTTGCTTAATATAAGAAACGCGCCTAATCCCATGCTACTTATCTTTTAAAACAGTTTTATTATAACGACTTTAAAACTCTTTTATGACAACAGCATTTTTGTTGCATTAGTTAACTTGCAATATCAAGAAAATTATCTCTTACACCATTGACTCGAAACCACCCAGCAATACTCACTCGCTCTTTATTAGTAGGGAGCACTTCATGAGGGAATTGTTCTGAAAGGAAAACAACTAAACGCCCTCCTTTTGGTGTGATTGTCGCAAGTTCGTTATCCTTTAAATCATAGATAACTAATTCGCCACCATCTTCGGTTGTCCAATCCTCATTAAGATATAACACTGTGGTTAAACGCCGAGTTACATTTTCTTTAAAAGCATCCAGATGTTTTTTATAAAATGCTCCTTTCTCATAACACGCAAAATGTGCTTCGTATTCAAATAGTCCTAAATAAAACTCTCGATTAACAGCACGTTGAATAGACTCCATTTGCATTAAATAATGTTGTACTGGTTCACCCATTTCTGGCTCTAGCCAACTTATTTTATCGCTACGTATTGTTGTTTCTGCTTGACGATTTTCATGACGACCAATACGAGCTTGTTGTGCATTGTCACCAAAACAAGTGCGTAGTTATTGAACAGCTTCTGGTGTGAGGAAATCATCCCATACACACCATCCTTTCTCTGCTATTTGCTCAAGAAGTTCTGCTATATTCATAGGTATATTGTCTGATAAACATGGGAAACTACTTTATATCACCAAGTTGACTAAAATGACAATTTAATAAACTTATCTTTTCGATAACATCAATTAATCAGAGTTTAATTCTATAAAAACCACAAAAACATACAGTGTATTCTTCTAGCATTAAGAGTAAAAGCGTTTTCTATTTAGACGAATAAATTCATATTAATAATATTTATTTTTAATAAATTTAAATTTTATATTCATTAATATTAAATGTTATTTTTAATAATATGTTCTAAGCATTGATAAGATCATAATTAATATATATCTTTTTTTACAATTAAAATCTTATGGATTTATATAACACACTAAAAATGTAATATTATTTAATAATTAGAGATAAAAATAGGCGATAAATATAAATTTTATCGCCCACTTTCTAAAATCAAAATATAAGAGAAGGAAACTTAATAGCCACTATCCATATCAACCACACCAAAAGGAGTCTCTCCTTTTTCAATTCGTTGAATATTTTCAACTATAGTATCCATTGCAATATTTGGAATGGTAAAGGCCGCGATATGTGGTGTAATAGAAACTCGAGGATGAGTCCAGAATGGATGCATACCTGCTAAAGGCTCTTGAGCAAAAACATCAAGAGTTGCATCAGCAATGTATCCTTGGTCTATCGCTTCTAATAAATCTTGATCAACTAAATGTGCGCCACGAGCAAGGTTAATTAAATAGGATGAAGGTTTAAGTTGTTCAAAAAGAGAAAAATTTAAAATACCATGAGTTTCTGGTGTATAAGGTAATAAGTTAATCAGTAAATTACACTCTTTAAGGAAGTCCTTAAGTTGCTCTTTACCATAAAAACTTTCAACATTCTTAATTTGCTTTTCACTACGGCTCCAGCAACGCACTTTAAAACCTAGTTCAGCGAGTTTAGTCGCGACACTCCCGCCTAAAGCACCTGCACCTAAAACACCAATCACAAAATCATCATAAGAGTGAGAAGGAAGCTGTTTCCATAAACGTTGTGATTGTTGGCGTTTATAATCATCCATGCGACGAAAATAATACATTACTTTCGCAATCGCATATTCTTGCATTTGAAGCCCCATTCCGGTGTCTTCCAAACGCATAACAGGAACACCTGTTGGTAATGTGCCAGGCTTTTGTTGTTCTTGTTTTAAAATAGCATCAACCCCCGCCCCTAATGCAAAAATACCTTTAAGGTGATTGCGACTTGCAAGCATTTCATAAGGAGGAAGCCAAACCATAGCATAATCAGCAGGTTGATTATCGCCTGGTTCCCAAATGCGTATATTGGCATTCGGCAAACGCGCCTTCATACCGTTGATCCATGTCTCTGCGTCAAAAAAAGGATGATAATAAATAATATTCATTGTGCCTTCCTCCAGCATTTTTATCATAGGGTGCGAGGGTTACGTTCTGATTTCAAGTCTCTTTGAATAAGTTGTTAATAAAAATGTTGAGAATGTTAACCAGTTAACGAAAATCTCAATTCTTTTTTCAATACGCTAACCTATTGCGTGAATGGGTTTACTACATAATTTGTCTAGCATTTGTGCATATTGTTTTTTATTTGACTGCTTGATACAAAAGTTAAAAGAAAAATGCATTTAGCTGTTGACGCTTATGCTCCTTTTCCCTATAGTAGCGCCCCGTTGAGAGATGTTAAGTACATATCCAACAACAATACGGTGAGATGTCCGAGAGGCTGAAGGAGCACGCCTGGAAAGTGTGTATACGGCAACGTATCGAGGGTTCGAATCCCTCTCTCACCGCCATATTCTAAGATAGAGCCTAGTTTTTTAATTAGGCTCTATTTTTTTGTAGAAAAAATATCAACTTTCATTCTAGTTATTTTTTCTCGCTTCCATCTATAGCCTATTTAAACTCATTTTTCGATACTATTTCTTTAGTATACAACACCCACTTATTTTATTTTGGCTTAATCGTTTTATTTAATAATTTTTTATCAGTTAACAATCTCTAATAATTAATTTTTAATGATCAAGAATAGCTTATCTAGTTACTATTTAACTCTATTCGTATTTTTATGACAGAAAACGACTTTTATTATCTCTCTATAAATGACATTTATTCTAAAATAAAACGCTTTTTATAATTTTTAAATAAATTTAAACTTTATTTTCAAGCAAGCAACAGAATAAATACAATAAGATACATTGTATTATCTCTTTACGTTAACTTATTAGTTTAATTGATTTAATTTTCACTAAGCTTTAAGATATACATTAATAATTTGATGTATCACATTATTATCAGCGAATAAAAGCGATATCCTCTCTTTTCCTTATCGCCGTTATTCGGCATCTGACTTCTTATTTTGGTTTAAGCCTAAATGAAAACTCATAAAGTTAACCGGGTTCGCCCCTTTAGTGCATTTATTGATGCATGTGTAAAAGAGCCTTACTCTTTTGCACGTTTATTAAAAGATATTATTGCAGGGATCACCGTCGGAATTATCGCGATACCATTAGCCATGGCACTGGCAATTGGTAGCGGTGTTCCTCCGCAATACGGTCTTTATACCGCAGCTATTGCCGGTATAGTCATTGCTGTTTCTGGTGGCTCTCGCTACAGTGTTTCAGGCCCCACAGCAGCTTTCGTTGTGATACTTTATCCGGTATCTCAGCAATTTGGTTTAAGTGGTTTATTGATTGCCACATTAATGTCTGGCGTTATTTTAGTTGTTATGGGATTAGCCCGCTTTGGTAAACTCATTGAGTATATTCCTGTTTCTGTAACACTGGGATTTACCTCAGGGATTGCTATCACCATTGCGACCATGCAAATAAAAGACTTTTTTGGTCTTGAAATGGCGCATGTACCAGAAACTTATATCGATAAAATTATTGCCTTAGGTTCTGCATTACCTACCATTCACCTTGGTGATACGCTTATCGGTTTAACAACACTGTTTGTTTTAATCTACTGGCCAAAATTAAATTTACGCTTACCAGGGCATTTACCCGCTTTAATCGCGGGTACTGCAGTAATGGGTATTGTGAATATGTTTGGCCATGAAGTTGCAACGATTGGCTCACAGTTTAGTTATCTACTTCCAGATGGATCAACTGGACAAGGTATTCCACCGATACTGCCTCAGTTTGTTTTACCTTGGAATTTACCAAGCACTGGGGCATCTCTTGAATTAAATTGGAGTACAGTTTCTGCTTTGTTACCGGCGGCTTTTTCAATGGCAATGTTAGGTGCAATCGAATCGTTACTGTGTGCCGTTGTGCTTGATGGCATGACAGGTAAAAAGCACCATTCTAATGGTGAATTACTAGGACAAGGTGTCGGTAATATTGTCGCCCCTTTCTTTGGTGGTATAACAGCAACTGCAGCGATTGCACGTTCAGCAGCTAACGTTCGCGCAGGTGCAACATCACCAGTTTCAGCGATTGTTCACTCATTGTTAGTGTTATTAACTTTACTGGTATTAGCCCCATTTCTTTCATATTTACCTTTAGCCGCAATGTCAGCACTACTGTTAATTGTTGCATGGAATATGAGTGAAGCGCGTAAAGTTATTGATCTCATTCGTCACGCTCCTAAAGATGATATTATTGTCTTAGTGTTATGTTTATCACTCACCGTTCTCTTTGATATGGTCATTGCCATTACTATCGGTATTGTATTAGCTTCACTGTTATTTATGCGTCGTATTGCCAATATGACCAAAATAACTGAATCTCCTTATACCGATGATGATAAACAATTATTAGTTGTGCGTGTTAATGGCCCGCTATTCTTTGCAGCTGCTGAGCGTATTTTTAATGAATTACGTGAGCGTAGCAAAGGTTATAAAACCGTTATTATGCAATGGGATGCTGTGCCAGTCTTAGATGCAGGGGGCTTACATGCCTTCCAACATTTCGTGACTGATGTCAAACATAATACTCATGTGATTGTGTGTGATATTCCCTTCCAACCTTTAAAAACGTTGGCAAGAGCAAGAGTCACGCCTATTGAAGGAGAACTTAATTTTTATCCTTCATTACAAAAAGCACTGGATGATTTGGAATTAATTCAGTAGTTATTTAGATTTTTCAGATAAAAAACCAACGCCTTTAATTAATATTAAATAAAGATTAAAGGCGTTTTTTTATTATGAGTAATTATAAGATTTAATTTGAGAAATTATTTACTTCAATATTTATTCTTAATATAAGAAATAATTTACTTAATAAGGAATAAACCCATTACCAATCCCACTTCCTTGCACACCTTTTTTTAATAAATCTTGATAAAGCGCATTCATACCCAGCCAGTGATTTTCACACCATTCAGGGGCAAGTAAGGTCGGTTTTCTCGCACTGGCACAAACGCGGTGATAGATAATTTCACAGGGAGTATGGCGGATCATCTCACCCGCTGTATAAACATATTGTTCTTGCGTCAATGCATTAATACGCCCTGCTTTCCATGCCTTAGCTATCGTACTACCTTCAACAATATGCAAAGGATGCAATTTAAGCCCGTCAGTCCCCGTTTCAACCACTCGTTCTAATGTTTGCATATTAAGCAGATGATCTTCTCGTGGTAATCCGACAATAAGGTGCGTACACACTTTTAAACCACGACGACGAGCCTCTCGCGTTGTCGCTTGATAACACTGAAAATCATGCCCACGATTAATGTGTTTCAATGTTTTATCATGGGCTGTTTGTAAACCCAGCTCTAACCACACTTCATAACCTTGATCGCGATAACCTTGCAATAAATCCAATACACTAACAGGAACACAGTCTGGCCGAGTTCCTACACATAACCCTACCATATCGGCTTGTAATAGCGCGGTTTCATATAAAGTACGTAAGTATTCTACTTCGGCATAAGTGCTGGTATAAGCTTGGAAATAAGCTAGGTAACGATGTGCTCGGTTAATATTTTTGGCTTGTAACGCAATTTGTTCTTCTATCGAATGATATTGCGTTTGTTCATCAGCAAAAGAAGAGACATTACAGAAAGTACAGCCACCTCGCCCTAATGTGCCATCTCGATTAGGGCAGTTGAAACCGCCATGGAGGGTGATTTTATGGATCTTTTCGTGATAACGGCGCTGAAGATCAGCGCCGAACATATTCACTACCGTATGCAGTTGCATAACAATTTTATTTGCTGGTATCTAACTCAGGGAAACTTTTTACTAAGTCATCAATGGCTTTAATTTGCGCTAAGAATGGCTCTAATTTTGCTAATGGTAAAGCTGATGGGCCGTCGCAACGTGCATTATCTGGATCTGGGTGAGCTTCAAGAAATAATCCGGCAAGACCTACCGCCATACCTGCGCGTGCTAATTCAGCGACTTGCGCACGACGGCCACCCGATGCAGCACCAAATGGGTCACGACATTGTAATGAATGCGTTACGTCAAAAATAACAGGTGCGCCCTGAGAGGCTTGCATCATGACATGAAAACCTAACATATCTACAACCAAGTTATCATAGCCAAAGTTACTTCCACGATCACATAAAATGACTTGGTCGTTACCGCCTTCTTTAAACTTATCGACGATATTTCCCATTTGGCCAGGGCTAACAAACTGAGGTTTTTTTACGTTAATCACAGCACCTGTTTTTGCCATTGCTTCAACAAGATCGGTTTGACGCGCTAAAAATGCAGGTAACTGAATAACATCAACGACTTCTGATACAGGCTGAGCTTGCGCTGATTCATGAACATCCGTAATAATTTTGACACCAAAAGTCTCTTTTAACTCTTGGAAAATCTTCATTCCTTCTTCTAAACCTGGACCACGATAAGAGTGGATAGAAGAACGGTTTGCTTTATCAAAAGAAGCTTTGAATACATAAGGAATATTCAGTTTTTGAGTCACAGTGACGTAGTGCTCACAAATACGCATGGCTAAATCGCGCGATTCTAATACATTCATGCCACCAAAAAGCACAAATGGTAGGTCGTTTGCTACCTTGATATCACCAATATTCACCACTTTATGTTGCATATTTATCCCTATACTGTTTGTAATGTACTGTGTTAATCAAGTACGTTGCGTAAACTTTTAATGTAGAACAACTGGATTTTGCTCTATCGAATGAATTTGAATTTTGATCATTTCTGAAATTGGATCTTCGGGACATTGCTCAACAAAATAGTTTAAGTCGGAAATTGCCACATGATGACACTCTAACTGAGCAAAAATCAGTCCACGATCACGTATTTCGTAGGGATCTTCAGGATCAAACATTAATACCGTTTCACTGGCTTTTAATGCTTGTTCCATATTCTTTTCTTCCATTAAAGACACTTTCAAGGTATCTAGCAGCTTGCGAATAATGGAGCTGTATTCTGATTCTTCTAAATCAGCCTCTAGTAACACCGAATTATTTCCTACATTCCCTTTTAACCAAACTTCTAAGGTATGTTGTGATAGATATTCGCCATTTATTGGGTTTAAAAATAACGTTTTTTCATTGGGAATATCTATTCTGATGATAAGTTGTGTAGGAAAAATAACAGGAGCTAACGGCAGGTTTAACGCTTGTGCGATATAAATAAGAATCGAACCTAGTGAAACAGGAGAACCCACATGTGTCGCTAATACTTTATCTAACCATAAAGTATCGGAAAGACAATATTTACCACTTGCACCACTAAAGTGCCACTGCTTATAAAACAGTTTTAGTAATGCTTCTATTTGTTCTTTGATGTTTCCTTGCTTAGGAATTTCAGCTTCTGCTTGCTCAACAAGTTGTGCTAGTTGATAACCAACAGAAGTGGTCGGAAAATCAGGTCGAATAGCCTGAGAGATAAGGATCATGCCCTTAACTAAAGGGGCTTTATTAAATTCGTAATCAGCTATGGTTTCTATCATAATTCCAACGACCTACTGTCACTCGCTCATTACCGCCATAATCACGGAAAGTTTCCACACAGCAGTAACCCTTATCAGTAAAAATTTTGCGAACACCTTCACCTTGCTGCCAACCGTGTTCCAGTAATACCCAGCCATTATCAGTTAAAAACTGACGGGCGGTTTCGATGATAATTTCTATATCAGCAAAACCGTTATTACCAGCGACTAACGCGGTTAAAGGTTCAAAACGAACATCCCCCTGATGAATATGCTCATCATTTTCATCTATGTAAGGAGGATTACTAATTATCATACCAAATTGATACCCAGAGAGTGAACTAAACCAGCAACTTTCCATAAATTCTGTGTTGTTTAATGCTAAGCGGGTCGCATTCTCTTGCGCTAGCGCCACGGCTTCGGCTTGAAAATCCACACCAATAATATGGCAATCAGGACGCTCTGATGCCATAGCAAGTGCAATAGCCCCCGTTCCCGTTCCTAAATCAAGAATAGTTGTTGGCTCTGTTGGCAGTTTTTCTAACGCTTGTTCAACAAGACATTCGGTATCAGGTCGAGGAATTAATGTTGCAGGTGAGACTTTTAAAGGCAGTGACCAAAATTCTCTTTCGCCCACTAAATAAGCGATAGGTTCACCTTTAATACGTCGAGTAAGTAGTTGCGATAATTGTATTAATTCATCTTGTGAAAGCAACGTTTCATTAAAAGCCATTAAGTACGTTCGAGCACGTTGTGTTACGTGCCCAAGTAGGATTTCAGCATCACGTTTAGGGCTGTCACTTTCAATTAATTGCAAGGCTGCTTGACGCAGCCATTGTTCATAATTCATTAATTTAACTCAGAAAGTGCAGAGAGTTGGTCCGCTTGATACTCAGTGACAATAGGCTGAATTAGAGGATCTAATTTTCCTTCCATCACTTCATCTAAACGATAAAATGTGAGGTTGATACGGTGATCTGTAACTCGCCCTTGTGGGAAGTTATACGTTCTAATACGGTCAGAACGATCACCAGAGCCTAATAAGTTACGACGTTCAGACGCTTCAGCTTCTTGACGTTTTTGCATTTCAGCAGCACGAATACGCGCACCTAATACAGACATCGCTTTGGCTTTGTTTTTGTGCTGTGAACGCTCATCCTGACATTCCACCACAATACCCGTTGGAATATGCGTGATACGAATTGCAGAATCAGTGGTGTTAACGTGCTGACCACCCGCACCTGACGAACGGAATGTGTCAATACGCAAATCGCTTGGACTAATATCAGGTAATTCAGCTTCTGGCACTTCAGCTAATACTGCAACCGTACAAGCCGAGGTATGAATACGACCCTGAGATTCGGTTTCTGGCACCCGTTGAACACGGTGACCGCCTGATTCAAATTTCAATACCCCATAAGCGCCATCACCCACTACTTTTGCAATGACTTCTTTATAGCCACCATGCTCACCTTCGTTAGCATTCATGACTTCAATACGCCAGCGACGTGATTCTGCATAACGACTATACATACGGAATAAATCACCAGCAAATAATGCGGCTTCATCCCCACCTGTTCCTGCCCGAATTTCAAGGAAACAGTTAAATTCATCATCAGGATCTTTAGGCAATAACAGCACTTGTAACTGTTGCTCTAAATCATCGTTTAGTGCTTGCGCTTCTTTCAGCTCTTCTTGCGCCATCTCTTTCATTTCAGGATCATCAAGCATCATTTCTGCTGCTTCGATGTCGTCTTGCACTTTCCGCCATTGACTAAAACAAGCCGTGACGTCGGTTAATTGAGAGTATTCTTTTGAAAGCGCACGAAAACGCTCCTGAGAGGCAATCACATCGGCTTCTGACAGAAGTGCCTGAATTTCTTCATAACGCTCTTGTAGAGCTTCCAACTTAGCGACAATAGAAGGCTTCATTCGTAGATTAAGATCCTGTTAGACAAAGTTAATTATGGGTAATACCCAAACTTTCACGTAATAGATTCAGGCGTTCAATATCACCATCACTGGCAGCCTGTTGAAGAGATTTCGTTGGTGTGTGAATTAGACGATTCATCAATTGATGTGAGAGTTGCTGAATAACTTTTTCTGCATCTGCTCCATTTTGTATCAATGTGATGGCTTTTTCTGTCATTTCTGCACGTAACATTTCAGCGCTGTCTCGATATTCTCGAATCGCACCCACGGCACCTTGCGCTCGTAGCCAATCCATAAATTGTCCACTTTCTTGTTGAACAATATGTTCGGCTTGAATAGCAGCCGCTTGGCGTTGTTCGCGGTTATGTTGAATAATCGCTTCTAAATCATCGACACTATAAAGATAAACATTATTGAGTTTTTCAATATCTTGTTCAATATCTCGCGGAACCGCAATATCCACCAGTAACATAGGTTGATTGCGACGTTTTTTAAGCGCCCTTTCAACCATGCCTTTACCAATAATAGGCAAAGGACTTGCAGTAGAACTAATAACAATATCAGCTTGTGATAGGCATTCATCAATCTCTGATAATGTAATAACATCCGCATCGACTTCATTGGCTAAACGCTGAGCACGCTCTTTAGTTCGGTTAGCAATAATGATTTTTTTAACTTGATGCTCACGAAGATGACGAGCGACTAATTCTATAGTTTCGCCCGCACCGACCAATAAAATAGTCAAAGAGGATAATGATTCGAAGATTTGACGCGCTAAAGTACAAGCGGCAAAAGCAACAGAAACGGCATTGGCACCGATTTGTGTCTCTGTTCTCACTCTTTTCGCAACTGAAAAAGACTTCTGAAACAAACGTTCCAGCTCTGAAGAGAGCGAGTCATAATTTTGGGAATCGGCAAAGGCTTTTTTAACTTGCCCTAAAATTTGGGGTTCACCTAATACAAGAGAATCTAAACCACTTGCCACTCGCATTAGGTGGCTGACAGCTTGATTATCTTGATGCCAATAAACACTATTTTTCAGCTCACTTGGCTCTATTTGGTGATATTGACATAACCAGCGAATAAGCTGTTCATGGCTATTTTCTTTGTCTTCCATACTTAAATAAAGCTCAGTACGGTTACAAGTGGACAGCACAACACCGCCTCTGACAGCAGGTTGCTGTAAGAGGTTATTTAAGGCATCACCCATGGTATCGGGAGAAAAAGAAACTTTCTCACGTAAAGCAACGGGGGCTGTTTTATGATTAATACCTAATGCTAATAACGTCATATCAACTATATCGAGTTATGAATAAATACCGCCTCGCGACTTGACTTAGTGTAAACCTAAAACAGCGCATTTAGTATGGACTCTTCATTTCCGCCATTCTACTTGATGAACAGATTCAATAAAAGAGCTTACTTGAGTGATAGGAGATTTCTATACACAATTTAACGAAATATCGTTATATCATAAGGTTTATGATACTCTTTTTTTTAACTAATAACGAATTAAAGGAATCTCTCAGCTATGCGTTCACGCTTTTTTTCAACCAAACAACTCCTGCGTATCATCCCGCTTACGGCGTTGTTGCTGAGTGCCTGTAATCTAAATCAGATAAAGACACAAGGCTCTGCGTCTGATAACGATGTGCAATGGCAAGCTCGCCAACAAGCATTAAAGAAAATTTCACAATATGAAACTCGAGGTGCTTTTGCTTATATCGAAGATACAAACAAAACCTATGCTCGATTCTATTGGCAAGACAAAGCAGATGAGCGTTATCGTTTATTATTGACTAATCCGCTAGGTACCACTGAGCTTGATTTAAATGTTATGCCAGGTGTCATTGAAGTTACTGACAATAAAGGTAAAAAGTATTATAGCGATAACCCAGCGGAGATGATTTATCAACTTACTGGCATGGTTATTCCACTGAAAAATCTACGTGCTTGGCTTGTTGGCTTACCCGGTGATGCAACTAATTTTGAGTTAGATGCAAATCACTTATTAAAATCTGTCACATTACCCGCCACCGAAGGTGATTGGCTTGTGACTTACCAAGCTTATGATTCAAGCATTACCCCTAACCTGCCACAACGTCTTGAGTTAAAACAAGGCGAACGCATTATCAAATTAAAAATGGATAACTGGGATATACAGCAATGACACTAAGTTGGCCTTCTCCTGCCAAATTAAACCTTTTTCTCTATATCACAGGGAAACGTTCGGATGGTTATCATAATCTACAAACGTTATTCCAGTTTTTAGATTATGGCGATACATTAACGATTACTCCTCGTGATGATACCCAGTTAACTATCTTAACGCCAATTGATGGCGTAGAAGATAAAGATAATTTAATTATTAAAGCTGCTAAACTACTGCGTGATTATTGCCAACAACATCATATTCCTTTGCAGTATCAAGGCGCCGATATCAGTGTCGATAAAAAGCTACCAATGGGAGGTGGCTTAGGCGGAGGCTCTTCTAACGCCGCAACCACATTAATTGCACTTAATTACCACTGGCAAGCGGGTTTAAGTGATGAAACATTAGCCGAATTAGGGGTGAGTTTAGGGGCTGATGTCCCTGTTTTTGTAAAAGGTCATGCTGCGTTTGCCGAAGGCGTTGGTGAAATTTTGACCCCAGCAGAGCCAAAAGAGCAATGGTATTTGGTCGCACACCCTGGAATTTCCATTCCAACCCCGACAATCTTCACAGATCCAGAATTAAAACGTAATTCTCCTATTCGCTCTCTTGGCGCATTATTAAAGGCTCCGTTCGAAAATGACTGTGAAATGATCGCAAGAAAACGTTTTCGTGAGGTTGAATATCTGCTTTCGTGGCTGTTAGAATATGCACCGTCACGCTTAACTGGGACAGGTGCCTGTGTGTTCGGTGAGTTCGGATCACAAGTTGCCGCTAGTGAAGTGTTAATTAACGCCCCTGAGTGGGTGCATGGGTTTGTAGCGCAAGGCGTCAACATTTCTCCTCTGCATTTATTCCGCTCAAGGATACCTGTGTTATTGCACCCGTAAGATGATGTTTACAAACCCTATGTTCATAAACACGTTCTTTACAGGTCAACAATATCTCTCTCTGGACGCAAGCCTGAGGTTTTTCTCGTGCCCGATATGAAGCTTTTTGCTGGTAACGCAACCCCGGAACTGGCTCAACGTGTTGCCAACCGACTCTACACTAGCCTAGGAGACGCGGCTGTAGGTCGTTTTAGCGACGGTGAAGTCAGTGTGCAAATCAACGAAAACGTACGTGGTGGTGATGTATTTATCATTCAATCAACCTGTGCACCTACTAATGATAATTTAATGGAATTAGTGGTCATGGTTGACGCATTACGTCGAGCTTCCGCTGGTCGTATCACTGCTGTTATTCCTTACTTCGGTTATGCCCGTCAGGATCGCCGTGTTCGTTCAGCCCGTGTTCCTATTACGGCAAAAGTTGTTGCGGATTTCTTATCTAGTGTAGGCGTAGACCGTGTTTTAACCTGTGACTTACACGCAGAACAAATCCAAGGGTTCTTTGATGTACCGGTTGACAATGTCTTCGGCAGCCCAATTCTTTTAGAAGATATGCTTCAAAAAGATTTGGACAACCCTATTGTTGTTTCTCCAGATATTGGCGGTGTTGTTCGCGCTCGTGCTATCGCTAAACTGCTAAACGACACTGATATGGCTATCATTGATAAACGTCGCCCTCGTGCTAACGTTTCTCAAGTTATGCATATTATCGGTGATGTTGCTAACCGCGACTGTATCCTTGTTGACGATATGATCGACACAGGTGGTACATTGTGTAAAGCAGCTGAAGCGTTGAAAGAACGTGGTGCTAAACGCGTATTTGCTTACGCAACTCACCCAATCTTTTCTGGTAATGCTGTTGAGAACATCAAAAGCTCTGTTATTGATGAAGTGGTTGTCTGCGATACAATTCCATTGTCAGCAGAAATCAAAGCATTAAATAAAGTCCGTTCATTGACTCTTTCAGGCATGCTGGCAGAAGCAATTCGCCGTATTAGCAATGAAGAGTCAATCTCTGCGATGTTTGAACATTAATTTGTTATAACATTCATTGCAATTTGAGATAACTAAACCCGCTATAGCGTTTGTTATAGCGGGTTTTTTGTTAATGTTTTCCAAAAACAAGGTAGTTTAGGCAATAAAAAAACCCGCCATAATATCAACGGGTCTATTGGTGTGTATTACATTCATAATGATAGCGGTTATTCACTTAATACCAGTTTATCTTAAACTTAGTTATTATTTTTTATCTATTCTGATATTAATTGCATTAACAATATTATGGATAACGGTGATTATCATGGCGACGATAACGCTCATCATGATTACGTAACCACCAATATCTTTCTGCTATTGTTTCTCTACCACCGATACGGGCACCAGCTAGCCAAACCAGAGCACCAATAAAAATCCCCATTAAAGAGATATCTGCTAAAAATTCAGGCAATCCTAATGGGAATATATGACTAAGAAGCGTATAACCAAGACTACCGAGCATCACGACCATCCCCGTAGCCATACATAAATTACCAACTGCAAATGCATGTTTATATTTCATGTTGCACCTCCAAGCGCGTCGTCAGACGATTCAACAACAAAATACATCGAATAACTTTTATTCATTGTGGTTATTATAGCCATAAATCCTAAAAAGGTATTGTCGAAGCGATCACATCGTTCTGATATTTATTGACAAATCTTCACAAAAAATGTGTTTTTTTCTTTTCAAAGTAGAAAATTACACTGTTTTTATCGTTTTCGCTCTTTTTGTTAAATTAAAATAAGGGTATTTCCTCGCCCCTGCATTTCTAAAAAACATTCTATGCAATCTATTTTGTGCTTCTGTGCTTAGACAGGTAAACTATGGGCTTTCTTTTAAGACGATAACAGTGAAAGGCTATTGTGAGTAAAATTAAACTTATCGTCGGGTTAGCAAACCCCGGTGCAGATTATGCCCAGACTCGCCATAATGCGGGTGCTTGGTATGTAGATTTATTGGCTCAACGTCATCAGCAATCTCTAAAAGAAGAGAGCAAATTCTTTGGTTACACCGCACGCATTAATTTAAACGGTAATGATGTTCGTTTATTGGTTCCGACCACTTTTATGAATTTAAGTGGTAAAGCGGTACAAGCAATGGCGAACTTTTATCGCATTGAACTTGATGAAATTTTAGTTGCACATGATGAACTCGATTTACCGCCCGGCGTTGTCAAAATGAAATTAGGTGGTGGTAATGGTGGCCATAACGGATTAAAAGATATTCAAAGTAAATTTAGCAATAATCCAAATTTCTATCGTTTACGCATTGGTATTGGCCACCCTGGTGATAAAAATAAAGTTGTTGGCTTTGTATTAGGCAAACCACCAATGAGTGAACAAAAATTAATTGATGACGCTATCGATGAAGCCCTTTCGTGCACAGATATTTTAATGCGTGATGGTTATGAGAAAGCAATAAATCGTTTACATAGTTTTAAAGCGTAATCATTACATTGATAAATTAAGTAATTTCAATATTCAGAGGGTAAAATGCCCTCTTCTTTTGTGCGATTAATTCCTGATGATTTAATCAAACAAGGATTTGCTCTATAATAGCGCCAAATTTTTTTTAACAGCACACAACAGGAATACTCCCTCCTGTTGTTTTTATGTGACAAGGTGAACGTTTATGGGATTTAAATGTGGTATCGTCGGTCTGCCTAACGTAGGGAAATCTACACTGTTTAATGCCTTAACTAAGGCAGGTATTGAGGCAGCCAACTTCCCATTCTGTACTATCGAGCCAAACACAGGTGTTGTTCCAATGCCTGATCCTCGCTTAGATAAACTGGCCGAAATTGTTAAGCCACAGCGTATTTTACCTACAACAATGGAATTTGTTGATATTGCAGGCTTAGTAAAAGGCGCATCTAAAGGTGAAGGTTTAGGTAACCAATTCCTAACGAATATCCGTGAAACTGAAGCGATTGGTCATGTGGTTCGTTGTTTTGAAAATGACAATATCATTCACGTTGCGGGTAAAGTTGATCCTGCTGAAGATATCGAAACTATTAATACTGAATTAGCACTTTCTGACTTAGATACCTGTGAACGTGCAATGCACCGTAATCAGAAAAAAGCAAAAGGTGGCGATAAAATTGCTAAAGCAGAAATGGAAGTGTTAGAAAAATGCTTACCACATTTAGAAAATGCTGGCATGTTACGTGCTTTAGATTTAACGGAAGAAGAAAAAGCAACAATTCGTTATTTAAGCTTCTTAACGTTAAAACCAACAATGTATATTGCAAACGTTAATGAAGATGGTTTTGAAAACAACCCATATCTTGAAACTGTTCGCAAAATCGCAGAAGCAGAAGGCTCTGTAGTTGTTCCTGTTTGTGCCGCTATCGAAGCAGATATTGCTGAGTTAGAAGATGCAGAACGCGAAGAATTTATGCAAGATTTAGGCATTGAAGAGCCTGGCTTAAACCGTGTTATTCGCGCGGGTTACTCATTATTGAACTTACAAACTTACTTCACTGCTGGCGTTAAAGAAGTACGTGCATGGACAATCCCTGTAGGTGCAACAGCGCCACAAGCCGCAGGTAAAATCCACACTGACTTTGAAAAAGGTTTTATCCGTGCTCAAACTATCGCTTATAACGATTTTATCACTTACGGTGGTGAACAAGGCGCTAAAGAAGCTGGTAAAATGCGTGCAGAAGGTAAAGAATATATCGTTCAAGACGGCGATGTAATGAACTTCTTATTTAATGTGTAAGTTCTTCTATCTTTCATAATGTCAAACCACGTAAATTGAGAAAAACTCAAGTACGTGGTTTTTTATTAGTTACCTATGAGCAAAATAAAGTATATTTTTTATTTGTCAAAAAACACTTACTCTTATTACTTTATCCAATGTAAAGGTATTATTTTACGATAAACCTGTTCAAAGTGTTTATTTGCGTATTTTTTCATTTTAGATAAAGTCAATTTAAGTTCATTATTTTCCGAAGATAAATTAGACAGTGTATTTTCCCATATTGTAAATTTTCGCCCCATTAGCTCTGGATTTAATTCATTTGCTTTATTCATCAATGCACAGGCATATTTCAATGGCATTTGATAGTAATCATTATCAATATTGAAAATATATTTATCTACATAGTTGATAATTAAGATAGCAAGGCTCATTAAATATTTAGATTGTTCTTTATTATCCAACAATACCAATTCAAAATTCTTATAAATATCTTCAAAATGCTCATTATTAAGTGAGATTTTCTTTTCTCTATCGTCTGGAATTACTAATAGCCGCTCAAATATTGTTGATAAATTTTTATATTTATCTATACCAACTAATTTATCCTCAGCTGCAATAGGTATATCTACCCAAGCCGACTGGAATAAGTTTTGATACGCACCAAGATTAAGTGATGATAAAAAACCATCTATTTTAATTTTATTAAGTGATGCATTGCGATTATTTCTAAAAACTTTAAAATCCTCATTAAATAAAACATTATAATCAATATTTTCTTTTTTTTGATACTTATCATCAATATAAAGATAAAACTTATCCCATTTCGCAGTGCAACCGATTTCATTACTAAACAACATTTTAGTTATATTTTTATGATTAGTTATCATCGCCTTATTTCCTTCAACTAGAACATAATTATTATTTTCTTCATTTTTCCAGTTAATATGGTGATATCCGTTACTGAAATTCATCTTCTTTATTAAAGGCTTTACCTCCTCTAAATTAAGATATTTTTCATATAAACGCCTAGCTATCCATCTAGTGGCATTATCCTTATGATAAAGAGACAATGCCATTAATTTAATAAAACTACCATTATTTTCCAATGTAAATCTTTTAAATTCTTTATGATCATAATAATCATAAAGAACATCCAAATATGTATTTATATACTTTTCTTCCATATTAAAATGAAAATCCTTGCCTAATTTATTTAAACATTTTATTTCGAATAAATTTTTAACAAATTTAGAAATGATTTCATTTTCCATATAGTTGTTCCTATCTGTGAGATTTTTTATTATAGAATCCATAGGAACTTCATTCGTCATTTCAGATACACTTATTTTATTTATAATGTCTTGGATAAGAGATAGTTTTATTTCTTTATATTTATCACTTATAGTTTCAATCGTCTTAAATAGTGTATTCTCATAGTAATCTTCATTTAAATGAAGATTTAAAAATTCACTATCAGAAAAACTTATTTTTGCTCCATCAAGATTTGCATTTGAAAAATCAGTTAATGTATAGCAAATATTAATCTTGATTTTAGCATCGGTCAAATCAGCATCTTTAAATATTGCACCGTCTATATTTACATTACTTAAGTCTACCCCTTTTAGGCAAGAACCAGAAAAATCAACACCTATATTTTTTCTATCAAATTGTTCTTGTGATAAACAAAATTTTGCATTACTTAAATCTCTATTTTTAAAGTTAATATTACTTAAGTTATTGCTATCAAAATTAATATTTTTATAATCATTATGACTTTCAATTCTCTCGACGTCTTTTCTTAACTTCTCACATTCACTTTTAATTAATGGATTAGATCCTTGATTAAATTTATTTTTACACTTATTAATTATTTTAATTGAATTTAATCTTTGACTTAGCATTTCATAGCCATCCCATTTTTTCTTATAAGAAAAGCAATCCTTGTCATTGTTATTTAAATTTAGTTTTACGCTTCTCATTTTTATTGCTAATAGCTTCTCTGCAAAAGAAAGATTACTTTCTGTTGGTTTTTTTGCTGCTAAATCAACCGCTGATACAGTGCTTCTAAATAAGTGAGACTTAAAATATAACAACATAGCATTCATAATTATTCCCTATAAATCACTAAAAATAGATGATTATTGAGAATTTCAACCAAGTTAAAATTCATTGGGTTACTATATAAGTATTAATTATTTACACTTTAATAAAGTAACCACTAGTAATATGTTTTCCTTATCAAGAATAAAATAAAACATCAAATTACTTTAATCACTAAATCTTATTAATTAAATCAAAAAAACAATTGTCTGTATTTAATTTATAAATACACAACTATCACGCACTATTCAATAACAATTAAAACATTTGAAATACTTATGAATTGGAGTAATACTTAATTTGATGTTCGATTAATGATCGATACTTATTAAATAAAGGAATAGCTTTACCATGAATACTAATTTTCAACCTAACATGCGAGATAATAGCGATATAAAACACAATAAAAATCATCATTGCCAATGTGGACAAGAAATAATAACTAACTTAAATAATTATATTACTAAACATCCCGAATGTACTATTTATCAAAATTCATTAATGAGTAGTTTAATTGCGGGTGTATATGATAGTGATGTCACTATTGCTGATTTATTAAAGCATGGTGATTTTGGTTTAGGAACTTTTGAACAACTTGATGGCGAGCTAGTTGCATTTGACAATAATGTTTTTCAATTACGCTCTGATGGTAGCGCACGTAAGGCATTAAACTCTCAAAAATCTCCTTTTGCTGTAATGACATTTTTCAATTGTGATATTGAACATCACTTTTCTTATGGTGCATCGCAAAAAGAAATACACAATGTAATTAATCAGTACGTTCCTTCCGACAATCTATTTTGCGCGATCAGAATTGAAGGCGAATTTGAATTAGTTAAAACACGCACAGTTCCTCGTCAAGAGCCTCCCTACCGCCCAATGTTAGAAGCTATCGAAAATCAGCCTATTTTCACCTTTCACAATGAAACAGGAACTATTGCAGGTTTTCGATCACCACAATTTACCCAAGGCATAAATGTTGCAGGGTTTCATGAACATTATATTAATCAACAACGCCAAGGTGGTGGACATGTACTTGATTACTACTTAAAAAAAGGCACATTACAAATCGGCATCATTTCTCGCCTTACCATTGATTTACCCAGCCAGTCAGCTTTCCTACAAGCTAACTTAATGCCAGATAATCTTCATCAAGCAATAGAACAAGCCGAAAATTAATTCAAAAGATCGCTTCACTTTATTCTCAATCCAATTTTTTATTCACTTGCAAAATCAAAGAAGGTTATATGAATACTCCTCATTGGAAATGTGGTGCAGATTTAGTTGTCAAACAATTAGAACAACATGGCATTAAACAAGTATTTGGTATCCCGGGTGCAAAAATTGATCGTGTATTTGATTCTCTTGTTGATTCCAGAATTGAAACAGTAGTTGTTCGCCATGAAGCTAATGCCGCATTTATGGCTGCCGCGGTTGGTCGTTTAACTGGTAAAGCGGGTGTGGCTATCGCAACATCAGGTCCGGGATGCTCTAATCTTGCGACGGGCATTGCAACAGCAACATCTGAAGGAGATCCATTAGTTGCGTTGGGAGGATCAGTAAAATCCTCTGATAGATTAAAACTGGTTCATCAAAGCATGGATACCGTTACCATGTTTAATCCTATTACTAAATTTTGCGCAGAAATTGATTCCTCAAAATCAATTTCCGAAACTATGGCTAATGCCTTTCGCCATGCAGAATCAGGAAGACCAGGCTCCGCTTTTTTAACTTTTCCAATGGATATTTTAAATAATGAAGTTAATAGCCCAATATTAATTCCCAAATCAAAATCCAATATTGGTAGTGCAAATAATGATGCCATCCAAGAAGCCGTTAAATTACTGCTGAATGCAAAAAGTCCCGTTATTTTATTAGGGCTACAAGCTAGTTACCCTGAAAATGCATTAGCATTACAAAAGCTACTTGATATTTGCCCGCTACCGATTGTAGGCACTTATCAGTCGGCTGGCGCGATTGCTCAACGCCATTTTTCTTTATTTGCTGGTCGTATTGGTTTATTTAATAATCAACCGGGTGATGAGTTATTATCTCACGCTGATTTAGTAATCACTCTAGGTTATAGCCCTATCGAATATGAGCCGTCATTATGGAATCACAATAATGCCAATATTATTCATATAGACGAGATCCCCGCTGAAATTGATTTAGCTTACTGCCCTGATTTAGAATTAACAGGTAATATCAAATTAACAATTGATAATTTAACTCACTATTTTGCTAAGCAATCTACATCTCAAATTACACTTTCAAATAATACTCGTCAGATTTTAGAGAAAATTCGCCACCAAAGAGAAATTCTGCAACAAAATAGTTATTTTCGACATGGTTCTCCTATTCACCCTTTAACCATCATCCATGAGATGCAAAATATTATTGATAACGATGTAACACTCTGCATTGATATGGGGAGTTTTCATATATGGCTCGCTCGTTATCTTTATAGTTTTAGAGCAAGACAAATGCTAATTTCTAATGGGCAACAAACAATGGGTGTTGCATTACCTTGGGGGATTGGCGCTTCTTTTGTTCGACCTTCTGATAAAATTATCTCTATTTCTGGCGATGGGGGTTTTATGCAATCGTCTATGGAGCTAGAAACCGCAGTTCGGTTAAATACAAATATCTTGCATATTATCTGGGTGGACAATGCTTATAATATGGTCGAAATGCAAGAACAAGAAAAATATGGCCGTTATTCTGGTGTAAAATTTGGAGCTATTGATTTTAAACGTTACGCTGAGTCCTTTGGCGCTAAAGGTTTTTCTGTTGAATGTGCTTCTCAATTACGTACCGTTTTACATGAAGCAATAGCTGTTGATGGCCCCGCGGTACTTGCTATTCCTGTCGATTATCGAGATAACGCTAAACTAATGGAACATATTAATTATAATCTGATTATTTAGTGTATCTACACTCATCATATAAAAGCCCTCAATAGTATAAAATACTACTGAGGACTTTCTAATATGGTACTACTGTTTATTTTGATTTAAATACTCAGCGACACGAGTTTCAATATTTTTACGCTCACTCTCTGATAAAGAATAGAACATAGCAATATTATTGACATCTACATTCAGTAATAAACCGTAATAATAAGCATTTTTCACATCACCTTTAAACAGAAATGCTTCATAGAGTTTTGAGAAAGAAGGCTCTGCAAAACTCATTTTTCCTAATCGAGTATGCATATCTGTCATATAGTCATTATTATTTTTCAGCGCAGAAATATGCATATTTACTGCAGGATTTTGATTTACGCTCTCCATTCCATTGGAGTATATTTTATTTAGTTCAGTGTATATATGACTATCTATACCGAATGGATAATCTAAAGATAATTGATACCATTCAATGGCTTTATCTAAGTTTTTCTCAACTAAACAAGGCGCCTCTAAATAATAGTTGCCAATTATTCTAGCGCTATTATAGGTAAACTCGTTACTATGAGGTTTTTCTGTTTCTATCCACTCTTTAAAATAGTTCGCTGCTTTATTGATATTATCTTTATTTTTACAAATATTTTCCACATAGTAATTATAAAGATATTGGCTCGCTTTTTTGTTTCCTAAATTATACGATCCCTCTGCATAAATAAAACTTTTATCAATATCTTCACTAGAATAATACTTTGCTAATAACAATAAATTTTCTTGACTCTTATCTTCATGAATTAAAGAATTATATTTTTGTTGCACATATTCAAAATTACTTTTCTCTATAGCATATAATTCCAAATCAGTACTATTTAAAGGGACAGTGATGTGACTTTCATATTCTTTTGCTTTTTCAGAGTCTTTCTCAACTCCATCCTTTCCATATTTATAAATTAATGATAAGTCTTTCAAGCAAATATTATTACCCAAATCAGCACATTTATTACGCCAGAAAGAGCGTTCTTCCTTGGTAATATTTGTTAATCTATCAAAATTATAGTCATAAAAAATTCCATCTTGCATTAATTCACCATGATATATCCTTGTGACAATAAAATTCATTGCATCAACATACCCAGAATCAGCGAATTTTATAATTTCTTGATAATATTCAATCAGTTTAGCCTCATCTATATTTTCAGAGTAAGATTCATGCTCAATATTCTTTATTATATATTTAAAATGGATTTCTTTATTTTCACTTAATAAAGATCCCATAATTAATTTAATCGAATCATCAAATAAAGATCTCTCTATAAAAAAATCACTAACCTCAGGATAATTAATTCCATATTTAAATAAAATATCATATACCTCCCGTCTTTTTGATGAACTTATTTTGCTATAAGTCGAATCACATTGTAGCCCTTTAACAAGGTTAGTTAAAATATCCTCATTCATTATTTTTTTATATTTCGTCATCGCAACCAATTGAAAAACATAACTACTGCAACCGTTACCTCTTCCTTGTTCATATAATGAAAAAGCATATTCATCATTATTAAAGGCATCTTGCTCCAAAAGAATGTCGGCATAATAATGGGCTAAGCGATAATCTATATCATAGGTGTTATCTCTATTAACACTATCTTTTAACATCTCAATAATATTTTCTTTTTCTATATATTCTGAAATATCAAAATGAAAATAAAGGCTGATAATTAAATATCTACTTTCTTTCAAAAATTGATCATTAGTAATAGTTTCCTTTAATAAATCAACTGCTTTTTTTAAATCTTTTTTTACACCAATACCATAAGCATATTTTTCAGCCAGATAAAATTTAACCTCAGCTGATGGCTGTATATCATAAGCTTTAAGCATTAATTCAAAAGCTTTTTTGGGATTATAAAATTCACTTTCCACATGCGAGTAAACTTTAGCAGCAGTGATAGTTGCTTGATAAGAATTAGGATATTTTTCTAATAATTTGATCACATATTTTTCAGGCGATTCAATAGAAGACTGTGTTCGTTCGCTATAGCCAATTAATAAACTTTCTATTTTCTTAATTAACCCATCATGATGATCTAAATCCGCTGATAGCTGTAAATAAACCTCAGCTGATCTTGTATCACTCTTCAAATTCTTAACTTCTTTATCACCGTTATACACTTGATAGAGAAAATAAACTGCATCAGGGTAATTAGCATTTGCTGAGTCTATAAGGAGACGAACATCCTGTGTAATTAATGTATATTTTAAGTACATAAACTTGGGATCTTTACTCTCAATAAAAGGATCTAAATAACCCTCTGTTTTGATAGATCTTTTTGATGAATTTGCATTATTTAAATATTGATATATTGCTTCTTTATTACCGCCTTCAGCTAATTTTTCTAACTCTCTAAGTGTTGCTCTTTTTTCAAACCATGTTTGTTCACCATAAATTGGTAATAATCTACTTTCTAATTTTCCCCATTGGCTAGATTCAATTTCATTTAAAAATATTTTCGCCTCAGAAGAGCCTAAATCCACTGCCTTTGATAGAGAAGAAAAACCATGAATATCTTCAGGAGTACTCTCGATTAATTCATGATAGCGTAAATATCCTAAATTATAGAGAGCATCCCTATTTTCTAAATTTGCTGATTTAATTAACCACTTTCGAGCAATAAGGCGATCTTCTGGTACTGCAATTCCTTCCCAATACATGACAGACAAGCTAAAAGCGGCTTGAGAGTCATTTTCTGCATGTCGTGTAAAATAGTCTAAAGCTTCCTTATACTCCCCTTTTTGATAATAATTATATCCTTCTTGTAAAGGTGAATTTTCATTTCCTTTAAAATAAAAAAACAACCCCGCCATTAATAATATTATAAATATAGTTTTTATTTTTATCGACATAATCATCCTTTAATGTGTATATCTTTTAAAATCGCATGTAGTCAGTTCTAAATGAAGTTAATTTAACCTTTCTATCAGAAGTTAGATATCATCTAATTTTATAAAACTTACCAATCATTTATATTATCATTAATATTCTTTTATTTTTACTTTGCATGTAATTTAATTTAATTTACCTTAAGCAAAGTTAGCTTTAATTAATAAGTATCAATGAGAAATTAATATGTCATTAACTCGTTCTTTTATTCTCATTTAATATTTACAAAGATAAATTTATCATTAGGCGATTTTTTACATTGTTAACACTTTTTTGTTTAAAAATCATTTACTGTCTATTCCCTATCTACTCTTTTCCATGAATAATAATAAAAATTACTTTGATACTTCGTTGATACTGATTAATGTCAACTTTCACTTATCAAATTGACTATTTTGATAGATGATATCGTTCCCCTGTTATATTGATATTTAGGACAAAACGCCCATGTCTCACACCTCATTATTTTCTTCTCATGCCCGATTTATTGCACTTCGCCTTCTCCCTAACGAGGATGTGATTATGGCATTACGACAGATTATTAAAGAACAAAACCTAAAATCAGCATTTATTGCAGGTTGTGTGGGAAGTTTAACAGATGTGGTATTACGCTTTGCAGGACGCGAAGAAAATCGCTATCTTACAGGTAAATTTGAGATTGTTTCATTAATTGGAACATTAGATAGTCAAGGTGAACATTTGCATTTAGCAATCTCAGATGAAAATGGATTAATGTGTGGTGGACATATGATGCCAGGTTGTACAGTGCGCACGACGCTAGAGCTCGTTATTGGTGAGTTAGAGCAAGTGACTTTTAGCCGTCAGCCTTGTGAACACTCTGGTTATGAGGAGTTGGTCATCACACCGCGTAAATAGCTTTTTTATAAAAAATAGCTATGTATGCAAAACAATAAAACCAATAGTCACTATCCTTTGTAAAGGTTTTTAAACTATGTCTACAACTCCTCAAATTTCGAGTCGTACGCTCGTACTCATTGTTGTATCTATTGCAATAAATATGATCGGTGGCCAAATTACCTCAATGGTAAAACTCCCTATCTTTTTAGATTCTATCGGTACACTGATTTGTGCCTTATTAGGTGGCCCATGGGTCGCATTATTCACTGGATTATTAACCAATCTATTATGGGGATTAATTAGTGGTCCAATGGCGGCTGCATTTGCTCCAGTAGCCATGATGATAGGATTAAGTGCAGGTTTATTGGCTCGTGCAGGTGGTTTTCGTTCTTTAATTCGCGTTATTGGTTCGGGAATCGTCATTACTTTAGCGTTAATGATTGTCGCCGTTCCAATTCGTACTTATTTATTTGGTGGCGCAACAGGTAGTGGTGCTGATTTCTTTGTTGCTTATTTTCATGCTGTGGGTGAAGGGCTTATTGAGTCTGTTGCCATTACTGTATTAGGTGCAAATCTCGCAGATAAAATATTATCAGCGATTGTCGCTTGGTTATTAGTACGTCAATTACCACAACGAACACAACGTAATTTTCCTGCGATTGCCAAGGTTCGCTAATAATGCATCCATTTACCTCATTGGCATTATGGCTTTGGCTAAGTGCTAGTGTACTTTTTTTATCATTAGGCTTACCACTGCTGATAATCAGCAGTGGTATTTTTATTAGCTTATTGATTTGGAAAGCATCTCGCTGGCGTTGGCGTTTTATTGCTTGGTTAATGATCCCAATGGCAATCGGATTATGGTTAGTCCATAGTGGTTGGTTAGCTTATTGGTTAGTAGGTGGATCTTTAGATACTAGTAAACAAACTATGGCAATAACGCTATGGTTAAGATTATTAGCAATAATAAGTGGTGCTCAATTGTGGTTACAACACTCATCAACAGAGCAATTTATTAGAGCGCTATTTGCTAGCCGTTTACCTATGAGCCTTTCCTATTTATTAGCAGGGCCTTTGCTACTTGTAGAACAATTACGCCAACAATTACACAATATAAGAGAGGCACAATTAGCGCGAGGTGTTCCTCTTGATGGATCATTTTGGCAACGATTCATCACATTACCAGCGATTATTTTGCCTCTTATTAGTCACGTATTAAGTGATTTAACGATTAGAAGTGCAGCATTAGATATGCGAGGATTTCGTATTATTAAAAAACGAACAACCTTATACCCACCAACGGATACGCCACTTCAAACAATGCTTCGCTACTTGATTTTATTGCTTATTTTGGTTGAAGGAGGTATTTGGCTATGGTACTAAATCTTCAGCAATTGAGTTTTACCCCCAAAGGTGACGAAAAACCTATTCTTGGCCCTATTGATTTACAGTTAAAACAAGGAGAATGGCTTGTGATTTTAGGGGGGAATGGCAGCGGAAAAAGCCTTCTTGCGCAATTACTAGCCGGTTGGTACCCCGATTTATTAACAGGTTCAGTGCAAGGCATGGGAATTGTACAAAATATTGCCCTCGATAAAAGCCGATTAGTGTCGCTAGCGCCCGGACGACAACTCGTTCAACAATCGCCACAATTACAACTTTCAGGATGTGCATTCACTGTAGAGCAAGAAATTGCCTTTGGCCCTGAAAATTTGGGGTTGAGCGATAATGAAATTCGATTTCGAGTAAAAGAAGCTATGGCATTAACACAATGTGAATACTTGCGTTTTCGTCACCCTTCAACCCTTTCTGGTGGTGAGGCTCAACGTGTTGTCATAGCTAGTGCGCTTGCTATGCACCCAAAGTTATTATTACTTGATGAAGCTTTTAGTCGCTTAACACCCTATGCAACCCAACAATTACAGCAACACATAAAACACTATGCAAAAGAGCATAAATGCAGTGTAGTTATTTTTGAACGAAATTTATTACCTGCAATAAGTCTGAGTGAGCAATTTTTGTTATTGGAAGCCGGAAAAATGAAGGCAAAAGGTACTTTAGACTCTATTTTTCCGTTCTTATTTTCAACAATTAATGCTCCTGATGCATGGCAAGCTTTACATTGGTTAATTGAAAACCATCATTGGAATAAGAATATTGTGAGTAATGATAAAGCCTTGCTTAATGCTTTTAAGGAATTTTATGTTACAGCTCAATAATGTGACTTATCGCTGGAGTGATGAGGTTCCGCCTTGTATCTCTCAATTATCCTTAACGTTAAATCAAGGAGAATGGATAAGCTTAGTCGGCGATAATGGCGCTGGTAAATCTACTTTATTGCGATTAATTGCAGGACTATTAACTCCCAACGAAGGTGATATAACACTCAATAATCAGTCACTTTTTCAACTAAAAGCACAGCAACGCGCTCATTATATTGGGGTATTATTTCAAGAGCCTGAACGACAAATTTTTCATAATACTGTTGAGAAAGAGATCACGTTTGGTTTAAAGCAACGTAAATTTCCGAAAGAAGAAATTAAAAAATGTTTAGATGAAACACTGTCGCTTTGTGGTTTAAATGATGTTGCAGATGTTCATCCTTTAGATTTACATGCTGGCCAACGTAGAATGGTTGCTGTTGCGAGCTTAAGTATTTTATCACCTCAAATATTATTACTTGATGAACCCACTCGTGATTTTGATGCATATTGGTTAAGTTGTTTTGAGAATTGGCTTCAGGTACAAAAAACATTAGGTACAACGGTATTGGCTATTAGTCATGATCTTGATTTTACTGCTCGCCATTTTCAGCGTGTTATCCATTTATCCTCAGGTAAATTAATTGCTGATGGTTCCCCTGATAAAGTGCTAATGAATTCAACACTGCAATCCCTTTCTGATATTCCTGCGCCTACGCTATACTCATTAAGTCAGAAACTGAAATTGCCAATTAAAAATACACCTATTGAATGGGCAACAATGTTAGTTGAAATGAATAAAAATTCTAAAACAACCTCATAATAATCTTAATATTTATCACTATTATTATGTTTATTTATAAGTAGTTGGAGATAATTAAATGGAAATTATTCACACTTTATTCGATTCCTTGAGTCACTTATCTCCTATTACCCTATTCTTATCTATTATTTTAATCACAGCAGGCAAATCAACCATTGGGATTTCTTCATTTTTGCCCCCGGCTTCTTTAATGTTGATCTTTATCTTTGGTGCTTGTTTACCACTTTATTCTCCAATCTTTCTTTGGCTAGCCACCAGCTTTGGTGCTCTATTAGGTTCAATTTTAAGCTATGAATTAGGGCGCTCTATCTATCGTTTTCCTCGCCTTAAAATATGGGTTAATCGTTATCAATCAAAAATTAATCGTACTCAACAATTATTAAAAAATAAAACTCACTATATTTTATTTATTTCTCGATTTTTAGCTGTCTTTCGCTACTTAACTCCCTTTAGTGCTGGCTTATTAAAACTATCTGCATATGGTATTTATATCACCAGCGCTATTTCTGCTTTAGTTTGGTCTGCAATGTTTGTTTTAATCGCAACAGGTGTACTTACTTTTGCTTTATAAGTGACGAATTAACACTTAATTTTAATCTTTCTATTAATACTAAAAGTGGCCTATTTTCTTTTTACATAATCATATTGTTTAAATATTTTCTGCCCCCTCTTTTTTTCATTTTATTTTTAATTATCGATAAATAGACTATTTTTTAGCTTCTTTTATCTTTTCTTCCATGCTTTATTGATATTTTCTTTCGCATTTTGTGCCTATCACCATAATTATGATTAAAATTTGCATAATTACTATGCTGATCACAATTTGTTATCTTCTTGTTTTAATTTCATTACGCTACGTCACAATTTCTTAACACTCCTTATTTCTATAAAAGTTGTCATGTTGTATACAAGTTGGTGTGAAACATTCACCTGCGTTTTTATGTACAGGAACAACATCATGAGAATAAGAAAAACAAAGCTTGCCATCGGTATTGTTGCTGTTATTGCGGTTGTCTCATTAGCAATAGCTGGCAAAAAAGAGAATGCGAATAAACAATTTCTCTCTGTAGCAACCGCTTCAACAGGAGGAACGTATTATCCGATGGGAGTGGGATTAGCAAACGTATGGAGTACACACCTTAAGGATAGAGGCGTTCAAGTAACAGGGCAATCTTCGGCAGGATCGATAGAAAACATCTATTTAATGCAAAAAAATGAAGCTCAGCTCTCTATTTTGCAAAGTCTTTTAGCTGTGGAAGCTTATGAAGGTGTGCGCAATTTTGAAGGTAAACCAGAAAAAAATCTGCGCTCAATTTCTATGTTGTGGCCCAATGTTGAACACTTTGTTTTAATGAATGACAAAGTAAAAACCGGCACATTAGATGATATTCGTGCGACAAGTTTTTCTGTTGGCCCTCAAGCTAGCGGTACAGAACAATCCACAATTATCATTCTTAAAGGTGTTAATTTAACTAAAAAAGATATTACCCCTGAATATCTTGGGTATGGAGACACTGTTTCTGCCATGCGAGACGGCCGTCTTGACGGTGGCGCTTTACCTGCTGGCGTTCCAGCTTCAGCCGTCACCGACATGTATGCTAGTGGTGTCAGCGCAAAACTACTCGAAGTCACAGATAAACAACTTGATGATATCAATCATGTGGCAAATTCATGGTTTCGTTTTGAAATACCCGCGAATACCTATCCTCGTCAAACTGAAATAGTCAATACAATAGCTCAACCTAATATTTTAATGGCCACAACCAGTATTGATAATGACTTAGTTTATGAGCTAACAAAAACTATGTTTGAGAACCTTCCTGAGGTTCATCAAGTTCATAGCGCAGCTAAATACATCACCACAGAAAATGCATTAAAAGGTGTTTCTGTGCCATTACATTTAGGGGCTTACCGCTACTACAAAGAAATCGGGTTAGAGATCCCAGATTATCTTATTCCACCAGAAGCTCAAACGCAGACTAATAATAAATAACAGGAGTGAGTTATGACTAATAATGACCACCTAACTCCGGTAGAGCCACCTGCATTAGATAAAGAAGCAAGCTCTGGCAATCGCCAACTTGCTGGCATTTACCTGAAAATTACCACGACTCTTGCAATATTAATTTCACTTTATGCAATTTACTCAAACGCATTATCAAATACTCAAGAGTTTTACCGTAATACTATTTTTCTTAGTGGTATTTTAATTTTAGGCTTTATTTTATTCCCATTCTCTAAGCGTTTTTCCACACCTAAATTTAATGGATGGGATTATCTTTTTATTGCTTTAACATTAATCAGTTATGGCTATTTTTTCTTTAATTATGTTGATCTTCATGTAGTAAGAAAAAGTATTCCAAATACTACTGATTATGTCATGGCTATATTAGGGATTATCGTACTGTTTGAAGCAGCAAGAAGAACTACTGGTTATTTCATTCCAGGGCTTGCAATTTTTGCCATTATCTATGCTTTATTTGGTCAGTATTTTATGGGTATTTTCGGTCATGCAGGATTTTCTGTAGAAAGATTGTTATACCGTTTATTTATGACCAGTGAAGGGATTTTTGGTATTACTCTTTCAACGGCCTCCACCGCTATTGTGGTCTTTATTCTCTTTGGTTCATTCTTGAGTGTCAGTGGTGCTACTGCTTTATTTAATGATTTAGCGCTGGCTATCGCAGGTCGTCGTCGTGGAGGGCCTGCCCAAGTTGCGGTTATTTCATCTGCATTAACAGGCTCTTTAAGCGGAAGTGCTGTTGCTAACGTAGCAACAACGGGTACTTTCACCATTCCTTTAATGAAAAGTATTGGATTAACTCCGCGTTTTGCTGGAGCTGTAGAAGCAACCGCATCAACGGGTGGTATGATCATGCCTCCGATTATGGGTGCAGCTGCATTTATTATGGCAGGCTTTTTAGGAATTTCGTATACCACCATTGTTATTGCAGCCATTATTCCAGCACTGTTGTATTACGCCGCATTAATTATGGCCATTGACATTGAAGCCAAGAAACAAGGGTTAAAAGGGCTAAGCAAAGAAAATATTCCACAAGTTAAAGCCGTATTAAAAGCCCGTGGCTTACTATTATTACCATTGGTTATTGTAATTGGAACCTTATTAGTAGGTAAAACACCTATTTATGCTGGCTTCTTAGGTATTCTAACCATTATTGTTGCAAGTTGGATAACACCTGACAAAACTGTTCGTATGACTTTAACGAAAGTGGCTGATGCCTTAGCCGAAGCGGCTCGCGGTTCAGTTCAAGTAACTGTTGCTTGTGCGGCTATTGGCGTGATTATCTGTGTAGTTACAATGACGGGTATCGGGGCAACATTAGCCTTTAATATCGTCTCAATGACGGATAATACACTATGGATGATCTTATTAGTTGTTATGCTAGTGTGTATTGTATTAAGTATGGGGTTACCTTCAACGGCTTTATATATTGTCGTTGCCGTTACAGTGTCACCTATCTTAATTAAAGCTGGTGTTATGCCTTTAGCGGCTCATTTCTTTGTATTCTGGTTTGGGGCACTATCCAATATTACACCTCCTGTTGCCTTAGCCAGTTATACTGCCGCAAGTATTGCAAGAGCAGATCCGATGCAAACATCATGGGATGCAGTTCGATTAGCCCTTCCCGGCTTTATTATTCCGTTTATTTTAGTCTATAACCCTGCTTTACTGATGCAAGGTGATAATTTAGGTGTACTTTCTATTGGATTAATGATTATTACTGCATTAGTCGGAATTTATGCACTAAGTATCGCAACAGCAAACTTTTGGATGATTAAAACAACGTGGTTTGAACGTATTGCATTTGCAGCAGCGGCAATTCTAATGATTAAACCGGGCTTATATACCGATCTTTTAGGTGTTGCCTTGATCCTATTAACTGGTGCATTCCATCTATTACGGTCTAAAAAACAGTTAGCTAATATGGAGCATGCATCTGGAGAAAACTAGATGATACAAAAGATCTCACGCCAAAAAGCGTCGCATCAAATTCTTGAGCAAATAAAGCAAAATATTAGTAACGGAACATACCCTATTGGTGAAAAGTTACCTTCTGAAAATGTACTCGCTGATGCCTTTGGCGTCAGTCGAGTCCCGATCAGAGAAGCATTAGGTGTTTTAGAAGCCAGTGGCATTGTGACTTCACGCCAAGGAGGCGGTCGCCGTGTCATTGACCATTCTATACTCAGTAAATATGAACCATTAGTCATGGAAATTGCTTGCCCTGAAGAGATTGATTCACTGCTTGAGATGCGTGAGGTCATTGAACATGAAGCGGCAGCTATTGCCGCTTTACGTCGAACACCAGAAGAATTACGCGCTATCGAAAATGCCCACGATGCCTTTGTTTTAGCAACAAGACAAAATAAAAGTATTGGTCATGAAGAAGACTATCAATTTCATCGTTCTATTATGGTTGCTGCACACAATCCTTTTTTTGTCAGGATCTTAGATAATATGCATGAGCTTTATCTTGGTGTCTTAATGTATTCATTAAGTCAAAATAAAGGGCGAGAAACAGAAACAGAGCGTGTTATTGCAGAGCATGAAGCAATTGTTGAAGCAATACGCCAACAAGATCACGATGAAACAAGCCATAAAATGCGCCTTCACTTAACTAATGTACGTGGCAAATTAAAGCGCTTACAACAAGAACCCTGTTAATTTAAAATTTATAAAATGGATAAGATTATGACGTATGACGTGATTATTATTGGTGCGGGATTAGTCGGATTAGGGGTTGCAAGTGCGCTACAAGAAAGTCAACCTGAACTAAAACTACTAGTGATTGATAAAGAATCTGGCCCTGCGGCTCATCAAAGTGGACATAACAGTAATGTTGTTCACTCTGGTATTTATTATACTCCAGGGAGCCTTAAAGCAAGGCTGGCTAAACAAGGGAATATCACCACTTATGCGTTTTGCCAACAACATAATCTTTATTACGATCGTTGTGGCAAAGTGATTGTCGCTACCAATGAAAAAGAGCTAAATGCGTTAGAAAACATTTATCAACGTGGCATTGATAATGGGCTTGAAGTTATCAAAATGACTGAAAGTGAGCTTAAAGTTAGAGAGCCTTATGTCAATGGTATTGCTGCCTTATTAGTTCCTGATGCAGGTATTGTGAATTACTCTGAAATTGCAGCAAAACACGTGGAAATTATTCAATCTCGTGGCGGTGAATTTACATTTGGACAAGCGGTTACAGCAATTAATGAAGCCGATGATAGTGTCACTGTAACGACATCCAATGAACGATTTACAGGCAAATGGTTGATTAATTGCGCAGGGTTATTTAGTGATCGTATTGCTAAAATGGCAGGTTATGACACGGGTATGAAGATAGTCCCATTCCGTGGTGAATACTTTATGCTTAATGCTAATAAAAACTACTTAGTCAACCATCTAATTTATCCCGTTCCTAACCCTGATTTTCCATTCTTAGGTGTACACTTCACGCGCATGTATAACGGACATCGCGATGTTGGGCCTAATGCGGTATTAGCGTTTAAACGCGAAGGTTATAAAAAAAGCGATATTAACTTAAAAGATCTCGCTGAAGTGCTCACTTATAAGGGCTTTTGGAAAATTGCAGGTAATTATTTAGGCGAAGGAATGGCAGAGCTTCGTCGTTCATATTCCCGCAAATTATTTACTGCGAATGCACAAAAATTAATTCCTGATTTACGTGAAGCAGATATTCATCCGGGTCCTGCGGGAGTTCGAGCTCAAGCATTAACTCGTGAAGGAAAACTAGTAGATGATTTCCATTTTGTGAAAGGCAAACGTTCATTACATGTGTGTAATGCTCCATCACCTGCAGCAACAGCATCTATTGAAATAGGCAGAGAAATCGTTAGAGAACATTTTTCTTTGTAATTAAAAAATATACGACGAGTAAAAAATAATAAATAGCACTGGCATTAATCAGTGCTATTTATTTTATATCACTTACTACACTCTTTTAGCGCTTCATTCATTAACCATTGCTGAAATATTTCCATTGATGCGGTCATTGGTTTTGACTTTAAATACGTTAACCAATACTTGCCCATTTCAACTTCTATTTTAAAAGGTTGTATTAGTTGACCACTTTCTATTTCTCTTGAAAACATCTTTGCAGGCGCTAATGCAACTCCGCCTTCATAAATCGCGCTTTCTACCATTAATCGTGAAGAATCAAAAATAGAACCTGTTATTTTTATTGGTAGCATACCTGCTTTTTCAAACCATTGTGACCATTCATCTTCTCGATAAGAACGATATAAATTTTCATTTATCAAGTCAGTTGGATAATGTAATCGTTTTGCTGTTGTTGGTGAGCACAAGACCGTTAATGGTGCAGAAAATAAGGCTTTATTATGAGTTAAAGGCCATACCCCTTCGCCAAATCGAATGGCAAAATCAAGTCCTTCGGTTGCCAAATTAACTACGTTATTATTTGTTCTTAAATTCACTTCTATTCTTGGATATTGTTGCTTAAATTCAGCCAATCTAGGTAATAACCAGCCAACAGCAAATGTTCCCACAGTGGCAATCGAAACAACGTCACGGTATTCACCTCGTTCGAACTGTTTAAATACTCGTTCGATATCACTAAACGCGGTTGTTAATACCGAAAATAAGATCTGTGCATCATCTGTTATCTCCAAACCACGGGGTAAACGCTTAAACAGCATCACACCCAAACGTTCTTCTAGCATTCTCACTTGTTGACTCACCGCACCTTGAGTGACATAGAGCTCTAATGCAGCTTTGGTGAAATTAAGGTGTCTTGCGGATGCTTCAAAAGCGCGTAGTGCATTGAGAGGAAGATGTGTTCGCATAATATTATGAGCCATTAGATTTTCTATAGGCTAAGGCGATTTATTATCGATTGTCAATAAATCAATTAAATAGGATATTGCACCTAGTAAATAAATAGCGTTACCTCTTGTCGATAACCATCTATTTATATTGAACTTTCTTTATTAAATTAATATGAGCATCAATTTCTATGTTTAAAACAACATACCGTCAAATTGCAGTGATCGCAGTTTCATTAATATCTCTACTGGCTTCACCAATGCTATGGGCTAAAACAAATAGCACTATTGAAGAACAATTAGCGATACTTGAAAAAAATAGCCAAGGCCGTTTAGGCGTTGCGTTAATTAATACTAAAGATAACTCACAAATAACTTATCGTGGTGATGAGCGCTTTGCCATGGCTAGTACCAGCAAAGTTATGGCTGTAGCCGCCGTTTTAAAAGAGAGTGAAAAACAAGCAGGATTGCTTAATAACTATATAACCATCAAAAAAGCCGATTTAGTCCCATATAGCCCAATTACAGAAAAACATTTAGCAACCGGAATGACATTGGCTCAATTAAGTGCGGCTACCTTGCAATATAGCGATAATACGGCAATGAATAAAATCCTAGATTATTTAGGAGGACCTTCCAGTGTTACTCAATTTGCACGTTCAATTAATGATGTAACTTATCGCCTAGATCGCAAAGAGCCTGAATTAAATACAGCCATTCATGGTGATCCTCGTGATACCACCTCTCCAATTGCGATGGCTAAAAGCCTTCAAGCATTAACATTAGGTGACGCATTAGGTCAATCTCAACGCCAACAACTTGTTACTTGGTTAAAAGGTAATACAACAGGCGATCACAGTATTAAAGCGGGTTTACCAAAGCATTGGATTGTTGGAGATAAAACCGGTAGTGGTGATTATGGCACAACTAATGATATAGCCGTTATTTGGCCTGAAAACCATGCACCATTAATTTTAGTCGTCTATTTCACACAACAAGAACAGAATGCGAAATACCGTAAAGATGTTATTGTTAAAGCAACTGAAATTGTAACAAAAGAGTTTTCCAATTTATCTCAAACAAAATAAGTTTCTTTATTGATAATCTAAACAAGAAATCAAATATAGTAATAGAGCTATTTGTTGGCTCTATTACTACAAGCACATAAAAAAATAATATAAATAACTTACAGATAAACAATTAGATTATAATAAACAAGCACAATATACTGACTTCAATTAAATGGATTTATTTTAAGGAAGGAAAATGGCCGATCTTTTGAATTAATTGGTGAATTATTATCGTGCGCGGGTCAAATCACTCTCACTCAGATCAGACTTTGTATCGTTATTCTTACCATATTAATGCTAATTATTGTCTCTTTATGTACTTGGTCGTTTTATCTCTATTTTATTGGTGCCTTATTATTTTTCTGTATGTTATTTTATACACCAGAGATATATCGGTTTATTAAAAGCTGGATAGTTTAGCTTATGCCAATAAAAAAGCCTCTGTTAAGATTTTAACTTGAGGCTTTCTCTATTAAATATGTCTGTGATAATTAAAAATCAAATAATTCTAAATATTTAGAAAATTAAAGTGGTAAAGCAAAACTCACTTTTACCGTTTCCATTGGTACTTCTGTTTTTATACTTTGGATGCTTGGAATTTGTGTTAAATAATCGGCATGAAAACGACGATATGTTGCTAAATCTTTAGTCACTATCCGAATTAACGCATCACACTCGCCGGCCATTAAATGGCACTCAACCACTTCAGGTAACACCTTAATGGCCTTTACAAATTCTTCTATGGTTTCGGCATCCTGTGCTCTAAACCAGATCCTTGCAAATAAAGATAAACCTGCATCAACCATACTACCATCTAATACAGCAACATAACGCGTGATCACTCCCGACTCTTCAAGTAAACGCACTCGGCGAAGACAAGGTGACGGTGAGAGTCCAACTTCTTTTGCTAGCTCAATATTTTGGATTTTGCCATCACGTTGAAGCACCTGCAAAATATGTTTATCTATCTTATCTAATTTTATTGACATCAAAGATTAACCTTAATTCTATTTGTGGAATTTTATTGCCAATTAATTCTTTTTGTTAGCAACAAAGCAACCCGATTTTTTCGAAAACATCATATAATCTTTCCGCTAAATTTCACAGCAAAAACGATGTTTCTCTTAATCTATCTCTATCAGGTGAAAAGATGGAATTTAACACTTTATTATTATTCGCACTGACTGTTCTACCGCTTATCTGTACACCTGGGCCTGATATTCTTTTTATCTCATCCCAAGGATTATCAGGGGGAATGAAATCAGCATGGATTGCGAATTTAGGTGTGATATCCGGTTATTTAACCCATGCGTTATTGAGTGCTTTAGGGCTTGCCGCCTTAGTATCTACATCCCCCATTATATTTCACTTACTCAAATGGGTCGGTGTTGCCTATATCAGTTATCTTGCTATTAAAATGTTGATATCAGCCTGCAAAAAAGGAAAGTTAGTCCTTAATGCCACTAAAACTTCATCTCTATTTCGTAAAGGTTTTTTAACCAGTTTTCTTAATCCTAAAGGCTTATTAGTTTATCTCGCTATTTTACCAAACTTTATTGATAATCATAATGATGTCGCAACACAATCATTGCTATTATCTGGGATATTTATCACGACTTGCTTAATTATTTATGGTCTTCTTGGTAGCTTCTTTGCTTATATCGGCTTAAAAGGCGGTTTAAGTGATAAACGTCGTCGTTATAACGATGGTATTGCCGGTGGATTACTCACTTTTGCCGCCGTTAATCTGGCTTTTAATTAGCCATAATCCTAAGCATCATTTATTATTTCAGTCAGTATTTGACCACAAAAAATACCTTTATTTTAGTGGTCGAATATCTGCCCATAATAATTGGCAATTTGCGGTTAACGGCCTTATTTCGCCTTCTCGAATATCAGGTAACCACCATGCACCTTGCCCTTTTGATAAATGCTGACAAGTAGCGCCAGTTAAAGTCCATTCACCTTGCGTTATATAAATAAGTCCCGCGTGAGAACTTGGTAATATTAGTGGTTGCGTTACTAATGTGGTTTCTGCTTTCCAGCATGTTCTGCGTACCATAATATTTAAACATTTTACGCCCCCTTTAATCAGCTCCGATTTAACATGAATATCACCTGAAAAATCAAAAGGTTGATAAGGATCAGTGACAGAGTGACTCAGGAACCCAGAGCTATTTAAATTAAGTCCATTGCCTTCTAATAGCACCATTTGCCGTTCAATATCAGGAAACTGCCCTAATGAGCCATTATCTTCGATAGATGTTAAACACGCTCGCCATGAAAAATCATTATTCACTGGCCAACACACGATTTCTTGGGTTGTGCCTTTTTGATTACTCCATGGAATAAACGGTAACTCTTGTTGATCAAAACAACGTAGCTTCATTGTATCCTCCTGCAATATCTGGCTAGTCAGTCTGATAATGAGGTTAAGAATTAATCATTGGAGATTACCGTCCATAAATCAATATATAACTTTTAAAAATGTGCGCTAACGTCCGCTATTTACGTCGTAATTTTCTACATCCTTCACCGATAATTTCCATTCCTTTTTCTGTCCTGCTATTCCATTGAAAAGAAGAATTTAAACGAAAGGCATGGTTAAATTGAGAGCTGGTGGAAAACATAGAACCCGGTGCAATACTGACCCCTCTTTCCAATGCAAAATGATAAAGTTTATTTGCATCAAATGTTGATTCAAATTCTAGCCAGAGAAAATATCCTCCTGTTGGAATATTCACTTTTACATCTTCAGGTAAATGTGACTGTATGGCTTGTAACATGCGATAACGCCTTTGTTCTAATAATAATCTTAATCGACGAAGATGCGTATCATAGCCTCCTTGAGATAGGTAGTCCGCAATGGCTTGCTGTGTCGGCATACTCGCAGAAACTGTACTCATCATTTGTAGCTGTTGTATTTTTGTTGCGTGTTTTCCTGCGGCAACCCAACCTACGCGAAAGCCTGGAGCCAAACATTTAGAAAAAGAAGCACAATGTAATACACTATTCGTTTTATCAAAGCCTTTTACTGGCATTGGTGCCTTTTGACTGTTATAGAGTTCTCCATAGACATCATCTTCAATTAACGTTATCTGTTTTTTCGCTAATATCTCCACCAGCCTTATTTTATTTTCATCAGGCATTGTTCCACCTAATGGGTTTTGGCAATGACTCATCAACCAACACGCTTTTATATCGTATTGATCCACTACTTTTTCGAGTTCATCTAAACAAATTCCTGTTACAGGATCTGTTCGAATCGCAATGGCTTTTAAACGTAAACGTTCAATAGCTTGTAACGCGCCATAAAATGCGGGTGATTCAATCACAACCCAATCACCTGGTTCGGTTACAGCCTGTAAACTAAAGCTCAATGATTCCATTGCACCCGCAGTAATAACAATGTCATCTGGAGAGACGTGAATGCCTTGCAATGCATAGCGTTGTGCAATGTTACGGCGTAACTTTTCATTTCCTGGTGGTAAATTAATTACTGAACTTTGAGGTGCTAAATGCCTTGCTGCCGATGCTAATGCACTGCTGAGTTTAGGTTGGATAAATAAACTAGGATCGGGAAATGCTGAACCAAAAGGAATAATCTCAGGATCTTTACATGCTTGGAGCACATTAAAAATGGAGGTGCTAATCTCAACATTTTCACTCATGTGTAGTCCTTTACTGGCTGTCACTTGACCAAAGCGTGTATTACGATGTGCAACGTAATAACCTGATTGTGGTCGCGCGGTTATCCATCCTTGGCTTTCTAATAACTGATACGATTGTAAAACAGTCATTAAACTTAAACCTGATTGTTTTACCGTATCCCGCAATGAAGGTAAACGGTCGCCAGATTGCCAGATATTATCTTCAATCTGCTGGCGTATTTGCGCTGCAAGCTGTTCATATCGAGTCATATAAAACTGTTCACCTCAAAACTGTTATAGTCATTTTTAAACTTATTGTCACTATTATAGCTTACTGTCATATGGTCTACTAATCCACACGATTTACCTGCAATTTACATATCAATAAAACGAGGTTTTTATGCTTGGGTTAAGTGCCTTCGATTTGGCGCGTATCCAATTTGCGTTCACAGTTTCTTTTCATATTATCTTCCCCGCGATTACTATCGGACTGGCTAGTTTTTTAGCTGTATTGGAAGGTTTATGGTTAAAAACTCGCAATAAGGATTATTTAGCGTTATTTCATTTCTGGTCAAAAATATTCGCTGTTAACTTTGCTATGGGTGTTGTCTCTGGTTTGGTTATGGCCTATCAATTTGGAACCAACTGGAGCTTTTTTTCTGACTTTGCCGGCTCAATTACAGGCCCTTTGCTGACTTATGAAGTGCTTACCGCTTTCTTCCTAGAAGCGGGGTTTTTGGGGGTAATGCTATTTGGTTGGAATAAAGTGGGTGAAAAACTTCACTTTTTCGCAACCTGTATGGTGGCATTAGGCACATTGATGTCAACGTTTTGGATCTTGGCATCAAATAGCTGGATGCAGACACCACAAGGATTCGAAATCATTAATAACCAAGTTGTACCCGTAGATTGGATTGCGGTTATTTTTAACCCCTCTTTCCCTTATCGTCTCGCTCATATGGGCGTTGCCGCATTCCTTGCTTCTGCTTTCTTTATTGCAGCTTCTGCAGCGTGGCATCTCCTTAAAGGCAATAAAACATCAGCAATGAAAAAGATGCTTTCAATGTCTTTGTGGATGATTTTAATTTTAGCACCAATTCAAGCACTCATTGGTGATGTCCATGGTTTAAATACCTTAAAACATCAACCTGCAAAAATTGCTGCTATTGAAGGCCATTGGGAAAATAAACCGGGTGAAGCAACACCGTTAATTCTTTTTGGTATGCCTGATATGAATGCTGAAGAAACGAAATATAAGATAGAAATCCCTTATCTTGGCAGCATGATCTTAACTCACAGCTTAGAAAAACAAGTTCCGGCATTAAAAGAATTCCCTAAAGAAGACCGACCTAATTCACTTATCGTTTTCTGGTCTTTCCGCATTATGGTTGGCCTAGGGATGTTAATGATTTTAGTGGGTGTTTGGGGAACTTGGCTGCGATATAAAAAGAGACTTTATGAATCTAAGACCTTCTTACGTTTAACGTTTTTAATGGCGCCATCAGGTCTTATCGCTATTCTTGCAGGTTGGTTTACAACAGAAGTAGGTCGTCAGCCTTGGGTTGTTTATGGCATACAGAGAACACGAGACGCCGTCTCTGCTCATGGTGAAATGCATATGAGTATAAGCCTGCTGATCTTCTTTGTTGTTTATGGCTCTGTGTTCGGTGTTGGATATGCCTATATGTTAAGACTGATCCGTAAAGGTACTTCGGAGGTTCATCATGGGAATTGATTTACCCGTTATTTGGTTCATCATTATCGTATTTAGTACATTAATGTATATTGTAATGGATGGCTTCGATCTCGGTATCGGTATGCTCTATCCATTTATTAAAAGCGACCAAGATCGTGACTTAATGATGAATACCGTAGCCCCAGTATGGGATGGTAACGAGACATGGTTAGTCTTGGGAGGAGCTGCATTATTTGGTGCATTTCCGCTTGCTTATGCTGTTATTCTTGATGCATTAGCAATGCCTTTAACTTTAATGCTTGTCGCGCTGATTTTCCGTGGTGTTGCCTTTGAATTTCGTTTTAAAGCAGATAACAGTCACAAAAGCTTTTGGGACAAATCCTTTATTTTCGGATCAATACTAGCAACCTTTATGCAAGGCGTTGTCGTTGGTAGCGTTGTTCAAGGTCTACCTGTTGTTAATCGTACATTTGCAGGTAGCTATTTTGATTGGCTGTCACCTTTTGCACTCTTTTGTGGTTTTGGTTTAGTTATCGCCTACTCCTTATTAGGATGTGGCTGGCTAATTATGAAAACCGAAGGCCATTTACAGCAAAATTTATATAAAGTTGCTAAACCACTGACACTGGTAATGCTTGCTGTGATCGCTGTTGTTAGTGCATGGACACCACTAGCACAACCTGCCATTGCTGAACGCTGGTTCACGTTACCTAACTTGTTCTTCTTTTTACCCGTTCCACTTTTAGTGTTATACAGCTCATGGCTGATTTTGCGTTCGATAAAAAAACAAGGGCATTATCTTCCTTTCTTTGGAGCATTGGCTTTAATTTTCTTAGGTTTTGCTGGATTAGGCATCAGTATTTGGCCTAACATTATTCCGCCTGCCGTGAGTTTTGTAGCAGCTTCTGCACCACCAGAAAGCCAAGGATTTATGTTAGTTGGTGCGCTCTTTATTATTCCAATTATTCTCGTTTACACATTCTGGAGTTATTACGTTTTCAGAGGAAAAACCAATTATGAAGAAGGCTATCACTGATCCACAAATACAAAGCAAACCCTCATTATTAAAAAAATGGGGCTGGCTAATTACAATTTGGTTTTGTAGTGTTTTAGCTTTATTTGCGGTTTCTTCTCTTTTTCGATTCTTAATGACACTTGCGGGAATGAAAGTGAAGTAAAGGCAAAACACACACAGCAATATAAAACATAGTCCCGCAAACGGTAAAATAAACACAAAGGGCTGATATTATTTTAGCCCTTTCTTATTTTCCATAATTAACTAAAATTAAATCAAACGCATTGATAAAATAACTATAAATACATCATTTTTGATTAATAGTAAGGGATAAAATCTTTTTTATTCTGTTATAACGATAAATAAAGATATAAAAAATCCTATAAAAAGCCATCTTCACTAGAAATAAAATAGAGTACTTGTTGAATTCAATTTCTAAAGTAATTATGATACCCGCCGCTTAGCACTCCACACCTGTATTAGTTTATAAAGACGTATATTGAGCATCATTTAGATATTACCTATTTGATTAACTTAAAAATTAAGCTTATATCCCTATGAAATAGAGGGAATGACCATAATGTCTTTTTAAAAAATATATTTTGATAATTTAGAATTATCTTAATTGCTAAGAAAGATCACCTAAACTAGGCTTACGTATTGTTGCTACTAAATTAAGGATGAAGTCATGAATTGGTATTTGGAAGTCATTAAAAATAATTACGCTAACTTTTCAGGTCGTGCTCGCAGAAAAGAATATTGGATGTTTACTCTGGTAAATACCATTATCATTACTGTTCTATATGCTATTTTAATGTCATCAATAGACATGAACACTGGTGAAACGAGTTCATTAGGTTCGATTGTAGGTATTATTATCGGTATTTATTCTTTAGCTATTATCGTACCTAGCCTTGCTGTAACTATTCGTCGTTTCCACGACCAAGATAAATCAGGTTGGATGTTCTTACTTGCATTTATTCCTGCTGTTGGTGGATTAATTGTTTTTGTCTTTATGTGCCTAGAAGGAACTAAAGGCGACAACAGATTTGGCCCAGATCCTAAAGCTTAATCTATTACTGGCGTCATATAAAAATACAGTGAGTATACTATTTTAAGTTTACTCACTGTATTAATTGATTTTTCTGCCTTTATTTCAACTATCTAAAACTATTTCTTTCTTCAAATAATACCAGCCCCCGCCTACCACATTGTATTTTAGTGTTTTTATTTTCTTCTAATTTCTCTAATTAATGCCTCTGAATTATTACCACAAGCTTATTACATTGATTTTTAAGTTTTTTTCTTTATCGTAATTTGAGCCTAATCACACAATGATAAGTAAAACATACACCTCACTTTACTAAATCAAAGTTAATGTTGATAATGACTATCATTATTAATTGAAAATGATAATATCTACATCGAAAAAACAATTAAATGAGTCAGGTAAAAAAACGTGAGTAACCAAAAAACACCTCAAGAAAAAAACATTTATAAACCAGCGCCGCCTCGCCTAGTTCAAGTAAAACGTATTACTGATGTCACGCCAGGAATGCGCTGTATTACCTTTACTAGTGATGATTTAGATACTTACCCTGCTGATACAGCGGGCGCACATCTAAAAATATTTTTACCATTAGAAGGTCAAGTGAAGCCTACAGTACCGGGTTTTTCTGAAAAAGGCCCTAAATGGCCTGAAGGCGAACCAAGATCGATTGTACGAACTTATAGTGTTCGTGCTATTCGCCCAGAGCAAAAAGAGTTAGACATTGAATTTGCTGTTCATGACGATGTTGGCCCAGCTATTCATTTTGCACTAAATGCTAAGCAAGGCGACTACATTGGGATCACTAATCCAGGTGGCCCTGATCCCCTTTTAGCCCCTGCGTCACATTACTATATGGCAGCCGATCCAAGTTCATTACCTGCTTTAATGGCTTTAATTGAAACCATGCAGCCTAATGTTCAAGGAAAAGTCGTTATCCGAGTAGAAGACGAAACCCATCGTCAAGAAATTAAACGTCCTAATGGATTAGAAATAATATGGCTGATTGGCTCAGTTGAAGAACAAACTGAAAACTTAATTAATGAATTTATGTCATGGGAATTACCTGCTGAAGATGTGGCATTTTGGATTGCAGGTGAAGACAAAATTATTCGTGCATTAAGACGTCATATTCGTCGTGATAACGGTTACGATCGTAGCTTAATTTATGCCATTCCTTATTGGCGTTTTGGTTATGACGAAGAAGGTTATCACGCTGAACGTCACCATGTTATGGATAATGAAGACGTAAGCTAAGCAATAAATTAAAGATTAAACGTTGGCTGTACAGGCTGCATATTAACTCCCTCAATAATATGCAGCCTTTTTTATTTTATAAAAAATTTCTTATGCCCAATTTAATCATTATAAGCAGCTAATACATGATGACATAATGTAGATCGCACACAATCTTCCTGCATAAACTTAATCACACCTACTCGACTATTAGCCTCAAATCGAATAAGAGCATCCGCTAATCCAGACGGTACACCAGAAGGTAAATCACACTGTGTAATATCTCCATTTACCACAACAGTGACATTCTCACCCATTCTAGTTAAGAATAGCTTCATTTGATTCACAGTAACATTCTGTGCTTCATCTAAAATAACAAATGCATTTTCAAAAGTACGGCCTCGCATATAAGCAAAAGGTGCAATTTCAACCTTGCCAATTTCAGGACGTAAACAATATTGTAAGAATGAAGCGCCTAAACGTTTCACTAATACGTCGTAGACAGGACGAAAATAGGGTGCGAATTTTTCCGCAATATCACCAGGTAAAAACCCAAGATCTTCATCTGCCTGCAACACTGGTCGAGTAACAATAATACGTTCTATTTCTTTATTAATTAAGGCATCGGCAGCCATTGCAGTACTGAGAAAGGTTTTGCCACACCCGGCTTCCCCTGTAGCGAAAATAAGATCTTGATGTTTAATTGCATTCATATATTGGCGTTGTACTTCATTGCGAGGAGATAACAAGCGTTCATCACGCTTTTCTCTCGCCATACCAATGGTATCAATATCCCCAAATCCTGGTAAAACCATAACATTATCTCGATGCGCCCCATTACGTTGTTCTTTACGTGAGGTGCGTTTATTTTCTCGGCGTAAACGTGTTGCTGCTTTTTGTCTACTCATAGTGGTATTTACCCTTGTTAGTCTTCAAAAAGTCATCGACATCTCTATTTGTATTCCATTCGCTTACCGATGAGTCCCCTTCAGACTCTGTTTAGTCGCAGAAAACAAAAAAACCGGTCACAATCCTGAACATTAAACATCAATGAACGGTTGTTGCCGGTTTTCTGTGAGTAACGAGATATTTCCATTGCTTCTATCATTCATATTCCCCATCATGGAGTTAGAGTGAAAATTAACGAAGCTTTATGACAGTATAATGACAAAAGAAAAATATTTTCAATACTGAGTCGATCTATAACGAGATGAACTTAACATAAAAATAACAATAAATGTTATTTTAGGGGGAGTAAATGAATTTCTTACGATTACCTTTTATTTATTGGTTACTACTTAACCTAATTCCATTTATTGGTTTTGAACTTCATTCAGGCTCTCTGAATATGGGTTTCTTTTTTTATTTAGGTTTACTCACGATTACTACTTCTGGGATCTGGCTTTTTTATTGCCTCTCATTTTTTATTAAACAAAAAACATCTCCTAATCCCAATCACACACCTCGACAACTAGTGACAAGTGGCCCTTATAAAATTAGCCGTAATCCTATGTATCTCGGTTTTTTGGATATCAGTATTGGGCTGTTTTTTATTTTTGGTAATTGGGGATTTTTGGGTGCTGCGATTGCGTTTTACTTTATTACTGATCGCTATACGATAGTACGTGAAGAAAAGATCTTAAGTGAGTTATTTCCACAAGCGTGGCAACAATATTGTCGCCACGTTCGTCGTTGGATGTAATATCAATAATAACCCTTAAGGCTGTTTGCAATTATTTGCTAAACGATAACCAGCCTTAATAGCCTCATTTTCTGTTTTAAAGAAGACAGCATTTTTATCTGACATGGTTTTATAACCAGAGCAATGGGCAAAATGATAAATCTTGCTATTTATATTACCCTTAATACTTTCAGATTGTTCTGTACTTACTTGTTTAGGTGTTTCAGTTTTAGTTTTAGTGACAGGTGCATTATTTGTTGCAGATAATCCGGCACCACTATTTTTATGTCCTAATTGCCACTTCACTTCTCCCGTTACAAAAGGATTATGATATCCAACGACACGAGCAATGCGATTATCACGCTCTTTTTCCCATACCGTTGGTGGATAAGCCTTATCCCAAGCCATTAATAATTGTTGTTGCTGACGTGACATTGAAAGGTTATAGCGGTCATGTAAATAGAAATAGACCCTTGCTACTTGACCTTTCACTTCATTACGAGGCTCAAAGGTGCGTGAAGCAAAATCAACACGGCTACGACATTGGCCATATTGGTAAGGCGCTTGAGCAGGTAATTGCCCAAAGCTGAAATTACTACGATCGCCATTAACTTCACCAATAGAAGGCGCTAAATTATGTAAATCAGCTTCGATCTTGCCAAACACAGGATCGTTTTTCACACAATTAGCTCTTCCTCCATTTTGCCAGCATTGACGCTGATGCCCAAACACCCATGCAGGAACAATATGTTCCCACTCAATACGTGCAGCTCTTGTTTGTTGTGTTCTTACTTGATAGCCACAACTAGCTAAATCAACACGACCACCTGATTTCCCTACCCATTCCCAATCACAGCCACAATAAATCGTTCCTTGTGATTTTTGATTTTGATCATAATAGATACGTTCTTTTGCTATCTCTTTTGCTTTTGTAAAATTTTCTGGCGCTTGTGCTTGAACATTTAATGTAAAAATAAATAAACCCAACACAACCGCAGTATAGTGTAATATTTTTCTCAAAGTGGTATCTGCCTTACGCTTTATTTTATTAAACCCAATAAGAATTATCTTTAATAACCAACTGATAATCTTATTTTTATTTTTATTTATTTTACCTTTTTTAAATTTATTTTGGGCAATCTTTCTTACTATTTTTTATGTAAAAAATAAAACAATAAGCGTGAATGGGAATAGAAAAAGCCGTTATTCTCGACATTAACGCAAAAGGGATTTGCTATGGTTTAGTCCATCAATGATTTGGAGAAATTTAAAAATGAATGAGAATATGCTGAATTTGATGGATGAATTAGTCGAGATCACAAAAAAGCATGCGAATAACGAAGATGTTAAAGCGCATGCAAGTTTGGAGTCTGAAAACAAATTACGAATTCAAATTATTATTTCTGACAAAAATGAACTGGATATTACATTAAATTCACTACAACACGCGATGTAAGAAATTATACACTCGGACGCTTGCGATATAACCATAATCCCGGCAAGGATAGCCCGATAGAGAGCGCACCGACAATAAATGAAGCTTTAAGGAAATTAGTAACTAAAGCTTCAAAAATCTCCTCGCTATAACCGATTTGTGTTAATTTCACCACAGAGATCATCGCGATATAAGCATTAATTCCGGGGAACATTGGAATAACAGCCGCGACAGTGAAAACTTTAGGATGCGCAAGCCACCAGCGTGACCATTGAATGCCAATACAACCGACTAAAATTGCGGCACAGAAACTTGCCCATTCAATATTCATTCCACTCATAATCAGTACAGTACGTGAGCCATGCCCTATTGCCCCTAATAACGCGCAATATTTTAAAGCACGTAAAGGTACATTAAATACCATTGCGAAACCCACCGCAGGAATGGCTGCTAAAATCATATCTTCAATAAGGGTAAGAATAATCGTTATTATGCCCAATCTCTTAACTCCCATACTGCCATGGCTAAAATAACCCCTAAACAGGTTGCCAATGTTAACATTGTTGCCATTGCCCAACGCGCTAAGCCCGTATTAACATGACCTTTAAACATATCAGCAACAGCATTAATTAAAGGAAATCCGGGAACCAGTAATAAAACACTGGCGGCCATTGAAATAGTTGCGGTTGTTTGAAAATAAGAGAGTTTTAATAATAAACCTGAAACAGATGTGGCAACAAAAGCAGTAATACAGAAATTAATTAGTGGATTCATTTGGCGATGCGTTAATACTTGGCGTACAAACATACCAAGACCGCCACCAATAGCTGAAACTAAAAAACCATCCCAATTGCCACCATTTAATTTAGAGAAACAGCCACAAGATAAGGCAACCATAAAAATAATCGCCCAACGTGGATAACGTAATGGTTTTATGTGCTCAAAGCGTTTTCTTGCTTCATGAATATCTGCGAGGTGATGTTCAACTAAAATAACAATATGCTGAACTTCTGTCACAACATGCATATTAATGCCACGATCAACTATCTTTCGTGTTGATGTCTGGCAATGTCCATTAACTATCGTCGTTAATACAACTGCATTAGCAGAAATTGCACTTTCGACTTGATGTACACCTAAAGCTAAACCTAAACGGGTTGAAAGCTGTTCAACCAGCATACTTTCTGCGCCATGTTGCAATAGCAATAACGCAGTTTGAATACATAACTTGGTAATTTCACGCTGTTTATCTTGTGAAATGGCAGTGCAGTCCGCCATTATCTCATTATCCATACCATGCCTTAGTTTTAATCACAAACGAGCCACTGCTAATATAAAGTTTATCAGCATAGCTTGTTTTTCGCTCTATTATCTTTCAATACTATTATGAACAAATAAAATATTTAAGGCAGTAGGTAGATCAATCTTTATTTACTCACTCGCTCATTCGTAGATTTCTTCTTTAGAAAAAACCATTAAATAATATGTACTCTAAATCATTCTAGGTATAGCTAGCCAATAAGTAGCGCTTTTAGGATACGAGCAATGGTATATAACTTGCGCTAATAGACGCCGCCGTCTATAACGCTGTAATTTGAAGTATGACAAGTATATAAAATAATAAAGGTGCCAAAATCGCTGGCACCTCAAATAGCTTTTTCGTCATTTTATAATGAAGTTTAATTACGCAACCAACTCATTAGCTTTAACATACGACTCATTCAGAGTTTCCGCAACAAATACGGGAACACCATAAACAGCTGAAATAACAGAAGAGAGTTGTACCAGTTGCTCTTTATCATTTTTTTGTGGATCAGCAGTCATTATCATACCAGCACAATATTCACTAAGAAGTGCCTTACCCTCTTTTAGCCAGCGTCTTACTGCTTTCATCCCTTCCATATCTTCTTTTTTATGCTCTTTCTCTTTTTTATTAATGGACGGATATACCAAAACAAATTTTTTCTTTTCGTTTAGTACTACATCCATTTCAGCTGTCCAATTGTTGGCATCTTCCAAAGTTTCTGGAAATATTTTCATAGTAACAACAGGAAATTGTCCAACATCCATGACAACAAAATTTTGGTTATTCAACATAATACTCATCTCTCATTAAAAAATAACAGACTCTACTTTAGAATGCCTATCATTCTCAATCAATAAAGTTCCTTATGTTTGCATAAAAACCGCATTAATAAACAATTGCGCCCTATCTATATTTTTTTATCTAGTATTGAAGTGAAAATGTATATCCAAAATAATAAATAATTTTTTATAAACTAAAGTAAAAAAGCCCCTAAATAAATAATTTAGGAGCTTTTACTATTTTTACTTTTATGAGAAATTTTAGCGGACAACTAAAACAGATTGCTTAGCATAAGCAACGATACCTGACGCATTTGAACCTAATAAGTGTGTTGAAATACTTGGACGACGTGAACCAATCACAATCAAATCAGCATTAATTTTTTCAGCTAGCTCTAAAACTTTATCTCTTGCAGAACCAAATACGGCTGAATACTCAACTCGTTCATTAGGCAAATCGATACTATTAGCTAATTCTTGCAGTTGTTCTTGTACACGTTCAAGTGCTTTGTTGGCAAAAGAACTTAACATGTCATAGTGATAGCTATAGCTAATAGAAAAACGTGAAATATCAGGAATAGCATGAAAAAGATGCAGCTTTGCCCCTTCTAGTTTGGCAATATAAACTGCGTGTTGTAAGGCTTTTGTCGTTAACTCATCTTCTGAAATATCAACAGGTACTAGAATTGTCTTGTACATAGCAACTCCTCATTATCAGATTATTGTCTGTTTATTATTGTAGCGTTAAACCCACAGCTTGCTTATTTAATCTTCCTCAAGATGCCATTTATGCAATTGTCGATGAATAAACGGTGTGACTACCAGCCCAATTGATAAAATAAAAACACACTGAAGAAACAAACCATAAATTGCAATAAAAAAGCGCCCTGTTGGGGTTGCAGGTGCAGGCTCTACAGGTTGTCCACTCAGCATAGAAATTGCATTTAATGCGGACTCCATAAAGCTATGCCCTTCAATTAAATAGAATCCTAATACACCGGGTAATAACCCTAAAAAAAAGAAAATAGAGCCTATTACATAATAGCGTAAGATGCGTAGAATAAAATGATCGAGCCTTAAAAGTTCTTGGGTAAATTTTTCCATTCTTATTCACTCTATAGAGTGTTGATTCAATAAATGGCTTATTAAATAAATAAGATAAACTACGCAAAATAAAAATATGCTACGAGGAATACTCATAGCATATTAATGAATATATTAACGAACAACTAGCACTGAAATTTCCGCGTAACGAACTACGCCAGCAGCTGTAGAGCCTAATAAATGAGTGCTAATATTAGGTCTACGTGAGCCAATGACAATTAAGTCGGCTTGAATATCTTTTGCTGTAACTAAAATCTCATCACGAGGTGAGCCAAAAGTAACCGTATAAGCGACCTTTTCAGCAGGTAAATCCACCGAATCTACCAACATTTGCATATCATTTTCTGCTTTCACTGTCGCTTTATCTTTAATTTCTGGATAACCCAGTGAATAAGCATTAATGATTGCCGAAGAGATAGGAAGAACATGAATTAAATGTAAGTTAGCTCCCGTTTCTTTTGCTAAATACACAGCATGTCGTACTGCTTTACTGGTTAACTCTTCTTCTACAATATCAATAGGTACTAAAATCGTTTTATACATAATAACTCCTCTCAACTCTCCATTTGCCTTAATCCTACCGCAATAACCCAAAGATTACTGTGAGTGAATTAACTAAAAACAATCTAATCTTAATATAAACCTACTTTAATTATTAATACGTTATACGAAAAAACAAAAGAGCTTATTCAAAATAATCGACATTATGTTTTTGTGTTCTCGCCCATATTTGATTACGAACATCGCGGACAGTATCAATCAATTCTGAAGCTGTTAAACCTATTGGTCCAATACCTTTTTCAACTAAAATATCGGCAGCTATACCATGTATCCAAACCGCACTTTTAACCGCATCAGACATGACCATTCCTTGCGCTAAAAAACTCCCCATGATACCAGTTAATACATCCCCACTTCCTGCTGTTGATAATCCACTGTTACCTGTTCTATTAATTATTATCTCCCCTGTAGGAGAAGTAATAACTGTATGTTGTCCTTTGATTATTGCCCAACAGTGGTAAAGTTTTGCCACTTCTTTGGCTGCTTGTTCTCGGTTATTTTGAATATCACTCAATGTACAATTAAGTAAAATAGCAGCTTCTTTGGGATGTGGCGTTAATACACAATGTTGATTAAGTGAGATTTGTGATTTTAATTTTGCCATCAACACTAGTGCATCTGCATCAAAAACATAAGGCTGATTTTCATTCCGCTGAGCTAATACATTTAATAAAATATTTTCAGAATTTGCTGACAACCCCAACCCACAACCAACCGCCCAAGCAGAAATATCTTGCCTATCCACTAACTCAGACGCTGTTTTTAGCATGAGTTCTGGTGCACTATCAATAAAAGGAAGAGGAAGTTGTAACTGTGCGAAACCAAGAAAAACTTTTCCACAGCCTGCTTTTAATGCACTTTTACCAGCCAAGACAATGGCACCACTCATTCCTTCAGCGCTACCAATAATACCAATTGTTCCAAATGTACCTTTATGTGTATTTCCTGTTTTACGCTGATAAAGTGCAGGGTAATGTGTTATTGCATGTAATAGTTGCTCTTTTTTCATCTTATTCTCCCCCACCATTTCCTGCATTTTTTCTTATTATTAATCACAATAGATATACAAACTCTCTTTTATGATTGTTCTTCAAAGTATAGCGTGATTTTAGTAAGTAAATGTGTGAGCTTACTATTTTGCCTAATTGTCACTCTAACGATCTCAATCTGATAAAATGCTTAAGGCTATACTATTCATCCCTCATCAAGACTTTGCTATTCTATCGGCCTAATTTGATATTATTGGCCAATTAAACACAAAGGAAGTAGATAATGAACGAAAAATTTAAAACACAAGCAGATGTTGAAACATTGGCAGAAGAAGTGGCTTGCTTAAAAACTCTTGTCACTTATATGTTAAAAGCATTAGGCCAAGCAGATGCAGGACGTATTATTTTAAATATTGAACGCGCGATTGCAGAAGTTGATGACGAAAAACAAGCAGAAACATTCCGTAATACTATTAGCCAAATTAAAACTGTTTATCGCCAATAATTGATTTATTTTGGATTGGGTACTAGTACATATTTTTATTCTATTTTCTGAACTTTTTGTGCTGCACAAATAAACAAAAATTAGTTTTAAATTTCTATATACTTAATCTCGAAATAAACCATTCTTTATTCATTTAGCTACCCCTCTATCTTTATAGAGGGGATTTTTTTCTCTTTCATCCCCATTTTTTAACTCTCTCATTAAAAAATTTTTCATATTTTATAAATGATAATTATTTTGTTTATTCATTATTTTAGCTAATAATCTGAATAATAGATTCTTTTTGTTAAGAGTTTTTAATGTTATTTGAATTAGAGAAAAAGATAAAAAATCTTATACCTTTAGTGTTGTGATTACAAATTAATCTATAGAATACAGTAAATTAAGTTTAACTTAGTATTATAGGTTATCATTTTATCCTTATTTTTATATTTAATTCTCTATTTTTTATTATTAACGTAAATAAAAATCAACATCATAAAATGTAAATAAAGATAAATCCTAATATTATTAAATTTATGTTATTTTATTTATTGTTAATTATAATTTTCCTTTGAAAATAAAAAGCTAGCTTATTGTCCTTAAGCACAATTATAGCTATGAAATTAGATTCAATCGGATTAAAAAAATTAACGTTTTATATTTTTTACACTTATTCTGATTTATCGTCATCCCTGTTTATATGTTACACTCAATGAGTACGTACCAAAAAATAAACATGAGGCTAAAATGAAACCACTTCTCTTATCTCTGCTATTATTGCCCGCAGTTGCTTTCGCTAACCCAACAAAAATGGCTGATGATTACTGCGATACCTTTAAAGATATCTCAATTAAAGCTTATGATACAAAAGAGCCAGCAGAGAAAATTGCCAAAGATGCAGTAGCCTCTTTAAATGCAAAGAAATTTGATTTTGCAAAATTAGAAGCAACTGAAGCACAATTTACTGAAGGCACTATCGAAGTTGTTAACTCTTTACGTGATGCAAAAGCTGAAATTGGTTCTCGAGCAGAATTCCAAGAAGGCCTAACTCAAATTGTTGCCGCTTGTAAAATTCAAATGATTTCTGCATTAGAAGAGCAAAAAAAATAATCTTCTCATTAAGAAATGAGTAGTAATCAATTTAAAGAGTAGAAATTATCCTGCTCTTTTTTATTTTGCCCTCTCCATCACTTCTTCTTCTTACCTTTTGCTTTTACCTTGCTTTTTTCTCTTTCTCTATAACTAATTCTCTATACTCTAAATAATTCGAGGAGGCGCTAGGAGCATACAATACGAATGGAACCAGTCACAACGCTACGGCTTGAAGTATGGCGAGTATCAATTATAGAGTATCTATCTATCAATATTAAGGTTTATAATACCTCGGTAAATACTTGTTAGTACTGGCCATAAAAAGGAGATATTGTGAGCAACGAACAATCCATCCAGCGTTTAAGAAGACTACGCCAGTCAGAAAACCTGCGCGCTCTCTTTCAAGAAACAACCTTAACTAAAAATGATCTCGCTCTGCCTATTTTTGTTGAAGAAGGGCTTGATGATTATCAGCCTATTAAAAGTATGCCGGGTGTGGTTCGTATTCCTGAAAAACGTCTTGCTTATGAAATTGAACGCATTGCCAAAGCTGGCATTAAAACTGTCATGACTTTTGGGGTATCCCATCATCTTGATGAAACTGGGAGTGATGCTTGGAAAAGTGATGGCTTAGTTTCTCGTATGTCTCGTATTTGTAAAGATGCAGTCCCAGAAATGATTGTGATGTCTGATACTTGTTTTTGTGAATACACTTCACATGGTCACTGTGGCGTTTTACATGGTGAACATGTAGATAATGATGAAACTATCTATAATTTAGGTCTTCAAGCTGTTGCAGCTGCGCAAGCTGGTGCAGATTTTATCGCTCCATCTGCAGCAATGGATGGACAAGTCGCCGCCATTCGCGCAGCACTTGATAAAGCAGGCTTTAGTGATACAGGCATTGTCTCTTATTCAACTAAATTCGCCTCCGCCTTATATGGTCCTTTCCGTGATGCAGCAGGCTCTCGTTTAATAGGTGATCGCAAAACTTATCAAATGAATCCAATGAACCGCCGTGAAGCTATCCGTGAATCATTAATTGATGAACAAGAAGGCGCTGATATGCTGATGGTAAAACCCGCGGGCGCTTATTTAGATATTATTCGCGATGTGCGTGAACGTACATTATTGCCTTTAGCTGCTTATCAAATCAGTGGTGAGTATGCCCAAATTAAATTTGCGGCATTAGCTGGTGCAATCGATGAAGATCGTGTGGTCATGGAAACTTTAGGTTCAATTAAACGTGCTGGAGCAGATTTAATTCTGTCTTACTTTGCACTTGATTTAGCTGAAAGAAACCTACTTTAATCATCTTATGCTCAAAATGATCTAAGGTGTATAAGGTACAGCTATACACAATGTTTCATTTGTGTACATACAGTAAACAACTTGTTGAAGATGCTCTAAATAATTCAAGGTGTAGCTAGTCAACAACGCTACACTTTGAAATATGGCGAGTAATTTTATTATGGGGCTACTATGGATAACTGTATTTTCTGTCAAATCGTAGCGGGAAAAGCACCTTGCCATAAAATTTGGGAAGATGATCACCACCTCGCTTTTCTCTCTATATTTCCTAATACCAAAGGCTTTACTGTTGTTATCCCTAAAAAACACTATCCAAGTTATGCGTTTGATTTAAGCGATGAAGCCTTAGCCTTACTCGTTATTGCGACCAAAAAAGTTGCTAAAATTTTGGATAAAACATTCCCTGATGTGTCTCGTTCAGGAATGTTTTTTGAAGGCTTTGGTGTTGATCATGTTCACAGTAAACTTAGTCCAATGCATGGTACTGGTGATATGACTAAATGGGCACCTATTGAAAATAAGCAGAAGATTTTCTTTGATAAATATCCGGGTTATCTTTCATCTCACGATTTTGAACGTGCGAGTGATGAAGAGCTTGCACAATTAGCAGCCTTGATCAGAAAAAACAATAAATAAATACAACAAATAAATATTTGATTTATTTTTTATACTCAGGCTTTCAAATATAAAAAAACGCTCAGCCTTATATTTTAAGTTGAGCGTTTTTGATCAAGATAAATAAATTATTTAGTTGAAAGCTTTGCTTCCATCGGTAAATAAGGCTGAACTTTCTGTTCAAGGAGTTCAATTAATGCCGGATCATTAAAGCGATAATTATCAGGTATTCCCAATATATGGGCTTTTTTATAGCGCATGATTGCAGGAAAATGTGCAGATAAACGATTTAAATGTTTAGATTCCATGACAAGCACTAAATCAGCCCATTTTAGCAATTCATTATCAACAACACATTGTGCATCTTTGCGCGTACCTGCTGAAAGTGTATTAATTCCTTCTCTATCTGCAAACAATAGTTCAGCGGTTGGGCTTCGCCATTGGTTTTTACTGCAAATAAATAAGATATTCATTATTACTCACTATCAGATAATGCATTTAATCGACGCTGACTACGAGAAATTCTTGGATATTCAATTCCTAGTTGTGCAGCTCTGGTCATTTTGAGTGATCGAGTATATAAATTAGACCATTTTTTTTCTGGTTTAAACATCACTCGTGAACACCCCATTTCTTGATGTTTATTTTTGCGGTTAACACATTGGCGCCAACAACGATCTCTTTGTGTAGACATAAAAACCTCTCAGATTAAAGGGATAGCAGCCGCAGTAATACGGAGAGGGTCTAACCATATGTATAATACATGATAAAAATTAATTTCGATACCAAATAATACAGTATGACTTTTTATCTCTATAGGTAGTTAGCTCTATTTTTTAATTAAGTAATCCATATTGTTTTAAAATAAGAAAAATAATTAGCACCGTTTGAATAACTAGAAATATATTTAAAAATAAAAATCTATTTTTGCTCTTTTTATCATTATAAGCTATTTTAGTAATGATATTTTCTCTTTCTTGCTTGCTCTTCTCAGTAGAGATTAGAAATATATCATTGCTAATTAACTGTTTTTCTTCAATTTTATTACCAAGCTTATCATTTTTTTCATCTACCTTTCTATCACGTTCTTTCAGGTATTGGAGTAAATTTTCTTCAATTAAATAAACACCATCATTAATGTGACATTCCAATAAGTGCTTGTGTTCTTCTGATTTACTTGTGAGTATTTCAGCAAGATGAGTTAATTCTTTATCAAAATAAGCATTATGTTCATATGATATGTCATCAGCTTTGTTAATAAGTTCTTTACGTATTTCATTAAAATGAGTATCAAGGTAATTTTTTAAAAGATTAATATTCTCTAATATCTCTTTTTTATTCTCAACAAGCAGAACATCACTCTCTTTAACTTTACAAATGATTTTATCATTTTGAACTATAGCATCTTCTTGTAACTTATTTACCTGTCTATTTATTTCATCCGTTTTGCTATTCAGATTCTCTTGAATCAATTGATGCCTTTTTTCTTCTTCAAGAGAGATAGAAGTTAATGAAGATTTTATTTCATCTGTAGTAGAATTTAATTCTTCAGTGAATTCGACGAAACTATTTTTATATGCGTTGATTTTTTGATCAACTTTTTTTATCCCATTGCCACAAGTAAAAACCAAATCATCAATTTTATAAATAACTTTGTCAGTTTGAACTACAGCATCTTCTTGTAACTTATTTATCTGTTTATTTATTTCATCCGTTTTGCTATTCAGAATCTCTTGAACCAATTGATGCCTTTTTTCTTCTTCAAGAGAGATAGAAGTTAATGAAGATTTTATTTCATCTGTAGTAGAATTTAATTCTTCAGTGAATTCAACGAAACTATTTTTATGTGCGTTAATTTTTTTATCAATACTTTCTATACCATTATCACACGTAAAAATAAATTCATTAAGTTTTTCCATAATGGTATCTGAGTTATTTTTAAACTTTCCATCAATAGAACTAATAAAAATATCTTGAACTAGCTCATCTAGCATTTTTTCTGATGGGTCTTTTTTAATATCTTTCATTTTATTTCTCATAATAAACGATCTCATTACATTAATGGTTCTAAGTTTTTTATATACAGAAAATCTTTTCTTAAAAGATGAATTAAAAAAAGGTAAGCAAGTTGCTTTTCTTTACTCTTAACACTATGCTTAAAAAGCATATTTAACTGATACATTCTTTTTTCATATGATTCATAAATATGCTGACTAAACGAATTACTGCTGTTGATATTATCATCAAGCTTCAAAACCCTCATATTTAATTTTTCTTTTAATTTTATAATCTCTTCTAACTTCCTTGAATGAAACTCCCTATTCTTATTAAGAATAGTATTATTATTTCTTATTTTAAGACTTATAATATTAGATAGTTTTTTATTTTCATTCTTCTTTTTATTTAAATACCTATCAATATATCCCTTTGTTTTATTCAACAAATAATCCTGTGCATTACTAATCGATGATATAACATCAGAAAAATCACTATTATAATTACTATCAAAAAAATAACTGTCTAGAGTATAACTTTCCAACTTTGATGATATATTATAAAAAAAATCTAATAACTCAGATAAATCATCATTATAATTATCTCTATCAGTGAGTAAACTATTATTAATTGATACCCAATCATCATAAGCATTGATGATTATTTCTTTTTTATGCGCAAGGATTAATTGTAAGCCTTTAACCGATTTATTACTATTACTAATATTTTTTTCATCCTCAAAATAAATAGCTTTAAGCTCTTCATTCTTACTTGAATAACTTTTTTTCTCTTTTTTATTTATATCTATTAAGTCACTAATTTCTCTTATTTCTTCTGTTAATATTTTTAATTTTTTATTATTTTTTTGGATATATTTCTCTTCTTTATTAATTAAATTATTAATCCGTTCCATTTCAGATTCTAATTTTTTTATATAAAATAGATAATCTTCAACCTCTTTGTTTTTTTGTTGTTTTAAATACTCAGGTAACATATATCCTGTTTTCAAACGGGATAAAGGATTCATTGATAATTCGATATCTTGGTATAATTTATCAAAAATAATATTTCTAAGATGGAGACTTTTCTGCTTAAACTGGTCATCCTCTTTTATAAGAGCGTTCCAACTCCGCCCACATTCTATGGGATAAATTTGTTCTTTAATGGATACAGGTAATTTTAATTCCATTGTATTTATTTGCTCAAACAAATACTGATTAAAAGAGTCTAACGAATTAATTTTATCATTGCTAATTTTCTTTTTTATCGTTGCATTCGAAAAGCTATGTGTAAGTATAATCTTATAAACTGTTGAATTAAGATACCAATTAGATAATAGTTTGTTATCTAACTCATTTTCTTTTAAAAAACCCAAACCGTCAATTTTCCCTACCAGAAATATCATATCAGCGGCACTGATATAATTCCCAATAAGCTCTTTTACATAGCTATTTTCATTTTCGTTTCTTGCATTAACACCTGGTAAATCATGAATAAGCAAATCTATCCTGTCATTAGTACCGGACATAAAATAGATATTTGGAATAAAAATATCTATTGTTGATATATCTGTTATTTTTCCTTCTTCAACATTCGTTCGTAATTCTTTTAATATTGCTAGAGCTTCCTCATCATCAAACTGTTCTTTACCCTTTTCTCTGTGGCTAAAATGCCAATATTGATCTGCAGAACAACGATAACGTGATGTTCTCGAAGTCGCAGAATTACCTAATGTTTGCCCTGCACGCAATACTTTATCGACTTGAGAAATTTTATTTTCATCAATTCCTAACAATGTCAATATAAATGTTGTTTTCCCCACTTGAGTGGAGCCATAAACAATTATTGATGCCTGCTTCTTATTATTTTCATTTAATTTTATTAGCCTATCAGAATCAAATTTTTCAATAAAACTCTGATAAGCATTTTCGGCCCATAATAAGCGTTCAGAATAAATATCACGCCAAGATGTTTTGTGCATCAATTAAATATCCTTTAAATACTTTTTGAATTCGTTCTAAACGTGATTTAGCTAATGTAATATCGCTTTTTAAAGACAAGCTGTCAGGGATATCATAAATACTTTTAATATTATTTTCGATAATTTCTCTAATGTCATTTATTGCATTTTCATAGATATCAACCACACTTTGTATATAACTTGTTTCAAAATTCATCATTGTATTTTTGATAAATGTAATTTGAACTTGATCTGACTCTCTGATTACAGATGTAATTTGATATAACGTATAAGCAGCAGTCATTGCCAATGCAGCTTTACCCAATACTGCAATAGGAGAAAATTTAGCATCAGGATTAGGTTCATATTTCCCGTCAATCTTACCATCAGACATATCTAATCCTAGTAATGCCATCATTGAATTTCTTATTGGTGTGATCTTTTCTGTACCATCAAATAATTTTTCAAGGAACATTTGTGGTGTTATTTCACAGGGATGAGAAATTTCTGTATTTTTTTCTGAAAGAATTAAGCATCCTCGAGCAAATTCCATAGCAAGAACGGGTATTAATTTTAATGCTTCTTCTTTATCAGATAAATTTATATTATCTAACTCTTGGTTTTTACCATACAAATAACCTTGTAAAGCTTTTAATGGCATCTCTTTTTGTGGTAAACCTTCAATATCTCCGCTACTATAATTCAAAAGCTGAGTTACAGATGTAGATTTATTTTCAATAAGAAGATTATCAAATTTATTGATAAAAAAACCATTTTTCTGAAATTCTTTTCCATTTAAATTTGTTATTACATTACCTGTAATAATATAAATATTTTTTTCATTATATTTACTATTCCAAGCACTCTCAATTCTTCCAAGTCTTTCTCTTTGAATTTCCTGACCTTGGAGAAGTAATTTTCTACCAAAAATCTTAATATTATTGATAAAGCCTTCTTCTTCATTCTTATATTTTGTTTCACATAAATTTATTGCTGATAAGGTATGAGTACGTATTCCATGTCTTAGATCTTTACGTAATTTTTTATTATAATCACCTGCAGATTTATCAAATACACTTAAAATATCATTGATAATTTCTAATTTTTCATCATGACTTTCAGTACAATTGCTTCTTAAAGTGTCTAAAATAAAAACTATTTTTTCAATATCATTCTCTAATAAATCTTGGAATGATTCTAGTAAATAGGTTTGTATTTTTGAGGAGGAGTAAGAACAATTATTAATTGTCTCCTTTAATTTATCTGACCATTCATTTTTATTACCATGCCCAGTTAAAACAATATTGTCTGTTTTAATTTCATTATATCTATCATTGTACCTTTTATTAAAAATACTCGATGCAGTATTTGCTAACTGTGTTTTATCTTCTTGCGACATATTTTCAGTTTTTGTGACAGCTATAACCGGATTTCTATCAGCAAGGAATTTGCTAAGATCTTGAGTAATATCATTTTGATTATTATTAGCAAGTAAAACACCATCCGTTACAATAATAATTCCGTTAGCATTTACAAAAATATGCTTCATCAGATTTTGCCAAGCATTGTTCTTATAATTTATTTTTTCATAACCTGGTAGTAATACCCAATTTAAATTTTTATTAATAAAGGATTTTTCACTAGGTATATATAGTTTTGGATAAAGTATACTTAAATTTTCATTGCTAAATTCAGTATTGAGTTGTTCCCAGCCTTGTAAAACCTGTTTTAATTCCTCTTTAGTTATATTGTCTTTTTCTATAATATTTCTTGTTTCTTTTTCTAAACAAACAAACACAGCTTTAGGCTCTACAAGTGATTCATCTTCAGATTGTTCAATAAATAGTGGAACCTGTTCACCACGTCCAGGATTACCCTCTAACCAATCATCCGTTATATTTAACATTTCTTTAACTAAAGTTGTTTTGCCTGCACCTTGTGTTCCACCAATCGCATAAATGTCTTTTTCCTGTAATAAAATAGTGAGTTCTATTTTTCTAATAATATTAACAAGATGCTTAACATCATCTTTAGACGCTTTATTTTCAATATAGATTGACAAAGTAAAGTATAGTGTTTTTCTTAACTCTTTTAATAAAGACGGATCAAGCTTCATTTTATTATTACCTATAGTTTCTCAAATCATTTAGTCGAAAAAATACGCCAATGTTATTTTTTTGTTAAATATATTGGTCGTACTACTGCCGATTACTTAAAATATTTAACGAACAATACCCTATAATATATCGCATACAGGAAAAATAGTAATCTTAAAATAAAGTAGAATAATATTGCTATTTTAAACTAAATATCTTTAATTTCACTGATAGAATTACATATTTTTAGTTCACTTAATGAAAAGTATTTTTATTATTTATTTTTGGAAATTTAGCTTAATAAAATACAATCACTTTCCGTCTATATTTTGGCGAAAAGACGATATAGTATTTACACTGCCACTTTTTATGTGCTGAGCTTTATGCTTTAATGCTCATAAACACCTTTCCTTATTTAAGTTACGAATATTAGCTTGAATATCTATATCGTAACGGAAAGGTGTATAACCTTTAATATAAAACCACCCGCATAGCAGGTGGTTTTATATTAAAGACGCTGACGCGACTTAAACTGGCTAAAGCCCATAAAAAAGGGTGACCGATAATAGTCACCCTTAATTTATTTTTGTTATTGTGATAAATAGGTCACAATTATTTATAATTAACCAGTGTCGGCTTATCTAACATAATTTCTGTTTTTGCTGGCTCTGTTTGTGCAATAACTTTACCTTGGCGAATAGAATAACGCACAGGCACTTGGCGACGTAAAGCGTCAAATCCATTATCCGCTGGCAGAATAATAAAGTTTGCGCTATTTCCTACTTCAACACCATAATCCGTTAACGCCAATGTTTTAGCACTATTATGACTAATCAACTGTAATCCATTATCAATTTGGCCATAGCCCATTAATTGGCAAACATGCAATCCCATATGTAAGACTTGGAGCATATTTGCCGTACCTAATGGATACCAAGGATCAAAGACATCATCATGACCAAAACAGACATTAATATTACTTTCTAGCATCTCTTTTACGCGAGTAATACCACGACGTTTTGGATAAGTATCAAAGCGTCCTTGCAAGTGAATATTAACCAAAGGATTAGCCACAAAGTTAATGCCAGACATTCTTAATAGTCGGAATAAACGTGAAGTATAAGCCCCATTATAAGAATGCATTGCGGTTGTATGACTTGCAGTCACTCTTGAACCCATATTTTCTTTATGGGCTAAAGCCGCAACAGTTTCAACAAAGCGCGATTGTTCATCATCAATTTCATCGCAATGAACATCTATTAAACGATCATACTTTTGTGCTAAAGCGAAGGTTTTATGCAGAGATTCAACACCATATTCACGCGTAAATTCAAAGTGAGGGATCGCACCAACAACATCTGCGCCTAACTTTAATGCTTCTTCTAATAAAGCTTCGCCATTAGGGTAAGATAAAATACCTTCCTGAGGAAAAGCGACTATTTGTAAATCAACCCAAGGTTTTATTTCTTCTTTTACTTCCAACATTGCTTTTAATGCTGTAAGTGAAGCATCTGAAACATCCACATGTGTTCTAACATGCTGAATACCATTAGCAATTTGCCATTGTAATGTTTGCCATGCACGTTGTTTAACATCATCATGTGTTAACAATGCTTTTCGCTCTGCCCAACGCTCGATACCTTCAAATAACGTACCTGATTGATTCCAGCTCGGTTGCCCTGCAGTTTGTGTAGTATCTAAATGAATATGAGGTTCAACAAAAGGCGCATGAACCAATCCGCCTTGAGCATCTAAGGCATCAGGATGAAAATCATTTTCAGGTTGAGATGCAATGGCTTCAATTTTGTTATTTTTTAGCGTAATGCGCCATAAACCTTCTTTTCCAACTAGACGAGCATGGTTAATTTGTTCGATATTTTTACCCAGCATGACTTATCTCCGCTTGTCGAGCTGTACGACGATTTAATATTGGATTTAACACAGCGTAACTTATTGCTCCCCCCAACACGGCATTAACAGGCACGATACCCGGTAACCAATGCCCTGCCATAATGCCAATGGCAACAGCGAGTAGTGCTACCCAGTTAACCGATTGCATTGTAGCAACATTAAAGGAGTTATAGCGTGCTTTATTCATCAGATAATCTGCAATAATAACACCTCCTACTGGTGGAATTGCTGCAGATAAAAAGGTAAGCCAACCGACAAAGTTATTATAAAGCCATAATGCACACAGCGTACCAATGATACCGTTTATTACTGAAAGTTTTTTGCTTGATAAACCAGTGATATTGGCAAAACCTAATCCTGATGCATATAACGCGTTGTCATTCGTTGTCCAGATATTTAAACCTAGCACCACGATAGCCGGAAGTAATAATCCTTGCGCAATCATCACATCAGAAATATCTGCCATTCCCAGTGAAGCCGCACCAGCCGCACCAAAGACAAACATCAAGGTATTTCCTAAGAAGAAAGCAATAATGGCGACAATGACAGCAACTTTAGGGTTTCGTCCAAAGCGGACAAAATCAGCAGTCAGTGTACCCGCACTAATAAACGATCCAACAACCATTGCTAACGCTAAATTAAAATCTAATGGCTGAGTCGGTTTTATCGCCATTAGTGTCGAAAGTCCCCCCATATCATGTACCGCAAGATAAACAGAGTAACTTCCGAGAATAGCGATAGCAGGAACTGCGATGATAGAGAGAATAGTGAGAGCAGAAATACCGAAGAATACTGTGATGGTCATTAAAATGCCGGAAATGGCGATAAGAAGATTGATATCAATACCAGTGGCTTTTCCTACCGGAATGGAAAACATTGCCACCCCCACACCAAACCAACCAACTTGAGTACCACCGAGTAAAAATGAGGGAAGCCAAGAACCTTTAATACCGAAAGAGTAACGCGCGAGGAGATGAGTAGTAAGACCTGTTTTTGAACCAATAAAACCAAGAAATGCGGTGTAGATACCAAGAAGAAGATTACCAATTAGAACTGCGAGGAAGAAATCATTAAAGGAAAGACCAGTACCAAGAGCGCCGCCAGTCCACATACTGGCTGAAAAAAACGTTAATCCCAACATCACAAAGGTTAACGCCAATCCACCCTTTCTTGCGGATATGGGCACTGGGCCCTGACTATAATTGTTGTCCTGAGACACTTTAACCCCCTATTAATTTCACTAGGCCAAAAAAATCTGACGAATTCTATCTGCATAAAAATATTATGCAAACGTTTTCGTCGTCTGTTTATTATAATTAATGGAATGCTTCAATTATGGAGTGTTGATATTCATCACAGAAATGGCAGAAAAATTGTTGTTTTACTTGAATTTATCCCGTTATTTTGAATTTCTTTTATAAAGTGATTTTATTTAGAAATACTTATGATAAAAATTAATCATATTTTTTCCTGAATATTTAGATTTTATATAAATAATTTTTATATAACTTCAAGGTCAACAAAGAGAAAATAATGATGAAAAGACAAAAAAGGAATTTACATTCCTCTTTTGTCTGCCCTAATTTATAGGCTTAGATTTGTTTTTCTTGCAGCTTGATCACCTGCAATATAATATTTAGCATGACTTTTAGGTAAAGATTTAATTCCTCTCACCTTATCAGCTAATTTTTCTGCAATCATAATTGTAGTCGCATTCAAATTCCCAGTGATTATTAGCGGCATGATAGATGCATCAATAACTCTTAAGTTTTCTATGCCGTGTACTCGACCTTCCCCATCGACAACTGCCATTTCATCCGTTCCCATTTTACATGTGCCACAAGGATGAAATGCTGTTTCAGCACGTTCTCTAACAAAAGCATCAAGTTCTTCATCATTTTGAATATGTTTACCTGGGCTAATTTCTTCGCCACGATAAGCATCTAATGCTGGTTGTGCCATTATTTCTCGCGTAATACGGATAGCTGAGCGAAACTCTTCCCAATCTTGTTCTGTGGACATGTAATTAAATAAAATATTGGGATGTTGATGAGGATCTGTAGAAGCTAATTTTACTCGCCCGCGACTGGGTGAACGCATAGAGCCTACATGAGCTTGGAAACCATGCACTTCTACTGCATTGGTGCCATTATAATTAATGGCAACGGGTAGAAAATGGAATTGAATATTAGGCCACGCAAACTTTTCGCTAGAGCGAATAAATCCCCCCGCTTCAAATTGATTGCTTGCACCGATCCCTGTTCCTTGAAATAGCCATTGCGCACCAATCTTAGGCTGGTTATACCATTTTAAAGCAGGATAAAGTGAAACGGGCTTTTTACATTCATACTGCAAATACATTTCTAAGTGATCTTGCAGATTTTCCCCAACTCCGGGTAATACATGTACTGGCTGAATATTAAATTCGTTTAATACTTTTTCAGGCCCAACACCAGAACGTTGCAAAATTTGGGGCGAAGCAATTGCACCCGCGCAAAGTAATACTTCTCGATTGGCTTTAACACGATGAGGTGTGGTATTTTCGCCTGAAAAATAACGGACACCCACTGCTTTTTTACCTTCAAACTCAATAATATCAGTCGTTGCATGTGTCTCTATCGTCAAGTTTTTACGTACTTTTGCTTGATCAAGATAGCCTCTTGCTGTACTTGCTCGACGACCTTTAGGTGTGACGGTTCTATCCATCGGGCCAAAACCCTCTTGCTGATAGCCGTTAAGATCAATCGTTTTTGGGTATCCTGCTTGTACACCTGCCTCAATCATTGCTTGAAATAAGATATTATTGCCTTTTTTCGGCGTAGTCACACTTACAGGACCTTTATCACCATGATAATCATTAGCGCCAATATCTCGACTTTCTGCCTTACGAAAATAAGGTAAACAGCTTAAGTAATCCCACTCTTCAAGGCCAGGTAATTTAGCCCAACCATCAAAGTCCATCGCATTACCACGGATATAGCACATACCATTAATTAATGATGAGCCACCAAGCCCTTTCCCACGGCCACATTCCATGCGTCGGTTATTCATATAAGGTTCAGGCTCTGTTTCATAAGCCCAATTATATCGCCTACCTTGTAATGGATAGGCTAATGCCGCTGGCATTTGTGTACGAAAATCGAACCTGTAGTCCGGACCTCCAGCTTCAAGGAGCAGCACAGTAACTTCAGGATCTTCTGTCAAGCGGGTAGCAAGAACGTTACCGGCTGAACCAGCACCGATAATAATGTAGTCATAGACCATTGTTATCTCCTCTGTTTCAGTCATTAAAAAAAGAATGGATTAAAAAACGGATGAAAACTCCCCAAGTTCAACTTGAATAGATTTTATTTGAGTATAATTCTGTAGTGTAACAAGCCCATTTTCACGTCCCACACCAGAATGTTTATAACCACCAACTGGCATTTCTGCAGGAGACTCGCCCCATGTATTAATCCAACAAATTCCTGCTTCTAATTGGTGAATTACACGGTGAGCTGTTGTGAGATCTTTGGTGACAAGACCTGCAGCCAAACCATAAACGCTATTATTTGCGCGTAAAACCACTTCATCTTCAGTTTGATAACTAAGAATACTCATCACAGGACCGAATATTTCATCTTGTGTGATATTCATATCATCGGTGCAATCTGTGAAAACAGTAGGTGCAACATAAGCACCTTGAGCAAAATTTCCTTCTAATAAACGATGACCACCACAAAGTAATCTTGCCCCTTGAGCTTTGCCTAACTCAATATAACTCAAGACTTTTTCAAAATGAGGAAAACTGACCAGTGGGCCAAAATTGGTGTCCATTTCAAGAGGTGAGCCGATCCTAATACGTGATACGCGCTCTATAATTTTCGCTTCAAATGCAGGTTTTAATCTTTCAGGAACAAAGACACGAGTGCCATTGGTACACACCTGCCCTGAACTATAAAAATTCGCCATCATCGCAATATCAGCAGCAGTATCTAAATCTGCATCATCAAAAATAATTAAAGGTGACTTTCCACCAAGTTCCATGGTTACTTCTTTCAAACTTGAAGCAGACGCATTTGCCATCACCTTTTTACCCGTTTCAATTCCACCAGTAAAAGAAACTTTCGCGATATCAGGATGCTGTGTTAACCATTGCCCCACATTCGCTTTTCCTGTAACAACGTTAAAAACGCCCTTTGGCACCCCTGCCTCGGTGTATATTTCGGCAAGTTTTAATGCTGTTAATGAAGTCATCTCACTTGGTTTAAAGATCATTGCATTACCCGCGGCAAGTGCAGGTGCAGATTTCCACAACGCTATTTGAATGGGGTAATTCCATGCACCGATACCAGCAACAACTCCCAATGGCTCGCGGCGAGTGTAAGCAAAAGCGGTTTCTCTAAGTGGAATTTGCTCTCCTTCAAGTGCAGGAATAAGACCTGCGTAATACTCTAAAACATCAGCGCCCGTCACAATATCAACATAGCGTGTTTCAGATAGCGGTTTGCCTGTATCTAAGGTTTCTAAATGAGCCAATTCATCATTACGTTCACGTAAAATATCAACAGCGCGTCGTAAAATTCGAGAGCGTTCCATCGCCGTCATCGCACGCCAAATTTTTTGCCCTTGTTTTGCGCTCTCTACAGCCCAATTGATATCTTCTTCACTTGCAGACTGTAAATGGGCGATCACTTCGCCATTAGCGGGGTTAATCGCTTCAAATTGTTCACACTCCGGTTGTGCGCAATCAACATATCCACCATGAATATAGAGTTTATGTAACGGTGGGTTTGGCATAGTTTCTCCTTTATTATTAGTTTCTTAAGTCTTTATTTGACTCCGATTTGTCAGTTGCATATCGATATATTCATTAGTAATGGTTTTGGCCTCTTCAAGAGAGAATGGTGCATTACTTAACGCACTTCGTAGCCATAAACCATCTATTAATGCGGCTAAACCTTTCGCAGCCAAACGTGCTTGATCTTTAGTAAGAACGCGCCCAAACTCGTAACTTAAATTGGAATAAAGCCTTCTATCATTGACCTTTTGTAGACGATTCAAATTAGGCTGATGCATACTACTTGCCCAAAATGCTAGCCATGTTTTCATTGCCGCTTCACTGGTTTGAGTAGTATCAAAGTTACCTTCAACAATAGCTTGGATACGTAGCTTAGGTGTTGCATCGCTTAACATTCTTAAACGTATCGCCACCGCAAAACCCAATTGATACTGGATATGGCGCATGGCAGCTTCCAACAATCCATTTTTATCACGAAAGTAGTGACTAATAATGCCGTTAGAAACACCGGCTTTTCGAGCTATCAATGCGATGCTCGCCTCTTGCATTCCAACCTCATTAATCACTGCTAACGTTGCTTGGATTAATTGCTGTTTACGTATCGACTGCATTCCTATCTTCGGCATGTTTTAAAGACCTAAAAAATACATTGAACACATTCATTAAACGTTTTTTTAATTGAACATTCAATCAATATTAACTATTGTTTATCACAATTAATTTACATTTAGATATAGGAGGATATTGTGAAAATTTGAATCTTTGCAACTAATTCAATTAGTTAACAAAGAATGCAACTTTTAACTTTTAGGTAAATAATTTTTTGGAATTTCTGATGACAACTCTTAACAGCACAAAAAAACCACAGAAAGACAAGCTCAATTCTGTCGTTTTTTTCGCTTCAGCAACGCTGATTTTAGCGTTTTCTTTTTTCACTATTTTGATGACAGAAACAGCAAATACATGGATTGTGGCAACACTGGGATGGGTATCAAAAACCTTTGGTTGGTACTATCTATTAGCAGCAACGTTATACATCGTTTTTGTTATTTTTGTTGCCACATCTCGTTTTGGAAATATCAAATTAGGGCCTGAACAATCAAAACCTGAATTTAGTGTTTTAAGTTGGTCTGCGATGTTATTTGCAGCCGGTATTGGGATTGATTTGATGTTTTTCTCTGTAGCAGAGCCGATTACACAATATATGTTACCGCCAACCGGCGAAGGTGAAACAATAGAAGCAGCCCGTCAGTCGATGGTGTGGACTTTATTCCACTATGGCCTGACGGGCTGGTCTATGTATGCACTTATTGGTATCGCTTTGGGCTATTTTAGCTATCGTTACAATTTGCCATTAACCATACGCTCTGCACTTTATCCTATCTTTGGAAATCGTATTTATGGCCCAATTGGTCATACAGTTGATATTGCTGCGGTATTAGGCACCATTTTTGGTATTGCAACAACGTTAGGTATTGGTGTTGTACAACTTAATTATGGGCTAAAAGTTCTTTTTGATTTACCCCAAGGATTGAGCGTTCAAGGCGGATTAATTCTATTATCTGTTATTATGGCCGTTATTTCTGCAACATCGGGCGTTAACAAAGGGATCAGGATTTTATCTGAACTAAATGTATTACTCGCATTGGGGCTTATTTTATTTATCTTATTTGCAGGTGATACTGAGTTTTTATTAAATGCACTGGTATTAAATGTCGGTGATTACACTAATCGTTTTTTAGGCATGACATTAAATAGTTTTGCATTTGATAGACCAACGGATTGGATGAATAGCTGGACACTGTTTTTCTGGGCTTGGTGGGTTGCATGGTCACCTTTTGTTGGACTCTTTTTAGCTCGTATTTCAAGAGGACGAACAATTCGACAATTCGTCATAGGTACCTTAATTATTCCCTTTGTTTTTACACTGTTATGGTTATCCATTTTTGGGAATAGCGCTTTATATGAAGTGATCCATGGCAATAAAGCACTCGCACAAACAGTATTAGAAGCACCCGAAAAAGGATTCTATTCATTATTAGAACTCTATCCCGGTTTTGGTTTAACGGCTTCTGTCGCCACAATTACGGGATTATTATTTTATGTCACTTCTGCCGACTCTGGCTCATTAGTATTAGGCAATTTCACCTCTCAATTAAGCCATGTTAATAACGACGCCCCCAATTGGCTTCGCATTTTCTGGTCTATTGCTATTGGTTTATTAACGTTAGGTATGTTAATGGCGGATGGTATTTCGGCCTTACAAAACACAACTATAATAATGGGATTGCCCTTTAGCTTTGTTATTTTCTTTATTATGGCTGGACTTTATAAATCATTAAAAGTCGAAGATTTTAGACGTGTTAGTTCGCTAAATACCAATGCGCCAGCACCACTTTATGGTAATACTACGATGAATTGGAAACAGCGTTTAGGGCGGGTTATGAATTTCCCAGGAACGACCTATACACAACGCATGTTAGATTTAACCTGTATGCCAGCAATGCAAGATGTGGCTAAAGAACTTTTATTACGTGGAGCAAAAGTTGAATTCAATTATTATCCAATTGAAGATAATGAACGTTTACATCATTTAGAGCTTGTGGTCGATCTTGACCAAGAGCAAAATTTTATTTATCAAATTTGGCCACAAAAATATTCAGTGCCTGCATTTACCTATCGTGCTCGTCGAGGTAAATCAGATTATTACCGTTTAGAGACTTATTTATGGGAAGGTACCCAAGGAAATGACTTAATGGATTACACCAAAGAACAGGTAATTACTGATATTTTAGACCAATATGAAAAACATCTGAACTTTATTCATCTTAGTCGTGAAGCTCCAGGATCGACATTAACGTTCCCTGAGTCAAATTAAATCCTCACTTAAAATAAAAAAGGAGATCATTATTTGATCTCCTTTTTTATGCGATTAATTTTCTATTTTACTGAAATAAACAGCAATCCCACACCTAAAAGAATTAATAACACCCCAATAATCTTATCGGCGACTTGCTGATGAGAAAGTATTTTTGCTCGTAAAAGCGGAGTGGAGAAAAAAAGTGCAACACAACTAAACCATATCCAATGGGCGATTGAGATAAACATTCCATAAGAAAGGTTTATCCAAAGTGGGTTACTTAAGTTGGCAACTTGCGTATAAAGTGCAATAACAAACAACATCGTTTTAGGATTTAAAGCATTAGTAAAAAAACCAACCCTTAATGCTTGGAACATATTAGGTGCTAAATTAACTGCATTCTCAATGGTCAGCTGTGTTTTATTCGTTAACGATTTAACCCCAAGATAAATTAAATATCCAACACCTAGTAATTTCATAATAAAAAAGAGCGTTGGTGATCCCATAATAATAAAAGAGATACCAAATACAGTGTAAAAAACATGTACTTGTACTCCAATCACAATACCAATTGCTGTCATTAACCCTACTTTTACACCATAGGAATAACTATTTTTTGTCACCATAGCAAAATCAGGGCCAGGGCTAATCACAGCCAAAACCGTGATCATCGCGACAGCAATTAGCTCACTCATTTCTTTCCTTACTTTCACATTTGAGTTGATTACATGTAATAAAAAGTGACATAAAATAAGATTTTATTTGAATAAAAAACTTATTTAATCCACCTAACCTCTCTATTTTGCTAATTTGACTAAAAATAAAAAGCGATTTATCTTCCAGTATATCTGTAATTTTTCATCGTCTATTTTATTACTCACTTTATGGCTTATTTTTATGAAAATGCCTTCTTTAACATCCTTACGTTTTTTTAATAGCGCGGCAAAAACAGGCAGTTTTGTCAGTGCTGCGGAGCAACTTCATGTTACACACAGTGCAGTAAGCCGACAAATTCGGCTATTAGAAGATGAATTAGGCATTGCTTTATTTGAGCGCCGTAATCGTGCAGTTTATTTAAATGAAGCTGGTCAGTATTTATATAAAACAACGTCAGCAATATTTGAACAACTTGAAGAAACCGTCACCCATTTGCGCTCTCCTTTAAATAACCCCGTGTTAGTGGTTTCATGCGAACCTACTATTGCCATGAAATGGCTAATTCCGCGCCTTTCTCATTTTTATGCGTTACACCCTGAAATCACGTTGCACTTAGTTGCCGCTGGTGGTGCAATTGATTTTAATAAAGAAGGTGTCGATTTAGCGTTTAGACGAAATGATTTTTTTTGGAGCAAGAATATTTATGCAACCAAGATTTGTGATGAAAAAATAGGTGCTGTCATAAAACCGAATAACCTTCATCACTCACATAAGCAATTAATAACATTGTCACGGCCTCAAGCTTGGCAAGATTGGTTTCAATACTCAGGAGTTGTATCAAACTATACAAAAACCAGTGAATATGAGCATTTTTATCTAGCTATTCAAGCAACATTAGCTGGATTGGGAGCAACAATTGCCTCTTTTCTCATGGTACAAGATGAATTACATAATCAGCAATTAGTGACTATAAATGGGTTTGTAAAAGATAACTCAAGTTATTATCTACTTTCTCCAATAGAAATCGCCCCTGATTCTAAACAGGAAAAATTTAAAAACTGGATAATCGCCGAAGCTGAAAAGAGTTCAAAAGAGATTGATGAACGATCGTTCTAATACTGTTTTCACAAAAATACAACCATTCTCAGATTTATCCCTTTAAAAAAATATTGAATAAATAGCTATTTTTTACGCATACATATTTACTTTGATCTATTTTTTAGTAATCTATGTGAACTAATAAAACATAGAATAATTTACTTGGGAAACATCACATGAATCGTCGTTCATTCTTAACATCATCAAGCTTAGTGATTGGGGGTCTTTCATTAAGTTCTTTTGTTAGCTCTGCTTATGCCAATGAATCATTGAAAAACAAATTGGTTTTTAACGCAGAAAATCCGCTATTACTTAACTTTAATGAAAACTCATTAGGCATGTCGCAAAAAGCTAAACAAGCTATTATTGATGCCTTACCTAATGCATTTAGATATCCAGATGATGCACGTAGCGCATTAATTAGCGAATTAGGGAAAGAATTTAAACTTTCAGATAAACATATCACTTTGGGTAATGGCTCATCTGAGACAATTCAAGCAGCCGTTCAATTTGTAGCCAACAAAGCTCAAAAAGAAGGTAAAGCGGTTCAACTTATTGTTCCTGATCCAACATTTAACTATGCCGAGCTTTATGCAGAACCTTTAGGGGTAAAAATCGTTAAAATTCCTGTTGATAGTACTCTGGCTTTTGATTTAGCTACTATGCAAAAAAAAGCACAGGAGTTTGATGGTATTAGCATGGTTTACTTATGTAATCCAAACAACCCTACAGCAATGCTAACGCCTACCTCAGAATTATCGAACTGGGTAAAATCAGCAAAAGAGAATGTCTTTTTTATTATTGATGAAGCTTACGCTGAGTTTGTTTCAACACCTGAATTTATCAGTGCAATTTCGTTAGTTGTTGCAGGATATAAAAATCTGATTGTCGCCCGTACTTTCTCAAAAATTTATGCCTTAGCCGGATTACGTGTAGGTTATGGCGTTGCCGTCCCAGAAGTAATCTCACAAATTAATGCCTTTGTTTCTATTGATAATACTAATACTGCAGGTGCAGTTGCCGCATTAGCCTCACTGAAAGATAAAGCTTATGTGGAATATAGCCGTAAATCGATTGATGTTTCACGTCAGATGGTCGTGGATGCCTTAAAAGAGTTGAATATTGAATACGCACCTTCTCATGCAAACTTTATATTCCATAAAGTTAAAGGCGATGTAAAAACCTATCAAAATAGAATGAAAGAGGCGAATATTATGGTCGGCCGTGAATTTCCCCCCGCTTTTGGTTGGAGCCGTTTAACATTAGGCACACCTGAAGAGATGGGCTATTTCATCACTACATTAAAAGCCTTTAGAGCTAAAGGTTGGATTTAGTCTGATTTAACGCTTAATTAGCAGTTGATGAAAATAATGCCCTTGGAAATACTATCAAGGGCATTTTTATTTATTACTGTTCTTGTAACTCTAGTTCTGCAATAACAGGAAGATGATCACTTGCATCTGACCATTTAAATGTTGCTGAATCTTGTGGGATGGTCATATTTTTGATATCCCAAACCTGACCTTTAAAGGTAAAGATATGGTCGATATCTATAGCTGGATTAATGGCTGGCCATGTACGTTTATCGCTATTTGGCTTTTCAACAGGGTTCCAAAAATAATTAATTTCTTGGATTGGTTGTTCATTGGCTGTGGAGTTAAAATCACCCGCCAATATTTTTATTGATGTTGAAATATTATCGAAACCTGTTTCTGTATCACCAATTGCAGCATCTAAAATATGTCTTACTTGACCGATACGAATAGTGGGATCTTTTTGCCAATCAAGGTGTGTTCCCATAATAATAATCGGTGAATCAAACCCTGGTTTACTAATTTGTGATAATAAAACAATACGTTGTTCTGCATCACCTGACGGCAGATTAACGACTTGTGATTTATCAATTTTATATTTCGATAGAATACCGACACCATATTGCCCACCATCAAAATCGAGTGCTTTCCCAAAAGCAAACTGCATATTATTCGCTTTTGCTAACTCTTCAAGCTGGTTAATATTTTTACTACGTGCCGTTTTATTATCAACTTCAGTGACAACAATGACTTCTGCATCGATATTTTTGATTGCTTGGTTAAGCTTGTCAAAATTGGTGACATCTGCTGAAACTTCATTTTTACCGATATTATAGGTAGCCACTTTCAATGTCGGTTTATTATTTTGATACACCTTATTGGGTGTACCGCCTGATTGTACAGCAAGGATTTCTGATCCTGTGGTATTCGCTACTGCCATTGATGACAGTAATACACCAGTGCTGACTAGGATAGATATTGCACTTTTTTTCATGATTTCCCCGAAAAATAAACTGAACATCAATGAATATTGAACAATAAACTATCACATTGAAAATATAACACAGTGATACAAACCACAAAGTTATTTCGAGATGCAAAAAATCGACTTGGTATGGTCACACTAAGAATATTTAGCATTAAAAGTTGGATTTAGTTTGATGAAAAAATTGCTATAAAATAGAATTAGTATTGTAAAATAAAGAGAACATTACTGTCCCCTTTATCATTTATAGATATTCTAATGTGAACACAACTTCACTATTTGCGCTTCCACTCGTCACAAATTCATTAATAGCTTGATAGTAAGCATAAAAATCAAGTGTGATAGTATTATTTGCACCTGTCGGGTACATAATGCTTCCTTTACCTGGTAGCACTTTGCTTTTATTTTTGTCTAAAATAGCAATACCGACATTAGTTGCAGAATTATTTCCCACCAGTTTAAACAAACTATTATCAGTACCGTTAACATCTCCGTTAAATGTCACTTTGACGCCCTTCGTTACCACACTACAATCCGTTAGGTTAAGTGTAAATTTAACCGGATCAGTCATATTATTTTGTTTAAAATTTTTCGTTGCCCATGTGCCTAAATCAACAAATTTATTTATTGAATCAGGACTAACTCTACAAGTATTCGCAACAATATTCGCCTTTATAACAATATTGACGTTCGCTAATTCTGCATTTGCATTTTTAATGACAAAAGTAAAAGCTATAAAGAGTAAGGATATCCATAGCAATATAATTCGTGCTATTTTTTTATAAAAATACGATAACTCATTCATAATGTGAGCCTATAGAGATTAGGGAAAATCAACGCGCAAAAAACCACTTGAAGTGACAGAGCCTTCACTTGGTATGTTTCCATCAGTACTAACAGGATAAACATTAATAGTGACATTAGCATCCGAGTTTCCATTGAGTTTAAATGGAATAAAACTTGATATATTATTCGGTGTTAACTCTGATCCAGATAAACTCGCAATAACAAACCCAACACTTTTATTATTAGAGACAATAGCATTGCCTTTAACGGAATCGGCTTGTAGTCGCATAGTTAAATCTGCACTTGCATCTATATTGTCACATTTAACACTTAGATTACGAGAAATTGAACTAACGCCTTCTGCCTTTTTACCCGCTACTTTAAAACTTGAAGACGGTATATTCTCAAAGTCAATATTAATCACTTGACCAGAATTAATAGTACAAGATTGGGGGACTGTCATTGACAGATTTAAATATAATTTAGAAAGAACAACTTGTTTAGTTGAACAATCTTGAGGTTGACAAAAACCAAACTCTCCAACAAATATATTCTTTACATATGTTCCGCTTATTATTGCTTTATCAATTCTTATTCTAGTTTGATATTTTCTTGTTGAAACCACTGTTTCTTCACCATCATTATAGCTTCGGACACTACAAGTATTATCTAATGTTGAAACATTGTAAGGTACATAAAGTGTTCTACAATTATTTACAACACTCAATGCGACAGAAATATAATCATCTATTTTTGAATAATTCCAAGTTCCACTACTTGTATTAGAAGAAGGTATATTCTCATTTAAATATGTTGCCCATGTTTGAGCCCGTCCACTATTCCATCTTAGCTTTGCTAAATTAGTTAAAATAATTTCAGAGGCATCTTTTGTCATGCCAACTCTATTTTCAGACTTTGATAATTGTCCGCTTAAGGTTGAATATTCGCTGACATTACAACCACTCACACAAGAAACGGCAAATGCACTATTCGACATAATTGCAATTACTGCAAATAATAATACTCTAATCATAATAGACTCACTAAGTTGCTATTTATAATGTTGGCAAGTTGAAGATATAAAATAGATCCCTTTCTCTTTAGATGATGTCTCATTAATTTCATAATTAAATAAACATTGCTTATCTTCTGTTTGTCCCCATTTGGCTTTTAATCTACCAACTGGTGCTAATCCAGAAATAAACACACGACCATCATCACCGACAATTCCACTAACAGAACGCGCTTCATCAACAACGATTGCACCAAATGGGATCGCAGAACCGCCCTTTTTTGATAGAGTTAGCATTGCTCGATAGCCAATATTTGTTTTAAATTCAGCTTGTACCAAGGCACCTTTTGTAGGAACAACATTTAAAATTGAATTTTCTAATTCAACATTCTCACCTAATGAATTTACATCTAATGAAACTCTATTATTTTTATAAGTGGAGGCATAAGGTAAAATGGCATACCCTTGGTTATCAGTAAGTACCCCATTTGCATTTTCCACTTTTATATTATTTGCGTTATTAGCCTTAATAAGAATATTTGTATCACCTAAAGGTTGACTTAATGTAACACCACCTGAATGAGCAACAATACCGCCATTTAAACTATAATTTAATTCATGCCAATCATTATTATAATTATATCCCGTTCCAACATTAGCATATTTTCCTTTATAATTACCATAAACCACTCCAGAATACCCTCCACCATTACGGGCATATCCTTGTTGAATATTATAATTTAAATTATTATCTTCAAGTAATGTTCCAGTTAAGCCTGCTTGCTGTATTAATATATTATCATTACTTCTATTCATTGAATAAACAGCATACATACTGTTCTTATTATATTTTAAATCATTAACTTTATAGGAATTAAACAATTCATCAATAGGAATAGAAATATTAAAGGCAATATTTTTATTGTCTTCACTCATACCAGGTGATTTTATTTTTGATAAGCTAAGGTTATAGTTAATTCTTTTAATATCCCCACTATATCCAATTTGCCATAACTGTTCAGTTTCAGTAGTTCTCCAATAATTCTGGTAAGATCCTAAAATATATAAAGAGCTATTATTGGTTATTTTTTGGCTAATATTAATTTGAAAACGGCCTTTTTTAGAATAGTTTAAATCATGGTAATCAGAAAGTTGATCTTTACCTTCAAATAATCCATCAGGTTGTCTTATCTCATACCCTTTCATTCTTTTATAGCTAACTTCATTTAACGTATAATAGCCTTGAGTTGAATATCGATACCCCATAATCTGGAAATTAGTACCGAGCTCATTTATTGACTTAGCATAGAGTAATCGAACAGATTGCCCTTTCTTATGCTCTTCATTAGGTAATATACTATTTGCTTGTATAAGATCTGCAGAGATTGCCCCTAATATTCCTAAGTTCCCCCCCAATCCAATAGCATATGATTGATAATTATTTGAAAACTGACTACCACCATAAAGAGTTGTATTATAAGGTAAACCATAAATTAGGCTGAATTGACCAAAGTTAGGTTTATCATGTTTACCTGAACCACTTCTAAACTCACCCGCGATAAACTCATATTTTAATCGGCCTTCTCTTTGTAAAATAGGCACATTGGAATATGGAACAACAAATTGAGTAATCTTCCCATTATTTTCTTCCACAGTAACATCTAAATTACCACTACTTGAAGTCGCATAAAGATCTTTTATTTCAAAAGCACCAGGTGGCACCGAAATCTGATAAATCACAAAACCATTTTGTTTCACGGTTACAATAGCATTGCTATTTGCAACCCCTTTAATTGTCGGAGCAAAGCCACGCATGCTATCGGGTAGCATATTGTCATCAGATTCTAATTTTGCGCCTCTAAAACCAAGGCTATCAAAGATAGCACCATTAGAAAATGAATCACCTACCGTCAAATCGGCTTTTAATGAAATAATCGGCTTTTGTGCATATGTTCTAATATTTCGCCATTTATTTTGATCATCTTGTCCTCTCGAATAAATCCATGAGCTTTCATTTCTAAAGCGCCATGAACCTATATTAATGCCAGGTGTTAAATTCAAATAATAATTATTATTATTTGAACCATCTTTATCATTTTTATTGTTTCTGCCAGTGAAATTATAATTTAATAAAATAGCATCAATCCCGTTATCCCATTTTTCTGGTGGAATATAGCCACGGATATTATTTTTAAACATTACTTGTGGAATACTTAAAAATAATTTTTGACGTTCAAAATCAAAACGAATACTAGACTTTTCTATCTCACCTAATAAATCAATACAACTATTATTTACATCTTCTTTTTTATGAATCAAATTCACACCAAATGCGATTAAATCATCAGAATTCAAACAAGGTAATAACCCTGTATCATCTGAAGCACCTTCACTTTCATAAAAATGAATATTTTTTGTAGAGACATATTCATTATTAATATATATTTCTACTGAATAAGTTCCCTCAGGTTGTCCCTGCCCTTTATCATATCTTGATAAATCAGCAACCTCACCCTCTACACTAGAAATTAAGTTAGGGTTAAAAAAACCATCTGAATAAGAAAAACTTGAATATACTGACCCTAATATAATATAAATATTAAAGATTATAGTTCTAGATTTCAGCATAAGAAAAACCTTATATTGTCATATTTAACTGATTTATTTTTCAATCGTTTTTATTATTACTGGAGTACTTGCACCATAATCATTCATTGTTTGATAAGATATTTTATTATGATCTTGATTATTAACTCTTATATTGACCGTTTCCATAGGAGGAACCATCACACTATTTAATTTTTCATTGCCTAAGTGCAAATTCACTAAAGTCACGTAATAAGGTGATGGATTTTTGATTACCATGTCATGGCCAGAGAATTTAAACTCTAAGCTATTAGGAATATCATTTAAATTAAATTGTAAACCATCAGGTCTTACAAATATTTTTATTCTGGACAACACTGCCAATTGAAGTACATTTTTATCTTTAATTTCCTCTCTTTCAATTTCAGGTATTGATTTTGTATTTAACCAAAATAAACTTTCTCTATCTTTCGGTAGCTCTTTCCCTGCATAGATTATTCTTAGTGTATTTTCACTATTAGGCTTACTAACAAAAAGAGGTGGTGTAATGATAAAATCATTGCTCTTTTTATCATCACTATTATCAACCCATGATTGAATTAAAAAGCGTAATTTATTATCAGTATTACTAAGAGTAATTGATGTTTGTTTAGCCTCTGATGGATAAATAATTCTAGTGGCCGCTAATGCAACTCCTCCAGCATAAGATAATGATGAATAGCAAAAAATAAAAAATAAAACAATATAATTTCTATATGCTAAATACATATTAACCTCTAGTGATAGACCTAATTAGTTATAATTTAAAACAAACCAAACGACAGCATCTGCTTTGCCACCTTTAACATGCTCTTCCGTAGCTAAATAACTTGCTTTAAATTTTAATTTTGATTCATTATCTTCAAAAAATTTATATTCACCAGTAATATTAGGCTTTATAATTTCGTTTTTATCATCGAATAATGCAATACCAATACCGGAAGCTGAATTTATCTGCTCTGTGATATTGAATAATCTTTTATCCTTACTATTTTCATTTCCTAAAATAATAAAACTAACTTTATCACTTATATTTTTATTACAATCAGTCAGTTTAATAAAAAAAGGTATTTGAATAGAATGGCTTCCTACCCCATGAAATTTATTACTACTTACAACACCTAAATCAACTATTTGATTTTCACTTTCAGCTGATACAATACATGCAGGCTCAACAATTCCACCCCTAATATAAAAGATCCCATCTTCAATAAATCTTTTATTCAAGCCATAAGCTTGAGAGTAGAAAGAGGTAAAAAATGATAGGACAATAAAATATATTAAACTATATTTCATATTTTCCTCGATATAGAAGTATGGCTCATCCAAGCCATACCTCCAAATAGCTAATTAAAATTAGTCGTATTGCATTTTGAAAGTAACGTTAGCATCAGCATGACCTGGAGTCACTGTGTCTAATGTTGATTTGTAACGTGCAACGAAATCTAAAGTATTAGCTCCATCAATAAGTTGTTTCGCTGTAGAGAAAACAGAACCGTCTGGTGTTAGGACTTTTCCTGTATGGTCAATAAGCTCAATACCAACACCTGTTGCTGCACCTGCCCCCCCCGTGGTGATATTGCTAACTGCTAATATTGTTTTATCATTAGAGTCACTAACACCAGAAAATGATGCTGATGCATTTTTTGCAACAGTCGTATCACAGTCTTCTAAATCAATAGAGAAACTCGTGTCTCCAACTGTTTTACCTACGACATCAAACTGTGCAGTTCTATATTGACCAATATTAATTGTCTGGTTCATGGATTTAGCACTAACCGCACAAGCCGCATTAACAATTTGACCAGTGAAGTTAATTTTACCACCATTAACCACTGTCGCCGCAGAAGCTAAACTACTAGCAGATAAAATAGACACTGCTAATACAGTTTTAATTAGCATATTTTTTTTAAACATTTACTTTTCCTTTTTTATATTACAGGTATACAACGACTTCACTTAAATTCTGAAGAATAGAAATGATATTGATTAATAGTTGATTAAAAAATCATCTTAATATGAATTACTTTAATTAATAGCGTTAATTAAAAAAAATTAATATAACATTAGTAGTATGTAATTATGATATTAACAAAACATTATTCTCATTGAGGACAATTTTCTAAAAAAGAGAAGTTATTATCATTTTCATACTTGGCTTTATATTTAAATGTAATAATTCTTTTCGAAACCTTTTCGAAAAACTCACTAATTGAAACATCAAATATACTTAATACATAAATTAATATATCAATTGGTATTTTATTTATTCCTCTTTCATAACGAGATATTTGTTGCTGTGAGACTTTTATTCTTTCTCCTAATTCAGAGCCTGTCATTGAATTACGTTGTCTTAATAGAGAAAGTTCATAGCCAATAGAATGTTGAAGTATCTTTCTTTCACTTATGAACTCATAGTTCAATGAAAAAACATTTATATCCAAAACTTTCTTCCTCAAGTTTATTTTTAATTAATTTACGTGACCAAATTAATAAAATCAAATATTCCTGTTCATCTAACATATTAATCAATCAATAACTAAACACGCAAAAAGCGTAAGAAAATATATAAAATTCTTCTGGAGTATTGACGTTTATGTATCGTCATTTTTAGATAGTCGTTTTAGGTCAATATAAAATTCTGAAAATATAGCATTCAATGTTTAAAAAAAACATAAATCACTAATATTAACACTGATTCAATATGCAGATTTACTCGCTCAGCATGTTACTACTTAGCTAAATAAAAAATTGAAGAAAGGTTTGATAATTACTGTTTAGCCCATTATTACTTTTTGGAGTTGAACACTATAAGAATATTCTTTATATCTGACTAGAGATTATTAATTTTAAATGAGCTCTTTTTAATAAAGATCAATTTATTTACACATATTGATTAAAAATAGAACAACTTAGTGGCTATTAAATAGATAATAAAGCCTGAATAAATTCAGGTCTTGTATATTGAAGTTGACCCATCCTAAGTGAGGATTTGTGCCTAATAAACGGGCTTATCATTGAACATGAGGAATTCAGTATTGTTCTTCGAATATCGAGAGATGCATATAGAACATAATATTCAATTCGCTATCACTAATAAGTATGATTGTTATCAAAATACCTTAGCAGAAAGTATTGATGGGATATTAAAAATGGAGTATCTACTGATAAAATCGAGTAATCTGAAACAAGCAAATTAGTTAAAGAATCAATACAGCTCTATAATGAAAAACAACCACACGTTTATTATTGATGAAGCTTACGCTGAGTTTGTTCCAACGCTTGAATTTATCAGTACAATTTCGTTAGTTGTTGCAGAATATAAAAATCTAATTGTCGCCCGTACTTTCTCAAAAATTTATGCCTTAGCCAGGTTACATATAGGTTTTGGCGTTTCCGTTCCAGAAGTAATCTCACAGATTGATGCTTTGGTTTCTATTAATAATACTAATACTGCAGGTGCTGTTGCCACATTAACCTCACTAAAAAATAAAATTTATGTGGAATATAGCCGTAAATCGATTGATATTTCACGTCAGATAGTCGTGGATGCCTTAAAAGAGTTGAATATTATGGTCGACCGTGAATTTCCATCCGCTTTTGGTTGGTGCCGTTTAACATTAGGCACATCCGAAGATGTGAGCTATTTCGTCACTACGTCAAGAGCTTTTAGAGCTAAAAATTGGATTTAATCCCAAAATAGCTCTATAAAATAGTACCAGTTTTATTTACTTTTAATTTTCAACTAACATTCCATTGCGTTATGAATACTTAATATTATTTAAAATAAAAACATCTGTGTATTCATTATTTTTATTCAACCGATTAAAGGTTAATAATACCAATTCAATTACGTATAATTACCAATGTGAGGATTTATTTTTGTGAATTTTACCTTAAGAATAAAATCAACACATTGATAATTAGCATCTTGCTTGCTATAACTAAATTTATCAAATAAAAATATAACATCTAGTTATAAATACAATAAATAAATTTTATTATCTTTAAAATGAATAAGTAAGATCTTTTTTATCATCTTCTGAAGCAGGGTTATAACAGACAAGGACAGCAATATTATTAAATTAGTATCACGAAAAGGATAACCCATGTTATTACATCAACTGAAATTTCCCTTACTGTTTATTTTAAGTGCCACCCTATTAACTGGCTGTCTATCCTTAAAAGAAAAAGCCGCGATTAAAGCGGAACAAGATAGAGCCGAACAACAGCGTTTAATTGACGAAGAAATTAAAAGTTATGGCCCTCCCACCGTGATTTACCGCATTGATGACCACCGCTTTTTTACCTTAGAGAAATATAATGAAAGGCGCAGTGGCTCGACTTATTACAACAATACTCAAAAAGGAATACATCAGGAAATTATCCGAGCTTCCGCTTGCCGTTATCAAGGTCGCCTAATCTGGGCAACCGAACGCGACGATGCTTTTGCTTTTCCGGGGGTATTGAGTCGTGTGACCAGTCGTTGCGCAGGAACAAAAACAGGTTGCGTTAACGTTATTCTTGTTACCCTTGATGGTGGAAAAACCTTTATGCCCACAAATGGCGGGTTTGGTGGCAATACTGATTATCCCGGGCCTAGATCTGCTAAATTCGATATTATCGTGACTGATAATAGCTTCTATTTAGGAGAATCTCCATTTTCTCGTTTAAAAAATGACGGACTTGATGATCCTTGGTGGCGAAAATTTTATTTTGATCCTACCGATTCTAATTATGTTCATAGTAGTGTGGGGGATAAAGAATCTCCCTCTCCAACACTAAAAACTCCCTCAGGACAAACCCGTTTTGATTGCAGTTCCCCTTCTATTTACCCTATTTCACAGGCGGAAAAATGATGAGCAATCGAGACCAGCCCCGTAAATTAGCACCACCAAACTTTCTAAGAAAGAAGAAGGCAAAAAGTCAATAAAGCCATTCACGATAACAGCTAACGTCAATCGCTTTATTTAATTATTCACTTTGTTGTCTTCAATAAAACGGCATCACGAAAAGGATAACCCATGTTATTACATCAACTGAAATTTCCCTTACTGTTTATTTTAAGTGCCTCGTTATTAACTGGCTGTCTATCCTTAAAAGAAAAAGCCGCGATTAAAGCGGAACAAGATAGAGCCGAACAACAGCGTTTAATTGATGAAGAAATTAAAAGTTATGGCCCACCCACCGTGATTTACCGTATTGATGACCACCGCTTTTTTACCTTAGAGAAATATAATGAAAGGCGCAGTGGCTCGACTTATTACAACAATACTCAAAAAGGAATACATCAGGAAATTATCCGAGCTTCCGCTTGCCGTTATCAAGGTCGCCTAATCTGGGCAACCGAACGCGACGATGCTTTTGCTTTTCCGGGAGTATTAAGCCGTATGACCAGCCGCTGCGCAGGAACAAAAACAGGTTGCGTTAACGTTATTCTTGTCACTCTTGATGGTGGAAAAAACTTTAGACCCACAAATGGTGGATTTGGGCAAAATACAGATTATCCTGGTTTCAGATCGGCTAGTTTTGATATTATCGTCACAGATGAAGGATTTTATTTAGGAAAGACTTCTGTTAGCCGTCGAGAAATTAATGATGAATTAGCCAAACCTTGGTGGCGAAAATTTTATTTTGAATCCTCTCGCTCAAATTATGTCCATAGCAGTGTTGGGGATAAAGAATCCCCCTTTCCAACACTAAAGACTCCCTCAGGGCAAACCCGTTTTGATTGCAGTGCACCTTCTATTTACCCTATTTCACAGGCGGAAAAATGATGAGCAATCGAGACCAGCCCCGTTAATTAGCACCACCAAACTTTCTAAGAAAGAAGAAGGCAAAAAGTCAATAAAGCCATTCACGATAACAGCTAACGTCAATCGCTTTATTTAATTATTCACTTTGTTGTCTTCAATAAAACGGCATCACGAAAAGGATAACCCATGTTATTACATCAACTGAAATTTCCCTTACTGTTTATTTTAAGTGCCTCGTTATTAACTGGCTGTCTATCCTTAAAAGAAAAAGCCGCGATTAAAGCGGAACAAGATAGAGCCGAACAACAGCGTTTAATTGACGAAGAAATTAAAAGTTATGGCCCCCCCACCGTGATTTATCGTATTGATGACCACCGCTTTTTTACCTTAGAGAAATATAATGAAAGGCGAGAAGGGATCACCTATTACAACAATACAAAAAACAATATCCATCAAGAAATATTATACGGATCAGCTTGTTTATACCAAGGACGCCTAATTTGGGCAACCGAACGCGATGATGCTTTAGTTTTCCCTGCGGTACTGAGTCGAAGAACAGATCAATGCGCAGGCACTAAATGGGGTTGTGTTAACGCAATCCTTGTTACCCTTGATGGTGGAAAAAACTTTAGACCCACAAATGCAGGTTTTGGTATTCATACTGATCATCCCGGTTACTACTCTTCTTTTTTCGATATCATTGTCACTGATGAGGGATTTTATTTAGGAAAAACAACTGTCAGTCGGCGGAAAACTAACGATGAATTAGCCAACCCTTGGTGGCGTATCATTTATTTTGATCCTACTGATTCTAATTATGTCCATAGTAGTTGGGGGGAAGAAAAAAGCCCACCTGAAGACTTAAAAACCCCCTCAGGGCAAACCCGTTTTGATTGCAGTGCCCCTTCTATCTATCCTATTTCACAGGCGGAAAAATGATGAGCAACAGTAACCCAACTCGTTGGCTAAAACCTAAAGAGTGCCTTGATGGTAGTCAAGAATGGCGTTCTATCACTCATGCTGCCAATATTGGTGGAGAAATCCATGTTAACCCCCACTTACCTGGAATTATTATTTTTGTTCATGGGGTAAATTCAGAAGGAGAGTGGTATAACGATGCCGAACGAGAACTTTGTGCTGGTCTTAATGAACGGTTAAATTTAACTAATACAGATTATCAATTAAAACAAAATGAATATTATGAACCCAAATTTATTTTAGATGAAAAAAATTATGATAATAGCCATTATATTTATGAAGAGCCTATTCGAACATTAAAAAAGTTAGGTAATTCCCCCGTGATCCGTTTTTATTGGGGATATCGTGCAACCGATGATGATTTAGGTCAATACTGTATTCCACTAAAAAATAAAGAAGGAGAAAGCTATCACCGCTTAGTTAATGAAATACTTAATCCTGAATACAGTCATAAAGATGAAAAATATTGGACACCCGGAGATATAAAAAAATACAATATTGTACAAGAATACCATTCTCTGCCTTACCGTAAAAAACGTCTCTTTATTAATGAACAAATTAAACATAAGGGCCCTTTTTTCTGGGGTGGAGGGCCATTTCAAAATGGCTGTAATAATTTAGTCAGTTTATGGAGCAAACACGGTTTTAGTAATCTCGCCATGTTATGGACAGTGATCCCTACCCCTATCCCTTTTAATATACAAGCCTTTAACCCTGAATCAGATCGGTTATTAACAAAGTCTCCTCCTCGTCGCTATTATGCTCATGCTGTAAAACGGCTAGCCAATTTAGTCAAGAAAATACGTGAAAATAACCCCTATGATACTGTTACTGTTATTTCACACAGCCAAGGCACGATGATTGCCTTAGCAGCGGCAGCGATTGAAGCCCCTGATAGCCTCTTTGTTTTAAACTCTCCTTATGCCACAAAAGATAATTCCTTAAATAGTTACTCTTATGTTTACAATGAAAACATTAATGAAGCACATCGAGAAGCAACCCTAAAAGAAATTATTGATAAAATCGCAAAGAATAAAAATCGATTAAAGGGATCGCCTTGTGGATATTCAAGTCTAGTTGTCGGAGAAAGTGAAGAGCAAAAAAGTTGGACTCCTGATGTAATAATATATAAAGGGAATAAGCTTGGTATTAGAGATAACGAGAATAAAGAAAATAAAGAGAATATCGAAATTAATAAAGAAAAATTCACTAAAGGTGAGTTTATTAAAGAAAGAGATAATCACGGGCGGTTCTATATTTATTGTAATCCACACGATCGTGTAATGGGATCATCACCGTTAGAAAGTATTGGTTGGTGCCCACTTCCTAATATTAAAGAAAGAGGACAAATACAGCATCACCCATTATTTGCCCTTGAACATCCACCCTATATCAGAATGTTAGCACGTAATACACCTTGTGGTGGAAAACCTAATCCAAAAACTATATTTACTGATGCAAATAGACGATTCAGTGATGGTAATATTTTTTGGGACAGCAATACCAAAACATTAGAAGGCTTCGCATGGCCTGAGCCTTCAGCTAATATTTCACTAAATATTAATGCTCCAGAAGTACCTCACCCTATTACAGCAACAGAATTGGCAACCTTTGATGAAGATTTTGCCGTAATAGAAAAAAAAGTGGAGAAACCAGCCCTTGAAATTAATATAGATGCTGATAAACAGAAAAAAGAGATACCTTTAGGTCAAGGTTATGGACAATTAATATATAACCCCAAAAGTAGGAGCTATGAGCCCAAAGATGCCGAATATTACTTCTATAAAGATCTCTATTCTTATCAACATCGTATTTGGGTTGAACTCACCCCAGAAGAGAAAAAAGTACTCAAGAATAATCCACTATTAGATCCTCAAGATCAAAATGCAACCACAAAGTATGAAACCTTAGAAGAGATGAGAAAACGCATTCGCGAATACAACCAACGTCCTACTGACCATGGTACATTGCCAAGAAATTCACTGTTTCTTCGTCGCGTAGTCACTTATGACTTACCTATAGGTTATTGTGAAATCGGCAGAAGCCCAGAAAAGATGGATGAGTTAAGAAAATATGCGGATTGGCTAAGTGGCTCAGATATCTATATGGAAAAAGGTGAATTAGATTTACCAGAAATGCCAGATATCATCGAAAACCCGTTAAAGAAAAAATAACAATAAATGCCCAATATTCTAAATCTTAAAAATAAGAAGTCCGCTTGAATTTATTCAAACGGACTTCTTCTCTTATCAATACTTATTTATTACATTAAAGCGGATCTACTTTTAAACAAGAGACTGCGTGGCGAAAGCTTCCTTCTAATAAAGGACGTGTTTTTGCACATTCTTCATCAGCCATCGGACAACGTGTACGGAATATACAGCCTGATGGTGGATTAATCGGAGAAGGTAATTCTCCCTCTAATAAATCAATATGCTTGTTACGCTCTTTATCGGGATCAGGAATAGGCACTGCTGACATCAGCGCTTTGGTATAAGGGTGTAATGGATGATGATAAACTTCATCATAAGTCCCTAATTCCACCGCGTGTCCTAAATACATCACCAATACACGATCTGAAATATGTTTTACCACTGCCAGATCATGCGCAATAAAGATCAAAGATAATCCCATCTCTTTTTGAATATCTTTCAGCAAGTTAACCACTTGAGCCTGAATTGATACGTCTAATGCTGAAACAGGTTCATCACAAATCACTAATTTAGGCTCTAGAATTAACGCGCGAGCAATACCGATACGTTGGCATTGTCCACCAGAGAATTCGTGTGGGTAGCGGTTGATTAAGTTTGGCAATAATCCGACTCGCATCATCATTGCTTTGACTTTTTCAACCACTTGCGCCTGTTTCATTTTAGGATGATAGGTTTTAAGCGGTTCGGCAATAATATCGCCAATCGTCATTCTTGGGTTTAAGGAAGCCAGCGGATCTTGGAATATCATCTGGATATCTTGGCGAATATCTCGCCATTGCTTATTCCCCATTCCCAGTAAATCATTACCTAACCATGAGACAGTTCCACCAGAGGCTTTGACTAAACCAATAATGGCACGCGCAAACGTTGATTTACCACAACCAGATTCACCAACAACACCAAGGGTTTCGCCTTCATATAGGCGCAGTGTGACACCGTCGACAGCTTTTAGACTTTTTTTCGCTTTCCAAAACCACTGCTTATTATCTTGAACATCGAAATAAACCTTTAAGTCATTCACTTCAAGAATAACTTTTCTATCTTGTAATGTGGCCTGCGTCATACCAATTCCTCCACCGCTTTAAAACAGGCTCGTAATCGCCCTTGTGCAAATTGCGCTAATTCAGGCTCATTCGACAAACATTGCTCTGTTGCATACTGACAGCGTGGTTGGAATGGGCAACCTTTTGGTAAACGCAATAAGTTAGGAGGATTACCCGGAATGGTCGCTAGTCGCTCATCTTCACCGTCTAAACGCGGAACGGCTTGTAGTAACCCAATAGAATAAGGGTGTGAGGGTTGATAGAAGATATCACGCGCTTTCCCGTACTCCATAGTACGCCCTGCATACATTACCAATACTTTATCGCAAATCCCTGCAACAACCCCTAAGTCATGGGTGATCATAATAATTGCAGTGTTTAAATCATTTTTAAGCTCATTTAACAGTGTCATGATTTGTGCTTGAACCGTCACATCAAGTGCTGTTGTTGGTTCATCTGCAATTAACAGTTTAGGCTTACACAGCAATGCCATTGCAATCATGACACGTTGACGCATCCCGCCTGAAAATTCATGAGGGTACATACTCATTCGTTTATGCGCTTCAGGCATTTTTACGGCATCTAACATACGCACAGATTCCGCATAAGCATCATTTTTACTCATGCCTTTATGTAGCATTAATACTTCAATCAGCTGCGCGCCCACTTTCATATAGGGATTTAATGAGGTCATTGGATCTTGAAATATCATGGATATTTCTTCAGCGCGCATTTTATTTAATTCGCTTTGGCGAAGATTTAAGATCTCACGTCCATTAAAATTGGCACTACCCGCTGTACGACCATTTTTCGCTAATAATCCCATCAATGCGAATGCTGTTTGCGATTTACCTGAACCCGATTCACCAACAATCCCTAAGGTTTCACCTGCTGATAATTCAAAGTTGAGTTTATTAACGGCAGTAACATCACCATCTGCGGTACCGAAAGTCACGCTGAGATCTTTAACACTTAATAACGACTTGCTTGTTGAATTTGTCATTTTGTTCTCCTTAACGATCTTTCGGGTCTAATGCGTCACGTAAGCCATCACCGATAAAGTTAAAGCAAAACAGTGTGACAACTAAGAACGAAGCCGGGAAAAGTAATAACCAAGGAGAAACTTCCATTGAGTTTGCACCATCACTTAATAGTGCTCCCCAACTACTTAATGGCTCTTGTGTTCCTAAACCTAAGAAGCTTAAGAAGGATTCAAATAAAATCATACTAGGCACTAGTAAAGAGGCATAAACCACCACCACACCTAATACGTTAGGTACGATATGTCTTAGTACGATATTACGTGATGACACACCACAGACTAATGCCGCTTCAATAAACTCTTTACGTTTTAGACTTAAGGTTTGTCCTCTTACAATACGCGCCATATCGAGCCAAGATACCATTCCGATCGCAACGAAAATCAGTAAGATATTTTGACCAAAAAATGTCACCAATAAGATAACAAAGAACATAAATGGGAATGAGTTTAAGATTTCCAGCAAACGCATCATCACAGAGTCAACACGTCCACCAATATAGCCTGCCATTGCGCCATACAGCGTACCCACAATAACAGCAACAAAGGCAGCAGCGATACCGACCATTAATGAAATACGCCCACCAATCGCAACACGGACGAGTAAGTCGCGCCCAGATGAGTCTGTACCAAAATAGTGAGAAGAGGCAAAATCAGGTGCCATCGACATCATTTCCCAATCTGTATCGTCATAAACAAATGGCGATAACATTGGGGCAAAAATAACAAATAATAAAATAAAGAAAAGTAACACAAGACTCGTGATCGCAGCTTTATTGTGCATAAAACGACGACGAGCATCTTGCCATAAACTACGACCTTCAATATCTAGCTGCTCCGAGAAATTCCCCAGAGCTTCGCTGTTTTCCTTCAGTGATAACATAACGCGCTCCAGTGTCTATTAATAACGAATTTTCGGATCAATAACAGCATATAAAATATCGACAATTGCATTAAAGAAAATCGTTAATGCACCTACGATAATGGTCAAACTTAATACTAGTGAGTAATCTCGATTTAAAGCACCATTAACGAAAAGTTGTCCGATACCCGGCAATCCAAAGATGGTTTCAATAACCATTGAGCCCGTAATAATACCGACGAATGCAGGCCCCATATAAGAGATAACAGGTAGCAACGCAGGTTTTAAAGCATGACGCAGTACAATTCTTTTCATCGGCAAGCCTTTCGCTTTTGCCGTTCTGATAAAGTTTGAGTGTAATACTTCAATCATTGAACTACGGGTAATACGCGAGATGCTAGCAATGTAAGAAAGTGATAATGCAATCATTGGCAACAACATATATTGCACCGCGCCACCATTCCAACCTCCAGCTGGTAACCACCTTAAGGTAATAGCGAAAATGAGCACTAACAGTGGTGCGACAACAAAACTCGGTATTACAACCCCCGTCATGGCAAAAGTCATGACGGTATAATCCCATTTGGTGTTCTGATTCAGTGCCGCTATCACGCCTGCCCCCACACCTAAAATTACGGCAAAAATAAATGCCGACAGCCCTAATTTAGCTGAAACAGGGAATGCTTTACCGACTAAGGTGTTTACACTGTAGTCTTTATATTTAAAAGAAGGCCCTAAATCCCCTTTCGATAACTGAATTAAATAATCGAAATATTGCTTATAAATGGGATCGTTTAAATGGTATTTCGCTTCAATATTTGCCATTACCTCAGGCGGGAGTTTTCTTTCACCCGTAAAAGGGCTACCCGGCGCTAAGCGCATCATAAAGAACGAAATCGTTATTAGAATAAATAGAGTCGGTATCGCTTCCAGAAAGCGACGAAAAATAAATTTGAGCATTGCCCGTTCCTATAACACAAACCTATTCAGGCGTGACGATAAAAAGACCTTGCCTTAAAAAGACAAGGCCTCGCCCGATTACTTAGCAATAATATACAAGTCTTTAGTATGTAAATTATCTAATGGATCTTTACCTGAATAACCCCCAACATAAGGTTTCACTAAGCGGGTGTTTACATAGTAGTAAAGTGGAACGATAGCCGAATCTTTATCTAATACACCTTCAGCTTTTTGATAAATAGCGGCACGTTCATCATCAGATTTCACGCGTAAAGACTCTTTGATCAATGCGTCAAACTCTGTGTTTTTATAGTGAACAGTGTTGTTACTGCTGTAAGACAGCATCATGTTCAGGAATGAAGAAGGTTCATTATAATCTGCACACCAACCGGCACGAGCAACATCATAAGTTCCTTGGTGACGAGTATCTAAGAACGTCTTCCACTCTTGGTTTTCAAGAGAAACATCAGCACCTAAGTTTTTCTTCCAAATTGAAGAGGCAGCAATGGCCACTTTTTTGTGAAGATCAGAAGTGTTGTACAGCAGTTTAAATTTCAGTGGATTGGCTTTGTTATAGCCCGCCTCTTCTAACAATTGGCGTGCTTTTTCATTACGTTGTTCTTGAGTCCAAGTCGCAAACCACTCTGGTTTACTCTCTTTAATGCCGTCAGTGAATGGAGGGGTAAAGCCGTAAGCCGGAATATCACCTTGGTTTTTCACTTTATAAGTGATGATATCTCTATCCATTGAAAGCTTAAGTGCTTCACGAACACGCGGATCGTTAAACGGTGCTTTCTCATTATTAATTTCATAATAATAAGTACATAAATATGGACTTATGCGCAATTCATCTGGGATCTCTTTTTTCAGTTTTTGGAAAAGTTCGATCGGTAAATTGCTATATGTCATGTCGATTTCACCCGCACGATAGCGGTTTACGTCGGTGACTTCTGATGAGATAGGTAGGAACGTAACTTTATCAATAACGGTACTTTTGTTATCCCAATAAGTTGGGCTACGCTCTAAAACAATACGCTCGTTGACTGTCCAGTCTTTCAAATTATAAGCGCCGTTGCCGACGAAGTTAGCTGGTTGTGTCCATTTTTCGCCAAATTTTTCAATCACTTTTTGGTTAACTGGCGACATGGAGGAGTGAGCTAATAATTTTGGTAGATAAGGCACTGCTTCAGATAAAGTAATTTCTAATGTGTTGTTATCTAATGCCTTAACACCTAATTCTGTGGCTTTTTTCTTACCCGCAATAATATCGTCGATATTCACGATATGTGCATATTGTAGATAGCTCTCATAAGGAGATGCAGTATTAGGATCAGCTAAACGTTGCCAGCTATAAACGAAATCTTGTGCTGTAACAGGCTCACCATTTGACCATTTAGCGCCTTCACGAATTTTGAATGTCCAAACGGTGAAGTCTTTATTTTCCCAGCTAGTTGCTGAACCTGGTAAAATTTCGCCATCTGGGCCAACTATTGTCACACCTTCGAAAAGATCACGAGCTAATGCAGATTCAGGCACACCTTCAATTTTATGAGGATCAAGCGATTGTGGTTCAGAACCATTATTACGTACAAGCACTTGTTTTTCAGCTAATTTCACCCCATCTGGAACAACTGCAGCGTTAGCTGTTAGCGCTGACAATCCAAAGATTGCGCTTATTGCAATCGCCAACGCACTCTTTTTAGTTAAATTACTCATCTTATAAAATACTCCCAGTTAGTGAGTTGGTTGTTAGACAACCATTCTGTGATGTTTAGTTGTGTTTTAGAACGGTTTACACAACTTATTGTTTTTACAAAAAATAAATCAAACTTGCTTAATTGCCATCAGTACTTAATTGCCTGATAACATTATAATTTTTTTATGCCGTTATCTTTTTTTGTGTAGCTTTTTTATTTTTTACTACAGTTAATGTCACTTTTAATCATTTAAATCGTACATAACTATAGAATACCGATAATTTACCAGTTTTAGTTATCTACCTTTATAAAATAGCGCTTTAAGTCCGTATAATCAAAGGGGTCTTTACCTGTAAATCCACCTACTTTTGGACTGACTAATCTAACACTGACGCGATAATAAACAGGTACTATCGCTGAATCCTTATCTAGCAAGGCTTCAGCACGTTGATAGAGTTGATGACGAGCACCATTATCGAGTGCAAGTAGTGCATTATTTAATGTGTCGTCATAGGTTTTATTTTCATAAAAGACCGTATTTAGGCTACTTTTAGAAAGAAATGAGTTTAAAAATGAAGTTGGTTCATTGTAATCTGCACACCATGTTGCTCTCGCAACTTGGTAATTGCCCTGATTACGATTTTCTAGCGCCGTTTTCCATTCTTGATTTTGTAACGTGACATTAGCGCCAATACTTTTCTTCCACATTGATGCGGCTGCAATAGCTTGCTGTTTATTTTGATCTGATGTGTTGTAAAGCAATGTAAAAGTCAGCGGATTTTTACTATCAAACCCGGCTTCTTTTAATAACTCTCGCGCCCTTTCATTACGTTGTTGTTGTGTCCAATATGCCCATTTAGGTGGCTTAAAATTACCATTACCAATAAAAGAGGGTGTAAAAGAATAAGCAGGGATTTGCCCTTGCCCCATTATTTTTTCGGCAATTACTTGCCTATCAAGTGTTAATTTCACAGCTTCCCGAACGCGGGCGTCATCAAAAGGTGCTTTTTTATTATTGAGTTCATAATAAAAGGTACATAGATAAGGTGTAACGTGTAAATTATCAGACTGTTCTTGCTTCATTTTTTTATAAAGAACTGGAGGAATAGCGCTGTTAGTAATATCAATTTCACCACTACGATAACGGTTAATATCGCTGGCTTCTGAGCTAATTGGCAAAAATGTGGCTTGCTCTATAATGGTATTTTTATTATCCCAATAAAGTGGATTACGCTTTAAAGTCACTTTTTCATTCACAACCCAATTTTCAATAACATAAGCACCATTGCCAACAAAGTTTTCTGGGCGAGTCCAATTCACGCCATATTTTTCAACAATCTCTTTTTTAACGGGTTTCAACGGTGTGTGACTGACCATATCGATTAAATAAGGAATTGGTTTGGTTAAGTTGACTTGCAAAGTGTGAGGATCTATCGCTTTCACACCTAATGTTTCAGGGGATTTTTTGCCACTAAGAATATCTGTAATATTTTCAACATAAGCATATTCGAGATAACTGGCATAAGGTGAACCGGTTTTAGGATCTACGACTCGACGCCAGCTATAAACAAAATCTTCAGCAGTAACTGGAGAACCATCACTCCATTTTGCATCTTCTCGCAAATAGAATGTCCACACCTTGTTATCATCTGTTTCCCAGCGTTGTGCAACGCCTGGCATACTTTCACCATTCGGTCCAACATAAGTCAGCCCTTCTAATAAATTTAAAATAATATTAGTTTCTGGTGCGCCTTCTACTTTATGCGGATCAAGAGATGAAACTTCAGTTCCGTTATTAATTACAATATTCTGTTGCTTTGCCAGAATAGTGCCTTCAGGAAGAGTGACGGCATGAGAAAAAAAGGAGGTTAAGACAAGTGACATAATACTGAGTGGAAACACTGTTTTTAACGTAACTTTATTTTTCATGGGTACCTCTCCTAATAAACAATAATTTATAGCGGGGTCGCTCAATTAACGTTAGGTATCGTTGTTAAATTTTGATTGTAATATTTGTGGCTCTTAGATATTTGCTGATATTAACGAGATAAAAAATGATAACAACACCTTTCTTTTTTACACTTATCGTAAATTTTGTCAATTAATGCGGTATTCTTATCACTTAACTTTATTGAGCCCTCTAGCGTTCTATCTTGAGAAAATAAAAAATACATATCGAGAAAGGCAAAACAACAAATAAACATTAAATTAACATCATGCAAGTTTTATAGATAGAAAACCTACTTAGCTCACAAAATTAATATAATTAGGATGGGTTTTAACCGACTTGCAGAACTTTATGGCGCTTCGTTTGTAAAGAGTTTCTCTTTAAAATTAATTATAAATAACAATAAATTCATCTTTAGACTGAATAATAATTCTAATTTAAAAATATTTATAGATTATTAAACATTCACTTTTATTGTTTATTTTTAAAATTTAATCTAAATTTTTAATTGAAATAAAAATAAAAAATTTTTCATTTATATTTCTATGAGTTAGATAAAAAAATCTCTTTAATATACATCTCGAATATTAAAGAGGTTTTTTATTTTTAAATAATAACTTCAATTTTTTTCAGCTAGTTAGCCGATTTTGATTGAAACCATTGTAGCTTCTCATTCAATTTGACGACTTCTCCCACAATAATCAGCGCTGGACTTTCCATTGTTTCTGCCATCTGTGCAAGTTGATGTAATTGCCCAATAATCACTTTTTGTGCTGTTAATGTTCCTTTTTCGATAATAGCAACAGGCATTGTCGCACACATGTTTTGACTGAGTAGCATTTGCTGAATGTAATGAGCTTTACTCAATCCCATGTAAAAAACCAATGTTTGATTCTTTTGCGCAATACATTGCCACTGAGCTTCATTTAACCCTTTACCATGTCCTGTAATAAAACGGACGCTTTGCGCATAATCTCGATGCGTTAAAGGAATACCCGCATAAGTTGTACAGCCTGATGCTGCCGTAATACCGGGGATCACTGAGAATGGAATACGGTGTTCAATTAAAGCTTCTAACTCTTCACTGCCTCGACCAAAAATAAAGGGATCACCTCCTTTTAATCTCACTACTCGTTTTCCTGCGGTAGCTTCTTTGATTAAAATTTGGTTGATCTCATCTTGAGGAACACAGTGAAAACCTGCTTGCTTACCAACATAAATACGTTGTGCATCTCTACGAACAAGAGCCATAATCTCATCAGACACTAATCTATCGTAAACTATGACATCAGCTTGCTGACACTGCTGTAAACCTTTAATCGTCATTAGCCCAGCATCACCCGGCCCTGCGCCGACTAAAACAACACTGCCTTGAGGTTGCTGATTTTCAGATAACAGTGCGCCAATACATTGCTGGATACCGTCGTCTCTTTGCGCTTCTATTTCGGCTTGTAATGATTTATCTGCAAAAAATTGCTCCCAAAAATAACGTCTGGCATTCATCGATGAAAAACGCTGTTTTATTTGCTCACGTAATTTTCCGGCAAGTTGTGCTAACGCACCTAAATAATTAGGGAGAAGTTGCTCAATTTTTTCTCGCAAAATACGAGCGAGTACAGGTGCTTTTCCGCCCGATGAAATTGCCACCATAATAGGAGAGCGATCTATGACAGATGGCATAATAAAGCTGGCTTGCTCTGGTGAATCAACCACATTACAAAATATCTGTTTTTCTGTTGCTATTTGGAAAACCTGTTGATTCACTTGCTCGCTATTTGTCGCTGCAATAATAAGCCATTTACCAGACAGATGATCAGCCGTAAATAGCCCTGTGACACAGTTTAGTTTTTGCTCGGTGTGCCATTGCATAAACTGACTTGTAAACGAAGGAGCGATGACAGAAAGATCAGCGCCTGCCTCCATAAGCAATCTGGCTTTACGTTCAGCAATCTCACCGCCTCCCACTAATAAACAAGGTTTATCTTTAAGCTGACAGAATATTGGAAAGTAATCCATATTCATTCCCCTATTTATTGAGATGATCTATTACGGCTGCGTACGCTAACGGTGTTACCTTCAACCTTGACATCAAAATGAGTGATCGAGAAATTCTTATCTTCAAGGCAAAAACCATCCGTTAAACGAAAATGCTGTTTTTTTAGTGGACTAACGATATACAACTCGTTTTCATGTTCAGCAATTAATCCTCGAGATAGAACACTGGAATGTGCAAAGGGATCGATATTGCTTAACGCATATAAACGCGCATCAGAATAAGGGCGAAAAATGGCAACGTGATCTTGCTCCACCAGCGCACAAACACCCGTTCCCGGTGTAATATCATCTATTTGGCAAACCGCTATCCATTGGCTCATGATTGCGCCTCCTCAGTGACCAATTTGATATCAATACGTTCATGTAAACGAGCTGGACGATGTTGAAATCGTTCTTTTACCGTTTGCACTGTCGGATCAGGCATTGAATTATTAATAAAGTGGGCAAAACGTTTTAATGCTTTTGGAGAATCAACCGTTTCTTTCCATTCACAAGCAACCCGTTCTTGTAAGGCTTTCAGCTCTTTTTCTAACTGTGTGTTTAAGCCTAATTTGTCGTGAATAATGACATCACGTAAATATTCAATACCCCCTTCTAAATTATCTAGCCATACTGACGTTCGTTGTAACTTATCTGCCGTGCGAATATAAAACATCATAAAGCGGTCGATATAATGTACTAAGGTTTCTTCATCAAGATCCGATGCAAAGAGATCTCCGTGGCGTGGTTTCATGCCACCGTTTCCACCGAAATAGAGGTTCCAGCCTTTGTCGGTGGCGATAATACCGACATCTTTGCCTTGTGCTTCAGAACATTCACGGGTACAGCCTGAGACACCAAATTTCATCTTATGAGGTGTTCTAATACCTTTATAACGATGCTCTAACGCAACCCCCAAACCAACACTGTCACCAACACCAAAACGACACCAACTGCTACCTACACACGTTTTTACCATACGCAATGCTTTCGCGTAGGCATGGCCTGTCTCAAAACCGGCTGCAATTAATTTTTCCCAAATGGCAGGTAAATCCTGTTTGTGCGCACCGAACATTGCCATTCGTTGCGAGCCAGTAATTTTGGTATACAAATTGTATTCTTGAGCGATTTGCCCAATAGCGATAATACCAGCGGGGGGAATTTCACCACCAGGAGAGCGAGGAATAATGGAATAAGTCCCATCTTTTTGCATATTCGCGAGAAAGTTATCGTTAGTATCTTGCAAAGAAACTAAATCATCACGCAAGATATACTCATTCCAACATGAGGCAAGCAATGAACCCACTGTAGGTTTACACACTTCACAACCATAACCTTGGCCATGTTTTTTCAGTAGCTCATCAAAACTTTTCAGTCCTTCTACACGAATAAGATGATAAAGCTCTTGGCGAGAATAGTGGAAATGTTCACAAAGATGGTGGTTAACTTCAATACCTTGTTTGGCTAATTCTGCATTTAAGACTTGAGTCACAAGAGGAATACAACCACCACACCCTGTACCTGCTTTAGTTTCCGCTTTAATGGCAGCAACTGTATGACAACCTCGTTCAATTGCTTGAATAATGTCGCCTTTTGTAACGTCAAAACAAGAGCAGATTTGCGCTGTTTCAGGTAAGGAATCAACTCCGATTGCAGGTTTACTTCCTGCATGTGCTGGTAAAATTAAGCTATCTGGGTGTTCTGGTAATTCAATAGTATTGAGTGACAACTGTAGAAGATTGCCATAATCTTCAGTATCTCCCACTAATACCGCCCCTAATAAGTATTTATTATCTTCACTCACGATCAGGCGTTTATAAATTTCTTTGCCTTCGTCCAAATAAATATAGCTACGACACCCTGCTTGTTGCCCATGAGCATCACCAATACCGCCAACATCGACACCGAGAAGTTTTAATTTTGCACTTAAATCGGCTCCTTGAAAGACAGAGTGATGACCTAATAAATTATCAACGGCAACTTGTGCCATTTTGTAGCCCGGCGCTACTAAACCGAAGGTTTTATTTTGCCAAGATGCACATTCACCAATGGCATAAATATCAGGATCTGTTGTTTGGCAGTAATCATTAATAACAATGCCTCCTCTTGGGGCAATGTCTAAATCACATTGACGAGCCAGTTTATCTTTCGGACGAATACCTGTGGAAAACACAATAAAATCAACTTCAAGAGAAGTACCATCTGCAAATTGCAGTGTTTTTCGTGCATTTTCGCCTGTCGATAATATTTCTTGTGTGTTTTTAGAGGTATGCACTTTAACACCCATACGCTCTATTTTTCGCTTAAGTTGCTCTCCACCTAATGTATCAAGTTGTTCCGCCATTAAGGTTGGTGCAAATTCAATAACATGAGTTTCGATACCTAAACTTTTTAGCGCACCAGCGGCTTCTAACCCTAAAAGTCCACCACCAATTACCGCGCCTTTACGACTAATACGAGCACAAGATTCGATAGCATTTAAATCTTCAATAGTTCGATAAACAAAGCAATCTGATGAATTATTTCCCTTTATAGGTGGTATCCACGGATAAGAGCCAGTTGCCATCACTAACTTATCGTAACTAACACAACGCCCTGTATTGGTGTGTACCACTTTTTCTTCACGATTGATGGTTATTACTCGTTCACCAATTAATACTTCTATTTGATGTTTCTCATAATATCCTTGTTTAACTAAAGAGAGTTCTTCAGCAGTGTGATGGGAAAAATAAGAGGAGAGATGGACTCTATCATATGCAACGCGAGGTTCTTCACAAAAGACGACAATATCAAATTCTTCATTGCCACCTTTATCAATCAGCTCTTCGATATAACGGTGTCCCACCATACCATTACCGATGATTGCGAGTGTTTTCTTGCTCATTTTTGCCTCAGATTTAAAGATTTCTAAGGCTAAAATACGAAACTACTCATAAGGAATATTGATGAATATCAAACATAGCTTAATCAATTCAGCTACTACAACTTAATAGTCAATGAGTTACTACTAAAGGAGTATTTAATTCTCATCTTCTTGCGGTTAATTATTCTTCTACCATAATTAATTTTGGTTGCTTATAACCAAACGTTATATGTAAGCGTAATTAAAACTTTGCGCATCGGTCACGTTTTGCCTAAGTTAATTTCACAAAGTAATAATAATTAGAGCGTGTTAACCTTTTTTGCTTATTTTTACAGCAAGAAAACCGAGTAAAGCAAACGACTCAACGAGTATGGACATTGATTGCCATTAACAATGTCCACTTAAGATAAAAACAAGTGTTGAAAGCTGCCTTACAGGTTCGATTAAAAGACGTTTTACTCATTTTATTCTGCGTTGATAAACACTAGCTTAGTTCACTAGGCTAGTGTTTATCGCCTTGCCTAAAATGCTTTTAATTCGAATAAAAATTGACCATAAAAGGCTAACACGCTCTAATAAGTTATTGACATAACGACTTTAGCTACACCGTTTCAGGGAGCGTCTCATGAAAGCAAAATTATTATCATTATTCGTTGTGGGTGCCCTTTCCGTACCAGCATTTGCAGCAACACCCGCGAATACATTAATTGTGGTACAAGGGCTTGATGATATTGTCAGCCTTGATCCCGCCGAAAGTAATGAACTGTCTAGTATTCAAACTGTACCTAGCTTATATCAGCGTATTGTTCAACCTAATCGTGATAATCCTGAGATTAATGAACCGATTTTAGTTGAAAGCTGGCAAGCCAATCCTGAACAAAAATCTATCGTATTTAAAATTAAACCTGATGCAAAATTTGCATCTGGTAACACCGTTCGCCCTGAAGATATTATCTTCTCTTATCAGCGTGCGATCACCATGAATAAATCACCTGCCTTTATTTTAAATGTCTTAGGTTGGAAAACAGATAACATTAATTCACTGCTGAAAAAAGTCAGTGATAATGAATTAGAAGTGCGTTGGACCGCCGATGTTAGCCCTGATGTTGTGCTAAATATCCTCTCAACCCCGATTGCTTCTATCGTTGATGAAAAGCTGGTTTCTGCTCATATTAAAAATAATGACTTTGGAAATAGCTGGCTGAAAATGAACTCAGCAGGAAGTGGCGCATACAAAATGCGTGCTTATCAACCTCGTCAAGCGATTGTGTTAGAAGCCAACCCTCTCTCACCAACTGGCGCGCCTAAAATGGCGAATATCATTATTAAAAACGTACCTGATCCAGCATCACGTCGTTTACTGATTGAGAAAGGTGATGCAGATATCGCACGCGAACTGGGTACTGACCAAACCGCGGCACTGGCTGGTAAAGCCGGTATTCAAATCTTAAATATTCCTTCCGCAGAACAAGTTTATATGGCTTTTAATACCGCCAGCGGAAACCCTGCACTTAGTAACCCCGCATTTTGGGAAGCGTCTCGTTATTTAGTTGACTACAAAGGCATTACTGAAGATCTAATGCGTGGTCAGTATTTTATTCACCAAAGCTTTTTGCCAGTAGGTTTACCGGGTGCATTAAAAGATAATCCATTCACCTTTGATCCCGAAAAAGCGAAGGCAATTTTAGCCAAAGCAGGCATTACCAATGCTCGCTTTACATTGGATGTTGAGAACAAAGTACCTTACATTACGGTGGCGCAATCCATTCAGGCAAGCTTTGCTCAAGCAGGTGTACAAGTTGATTTATTACCAGCAGCAGGTAGCCAAGTGTATAGCCGCGTACGCGCTAAACAACACCAAGCTGCGATCCGTTTTTGGATCCCAGACTATTTTGATGCGCATTCAAATGCGAGTGCCTTTGCTTATAACGATGGACAATCCAATACTGTTGCTTGGTTAAATGGTTGGAAAATCCCTGAACTAAGCCAACAAACATTGACTGCACTAAATGAAGCAGACAAAACAAAACGTCAATCACTCTATACTGAAATGCAAAAAGAGTTACAACGTAGTTCACCTTATGTGTTTATCGACCAAGGTAAAAACCAAATCGTTATGCGCGATAATGTTAAAGGTTATGCCCAAGGCCTAAATGCAGATATGGTTTATTATGACAAAGTAACTAAGTAATATTTTTCCTGAAACCATCCACAGTCATGCTATTGTGGATGGTCTATTTTTTGCCATTTTACTAGGCTATTGCTGTATGAATACTGCTATGACGTTACCTATTCGTCTAAAAGGTCAGTTAATTACTTTTGCTCAAGGAATATTGACATTAGTACTCACGATTTTTGGACTTCTTGTAATTACTTTCACGCTTTCTGCTCTTTCCCCTGTTGATCCTGTTCTGCAAATTGTTGGTGATCATGCGAGCCTCGAAACCTATAACCAAGTCAAACATGAATTGGGGCTGGATTTACCTCTCTATATGCAGTTTTTTCACTATGTAGAAGCGTTATTACAAGGGCATTTGGGAACAGCGACATCAACGGGTCAACCCGTTCTTGATGATTTATTGTCGACTTTCCCCGCCACTTTAGAGTTAGCAACAGTTGCATTGATTATTGGTACCAGTTTAGGCATTTTATTTGGTGTATTATGTGCTCGTTTTGTCGGTACACCTCTCGATTTTGTTTTACGCATTTTGACGCTATTAGGTAGCTCTGTTCCTATTTTCTGGCTAGGTTTAATTTTGTTATTAATTTTCTATGCCACACTGCAATGGACAGCAGGCCCTGGACGATTAGACGATATTTATCAATTTACGATTGAACCTGTAACAGGCTTTGCGTTAATCGATACCTTATTAGCGGGTGATAAAGATGCCTTTTTTAACGCGCTATCACACCTTATTTTGCCCGTTTCTCTGTTAGCTTATTTTGCCCTTGCCTCTATTACTCGTTTAACTCGTTCTGCCTGTTTAAACGAAATGAATAAAGAGTACGTCACCTTAGCAAGAGCAAAAGGTATTGGTGAGTTACGTATTCTTTTTTATCACGTATTACCTAATATTCGTGGTGTATTACTGACCATAATCGCCCTGTCTTATACTGGTATGTTAGAAGGTGCGGTATTAACAGAAACGGTCTTTTCTTGGCCGGGAATTGGTCGATATCTTACAACTGCACTTTTTGCGGGTGATACCACAGCCATTATGGGCGGTACTTTAATTATCGGTTTATGCTTTGTCTTTATTAATAATATGACCGATATCGTTATTCGTTTGACTGATCCGAGGCTCCGCTAATGTCACCTTCATTTTTAAGAAAAATAGCGCGTTCGCCTTCCGCATTTATCGGTTTATCGTTGCTTATTTTACTGTTGATTATTGCTATTTTTGCACCTTGGTTAGCCCCTTACGATCCAAATTGGCAACATGCAGCCCAACGCTTATTAGCACCCAACGCTGAACACTGGTTAGGTACAGATAATTATGGGCGAGATATCCTTTCCCGTATTATTTATGGCACACGCCCAATGCTAGGTTTGGTGGGATTGGTGGCTATTATCACCTTACCATTAGGGTTGTTGATCGGGATTTTATCGGGTTATTACGGTGGATGGACTGAACGTATTTTAATGCGATTCACTGACGTTGTGATGTCAATGCCTTCATTGATCCTAGCTTTTGCCTTTGTTGCAATGTTAGGCCCTGGTCTTCTTAATGGAGCATTAGCACTGGCTTTAACAGCATGGCCTGCTTATGCACGACAATCTCGCAGTGAAATTCAGCATTTACGCAATAGTGATTACCTTGCAGCGGCTGAAATGATGGGTATAAAAGGTGTTCGACTTTTATGGGGACATATTTTACCTCTATGCTTACCATCAGCCATTGTGCGTTTAGCCCTTAATTTGGCAGTGATTATTCTTGCTGCCGCAGGTCTAGGTTTTCTTGGATTAGGTGCTCGCCCTCCTATGGCTGAATGGGGAGCAATGATAGCAGAAGGTATGCCCGTTATTTTTGACCAATGGTGGGTAGCCGCTATTCCGGGTACAGCAATTTTGATCAGTAGTCTCGCCTTTAATTTATTAGGTGATGGGCTTCGAGATATATTGGGAGATACCCATGAATAAAACACCTTTAATTGAAGTAAAAAAACTCTGCATTGATTATCCAACGGCAAGAGTGGTTAATAACGTCTCTTTCACTTTAGGCCAAGAGCGTTTGGCCGTGGTGGGTGAATCAGGCTCTGGAAAATCAATGACAGCCCGCGCATTAATGGGACTTGTACGTCAACCAGGAAAAGTTAGCGCAGTGCAACTCAATTTAATGGGAAATAATCTATTGAATTTTTCATCGCGCCAATGGAATAACACTCGAGGTAATACTATTTCGATGGTATTGCAAGATCCCCGTTACGCATTAAATCCAGTAAAAACCATTTATCAGCAAGTGGAAGAAACAGTAAAACGCCATCAAACACTTTCACGCCAAGATAGGCGTCAATTGATTATCGAAATGCTGTTGTCTGTTGGCTTTCCTGAGCAGAGTATTTACCGCTATCCCGGTGAATTGTCAGGAGGAATGGGACAACGGGCAATGATTGCTATTGCACTAATTAATAACCCAACAATTTTAATTGCCGATGAACCAACATCAGCCCTTGATGCCCAATTACGCCATCAAATTCTTGAACTGATTACCACTCAATGTGAGCAGCGTAAGATGGGTCTACTACTCATTAGCCATGATTTGCCTCTCGTTGCTGAATATTGTGAACGTGTCATGGTGATGTACCAAGGCGAACAAGTGGATGAACTCAATGCGAAAGCATTACCGACAGCCACACATCCTTATACGCGTACACTTTGGACATGTAGACCTAATGCAAGCACTTATGGCACACAATTGCCAGTATTAGATAGGACGCTTAATTTCAAGGGGCAGCATCATGCTAATTAATATTCATGATTTACATGTTCAATTTGAACAAGGCAAACAAGCAAAGCATGTTGTAAAAGGGATCAACTTACATGTCCAACAAGGTGAAACCTTTAGCTTGATAGGTCGTTCTGGTTGTGGAAAATCGACTGTTTTACGTGTCATTGCTGGATTATTGCCCCATTGGCAAGGTGACATGTCACTTTTAGGGCAAACCATTAAACCACAACAACGTTTTCAAGGCGCATTGCGCCGTAATGTGCAGATGGTATTTCAAGATCCCTATGCCTCTTTACATCCCCAACACCGTATTGAACGTGCTTTTTCTGAGCCTTTAAAAATTCATCAAATTTCTTTTGATAACAGCACAATTGAACAGGCATTAGCTCAAGTCGGTTTATCTGCAGATGTGGCAAGTCGTTATCCTCATCAACTCTCTGGCGGGCAACGCCAACGAGTTGCCATTGCAAGAGCCCTTTTGCTACAACCTCAATTGTTATTATTAGATGAACCAACTTCAGCATTGGATATGTCAGTACAAGCCGAGATCTTAAATCTGCTTAATACTCTAAAAAAACAGCATAATATGACTTATTTATTAGTGAGTCATGATGCCGATGTGATTGCTCATATGTCTGATAGAGCCGCATTAATGGAAAATGGCGAATTGACCCAACACTATGATAGAGATGCGTTATCAAAAGGAATTCATCGTCTTGATTAACATAGAAGAGGTGATGCAATAAAAAATCGCAGTATTCAAAGAAATACTGCGATTTTTAAAAATGCGACTGTGTTGACGATATTTAAACTAATAAGCCCGGAAAAATAGAACGCAAACCGGTCACAATAAACTCAATACCTAAGGACATTAATAATAATCCCATTATACGGGTTACCACGTTAATTCCCGTTTGTCCTAAGTATTTCACTAATAGTGTTGCACTACGAAAAAGCAACCAACAGCAAAATGCAAAAAAGATACTGGTTGCAGCTAATCCTAAAAAGTTAGTAAAACCTTCCCAGCGAGAACTCCACACAATACAAGAACTAATTGCCCCAGGCCCTGCCATTAATGGTAACGCAAGAGGCACAACAGCAACACTATTACGTACGGCAGATTCGTTTCGTTCTTGATTATTTTGTTTATCTTCCCCTAAACGCCCATTTATCATGGTCATGGCAATTGTAACAATCAGCATCCCTCCTGCTATACGAAACGAGTCGATAGAAATACCGAAAATACTCAGTATAGAATCACCGATTAACAGAGATGAAACCAAAATAATTGCAACGGAGCCATTTGCAATTAAGTTTGTTCTGTTTCGCCCCGCATCCGTTTGATAACTCGTCATACTAATAAAAACAGGCAAAATACCAATTGGGTTTACAATCGCAAAAAGACCCACAAAAAACTTAATATAACCGGATAAATCCAGCAGTGACCCCATGAAAAGCCCCTTCTTGGCTAATAAACATGCGAATTATTCTATAAAAGATAGAGTAACTCTAAAAAATCCGCGTTACTTTAAATCAATAAACCAGTTAATTCTATTAGTTAACAAGTTTTTACCTAAAATATTCTCTTGCAAACTGATAAAAACCTAGTGGTTTAATTTTATATCGAAATATTGGGTACGACAAAAAAATCGTTGATGATTTTTTACATATGATTCTTATTCTCATTTAATACCTTGCTGAAAGGTGTCAGCTTATCAATTTTGTGATATAAATCACGTTAATTAATTAGAAAGATGGTAAGCTGTTATCATTCGAAAAAAGAGAGTAACAATAAAAATATATTTATGTTTATTGTTGTTTTTTTTAAGTTTTTTAAGCAAATTAGGGCCTCTAATTATTATTACTGAAATAAGTACGATGTCATCTATCTAGACTATTCTTATTAATGATGATCAAAACGGCTAATTTGCTTAAAAAATTTAACATTTTATCAGGAGTCTCTTTATGTCTGTAACTAACGTTACTGAACTCAATGATTTGGTTGCTCGTGTAAAAAAAGCTCAACGTGAATTTGCTAACTTCTCTCAAGAACAAGTTGATGCAATTTTCCGCGCTGCTGCATTAGCTGCCGCTGACGCCCGTATTCCTCTGGCAAAATTGGCTGTGAAAGAATCTGGCATGGGTATCGTTGAAGATAAAGTAATTAAAAACCACTTTGCTTCCGAATATATCTACAATGCATATAAAGATGAAAAAACCTGTGGGATCTTATCTGAAGATCTGACTTACGGCACAATGACTATCGCTGAACCGATTGGTATCATTTGCGGTATCGTACCGACCACTAACCCAACTTCTACTGCGATTTTTAAAGCATTAATTAGCTTAAAAACACGTAACGGTATTATTTTCTCGCCACACCCACGCGCTAAAGAAGCAACAAATCGCGCTGCAGAAATCGTTTTAAATGCAGCTATCGCTGCGGGTGCGCCAAAAGACATTATTGGTTGGATTGATGAGCCATCAGTCGCCCTCTCTAACGCATTAATGCACCATGAAGATATCAACCTGATCTTAGCAACAGGTGGTCCAGGCATGGTTAAAGCAGCATATAGTTCAGGTAAACCTGCTATCGGTGTCGGTGCGGGTAATACACCAGTTGTTATTGATGACTCAGCAGATATCAAACGTGCTGTAGCATCAATCTTAATGTCTAAAACCTTCGATAACGGCGTAATTTGTGCGTCAGAACAATCTGTTATCGTTGTTGATAGCATCTATAAACAAGTTCGTGAGCGTTTCTCAACTCACGGCGGTTATATGCTAACAGGCAAAGAATTAAAAGCTGTTCAAGATATCATCTTAAAAGACGGTAACTTAAATGCGGCTATCGTAGGTCAGCCAGCAACAAAAATTGCTGAAATGGCTGGCATTGAAGTGCCTGTAAACACCAAAATTTTAATTGGTGAAGTAAAAGAAACAACTGAAGCAGAACCATTTGCTCACGAGAAATTATCTCCACTATTAGCAATGTACCACGCTCAAACTTTTGAAGATGCGGTACATAAAGCAGAAAAATTAGTTGAAATGGGTGGTATCGGTCATACATCTTGCTTATATACAGACCAAGATAATTGCCCTGAACATGTTGCCTATTTTGGCGATAAAATGAAAACATCTCGTATCTTAATCAATACTCCAGCATCTCAAGGTGGTATTGGTGACTTATACAACTTTAAACTTGCTCCTTCTCTAACCTTAGGTTGTGGTTCATGGGGTGGTAACTCCATTTCAGAAAACGTAGGGCCAAAACACCTTATCAACACTAAAACCGTGGCGAAAAGAGCAGAAAATATGTTGTGGCATAAACTTCCTAAATCTATTTACTTCCGCCGTGGCTGTTTACCTATCGCACTGGAAGAAATTGCGAGTGACGGTAAAAAACGCGCCTTTATCGTAACCGACGGTTTCTTATTCAATAACGGTTATGTCGATGAAGTAACTCGTGTACTGAAAAAATTTGGTGTTGAAACAGAAGTCTTCTTTGAAGTTGAAGCCGATCCAACATTGAGTGTTGTGCGTAAAGGCGCAGAACAAATGAACAGCTTTAAACCTGACGTGATCATCGCATTAGGTGGTGGTTCACCAATGGATGCTGCAAAAATCATGTGGGTTATGTATGAGCACCCAGAAACTCATTTCGAAGAATTAGCACTACGCTTTATGGATATCCGTAAACGTATTTACAAATTCCCAAAAATGGGTGTGAAAGCACAAATGGTTGCTATCACCACAACATCGGGTACTGGCTCTGAAGTAACACCTTTTGCGGTAGTAACTGATGACGAAACTGGTCAAAAATACCCATTAGCAGACTATGCATTAACACCTGATATGGCTATTGTTGATGCAAACCTTGTTATGAATATGCCTAAATCACTGTGTGCATTTGGTGGTTTAGACGCCGTGACTCACGCATTAGAAGCTTATGTTTCTGTATTAGCGAACGAATATTCTGATGGGCAAGCACTGCAAGCATTGAAACTGCTGAAAGAATATCTGCCAGCAAGTTATCATGAAGGTGCTAAAAACCCAGTTGCTCGTGAACGTGTTCATAATGCGGCAACTATTGCTGGTATTGCTTTTGCAAACGCATTCTTGGGTGTTTGTCACTCAATGGCGCATAAATTAGGCTCTGAATTCCATATTCCTCATGGTTTAGCTAATGCGTTATTAATTTCAAACGTTATTCGTTATAACGCAAATGACAACCCAACAAAACAGACTGCATTTAGCCAATACGACCGCCCTCAAGCTCGTCGTCGCTATGCAGAAATTGCTGACCACTTAGAGCTTTCAGCACCGGGTGATCGTACTGCAGCTAAGATTGAAAAATTATTAGCATGGTTAGAAGAAATGAAATCTTCATTAGGTATTCCATCTTCTATTCGTGAAGCAGGCGTCCAAGAAAGTGATTTCTTAGCAAGAATTGATAAGTTATCTGAAGATGCATTTGATGATCAGTGTACTGGTGCTAACCCACGTTACCCACTGATCTCTGAACTGAAACAACTATTATTAGATTCTTACTACGGTCGTGAATTTAATGAACATCCTGTTGTGGAAGTAAAGGAAGAATCAAAACCAGCTAAAAAAAGCAGTAAAAAATAATCGAAACACTCTGTGTTAGTCAGATCCTCAAATTCGATTATTTATTGTTAATAAAAATCTGCTAATGAAGTGCCCTTATAAATTTGGGCACTTTTAATAAAACGGCTTGTAGGGCCTGATTTCGATATTCAATCGGGATCAGGCCTTTTAATTTTGTTTCACCACTGATCGTGGCTTAGCGATTTTTTAACCACAAAATATAAGTAGTTACCCTTACCCAACATCTATTATTTTTTTATTAAGAATGAGGTTTTGAATGTTTAAGCCTATATGGCTTTAAATGAAGTGCTAAGCCATTTTCTTTTTCATCCACCCCTTTGCATTAGCCATCCGAAAAAAAGCCGCCTGTGTAGATTACAGCGCTTGTCTAACTCCTCACCTTCTCCATTAGTTAGCATAATAATTTTATTTTAAACTAATTATCTTTATCGGATGGATCTAAAAAGATATTTTAAAACCAAGACCACCATTTTTTCGTCTACTGTGAGTTTTATTCTCATTAGACAAAAGAAGAAAGATGAACATTTCGATCCATTTAGCTTTTAAATAACGTTCAAAATATATTGATATAAAATATTCCCACATCAACGTTATTAATAACATTCACTTTATAAAGCACATAATTTCAATAAAATATTATCAAAATACTGTATGCGTATTGATAAAGTAATAACCTGACAAAAGGTCGCTATTTGTACACTTAACGGTTTGACTTACTCCTTTAGGAGTATAAAAAATGCAGTTCCTTTCTTGTATTAAAATCCATAGAGTGAGATCTTTTATTTATTAGATAATGATTCAGATGAACCAATAAGTGCCATCAATGAGATTCGATATAAATGTTTCATTATGTTAGGTATAGATAATAGAAATAGATTTATAGCCCATTATGACTAACTTTATTCAATTTTATTAAACTATGAATAATATTAGTATATCAAATGTTTTTACGTCTTATCATTTGTAAAAAACAATGTCAGCATCACAAAATAGACACCCTACGTATATTTGATTATGTTTTTTTTGATTAATGATAATGAAATCTATGAAATGAATAAATTTTCTCTTAAAAAAAGAATGTTTCTTTACATAAGGACACCAGAATGGCCAATTTTTGATATAAAAAAAGCCAATAAATTGGCTAAATTTAAAAAATAGATAAACATTTTTTAGTATTAAGTAATATAAGCTTTTATTTGGATACTTATTTTAATCCCTCTTTCATCATTATAAATACGCAAAAGAGGGAAAAGAAAAAGGTTACTCTTGTTCGATACTCCCTTTTAGCGTTGCCTGAGTATAATGCTTACGGCAAACTGAAACATATTTTTCATTTCCGCCAATTTCAACTTGAGCACCATCGCTCAGCACATTTCCTTTATCATCTAAGCGTAATACTTTATTTGCTTTTCTACCGCAGTAACACACTGTTTTAAGCTCTACTAACTTATCTGCCCACGCTAATAAATAAGCACTACCTGTAAATAACTCACCTCTAAAATCTGTTCTTAAACCATAAGTAAGAACTGGAATATCATAGGTGTCCGTTATTTCGCAAAGTTGTTCTACATGAGCCTTACTTAAAAATTGGCATTCATCAATTAATACACAATGAATAGGTTGTTTGTTATGCTCAGCAACAATAACATCACGAATATTCATATCATCACTGAAGAGCAATGCATCAGCACTTAAGCCAATTCTTGAACTAATTTTTCCCTTTGCAAAGCGTGTATCAATAGCCGCTGTAAAAATCAATGTACGCATTCCTCGCTCATTATAGTTATAAGAGGATTGCAATAAAGATGTTGATTTTCCAGCATTCATAGCTGAATAATAAAAGTAAAGCTGAGCCATCAGCTCTCTCCTTAAATAGTGTTTATTTTCACGGGCGACAGTCTAACATAAACAGTCTGCAAGTTATCAATAACAAGTATTTATTACCTTTATTTCTATTCTAGATATACCATTCAAAGATGAGAGTCATTGTTAATGCTAATTTTTGCCTAAAAAATAAATAGCTTTAATAAGTACTTAACAAATTAAAACACGCCTTGATATACGTTTATTAAAGTATGAAAGTTAACCCCAACTCATTTTTAGAAAAAAGTCCGTTATTATAAAAAAATGAACAAAGCTTTCTATTCTTTTACATTAGCGCTATCATCAGTTAAAAGATGCATTTCCTTACTCATATTTCCTTTATTGACTAAAGATACCTCAACATTTATTATTTTTTTCGTTGAGATAATAGTTTAAAAAAAAGAAATTTTACGTAAGGTTTGTATTTAGGTATTGCAGAAATTTAAATAGCAATCTATTATTAGTATTACATCAGCCAACAACATTTATTTGAGACCAGGAAAATGAGCGAATCTTTAAAAATATTAAATAACATCCGTACTCTCCGCGCACAAGCAAGAGAAACTTCTTTAGAAACTTTAGAAGAAATGCTGGAAAAGCTCGAAGTTGTCGTTAATGAGCGTCGTGAAGAATTCTCATTAGAAAAAGCAGCTGAAGAAGAGCGTGTTCAGAAATTACAAAAATACCGTGAAATGTTAGAAGAAGCCGGTATTGACCCAACAGACTTACTTGAAGCAAGTGCTGTTAATAAAACTGGCCGTGCTAAACGTGCAGCTCGCCCAGCTAAATATTCTTACGTTGATGAAAATGGTGAAACTAAAACTTGGACAGGCCAAGGTCGTACACCAGCTGTAATCAAACGTGCAATTGACGAAGAAGGCAAATCATTAGAAGATTTCCTTATCTAATTTAAGTCAATATTCTATTTGAAATACCCTTTTAATTATTTAAAAGGGTATTTTCTTGTTTACCCCTGATATTAAACAAGCGTTTAATTTTAATATGTGCTGATGTTGTTTGTATATAAGGTTGGGAAACAAAAATAGAGAATGTGAAAATCACATTATTGACTTTTATTTATAATAGAAAAGGAGCTTTTATAGCTCCTTTTTTTATTCGTTTCTATTAGGCCAACAACTTTAGTTTTTATAATAACTTAAATACCAATCAACAAACTGTTTTACACCGTATTCTACATTTGTATTTGGTGAGAAGCCGGTAGTCTGAGATAAATCTTGGCAATCGGCGCAGGTAGAAAGGACATCACCATCTTGCATCGGCATTAAATTTAGTTTCGCTTTAATATTTAATGATTTTTCAATTGCTTTAATAAAATCCATTAGTTTTGTTGGTTGCCCATTACCTACATTATAGATTTTATAAGGTGCAGAACTAGACGATGTCTCGCCCTTTTCTACTGTCCAGCTTTCATCCGCTTTAGGAACAATATCAATTAAACGAACAACTGACTCTACGATATCAGCGACATAAGTGAAATCGCGTGTCATATTTCCGCCGTTATAAACATCAATAGGTTCACCAGCAAGCATTGCTTTTGTGAATTTAAATAATGCCATATCTGGGCGACCCCAAGGACCATATACAGTAAAGAATCGTAATCCAGTTGTGGGTAATTGATATAAATGCGAATAACTATGAGACATTAGCTCATTGGCTTTTTTAGTTGCTGCATATAATGAAACTGGATGATCAACACTATCTTCCGTTGAGAACGGTTGCTTTTGATTTAAACCATATACAGAGCTTGAAGAGGAATAGATAAGATGCCCTACTTTATTGTGGCGACATCCTTCTAATATATTAATATGACCGACAATATTTGCATCAATATAGGCCATTGGATTTTCAATTGAATAGCGTACTCCAGGCTGAGCCGCTAGATGAATAACACGATCAAACTGATGAGTTACAAATAATTGAGCCACTTTTGCTGAATCAACGATATCAACTTTCTCAAATTGAAACTTTTCTAACTGTTGTAATTTAGCTAATCGAGCTTCTTTTAAGCGTACATCATAATAATCATTAAGATTATCTATTCCAACAACATGATAGCCCATTTCAATTAAACGCTGACTTAAATGAGAGCCAATAAACCCCGCAGCACCTGTTACTAATATTTTCATATTATCACTCAAATAACCCAATTAATTATTATTCACGTCAACGTTATCATGCTTAATATCACCTTGATTAAACATCATAACGCTTAACATTATCATACTTTACAAAAATCAGTATGGCTCAATACATGATTGCATTGAGCCATACCTTAATCTCTTGTGATCACTTTATCTAGCATTTCTCACAAAATCATCTGTCTATAAAATACAATGTATTCGCAAGAACCATACAATAAAAGCTACCATACAAAATGATTATCATTCAGAGTCATTTCACTCTACTTTTAATGATTTTAACCATTGTGCGAAATCTTCACCAAACTCTTCGTGCTGTATACCATATTCTACGAATGCTTTCATATACCCTAATTTATTACCACAATCGTGGCTTTTCCCTTGTAGGTGATAAGCCTCAACGGCTTCTTTTTCAATCAGCATCGCAATCGCATCAGTTAACTGAATTTCATCACCCGCACCTGGCGCTGTTTTTGCCAATAATGGCCAAATACTTTCAGATAACACATAACGGCCCACGATAGATAAATTTGAAGGTGCTTCTTCTTTCTTCGGTTTTTCGACAACACGAGTAATTGGTTTGCTATCACCTGGGCATAATTGTTCTCCCATGCAATCAACAATACCATAGTTAGAAACTTCATCTTCGGGTACTGGTTCAACTAAAATTTGGCTTGCCCCAGAGCGCTCAAAATGGGAAAGCATCTCTTTCAGGTTAACTTTGGTTAAATCTGCGCTGTATCTATCTAAAATAACATCGGGCAAAATAACAGCAAAAGGCTCATCACCAATTAAAGGTTTTGCACATAAAATAGCGTGACCTAATCCTTTTGCGATCCCTTGACGAGTTTGCATGATAGTGACATGGCTTGGGCAAATACCTTGTACTTCTTCTAATAGCTGACGTTTAACTCGTTTTTCTAAAATAGCTTCTAATTCAAAGCTGGTATCAAAATGGTTTTCAATGGAGTTTTTAGAAGAATGTGTGACAAGGACAATTTCATTAATACCTGCTGCAATACATTCATTAACCACATATTGAATAAGTGGTTTATCAACCACAGGCAACATCTCTTTCGGAATTGCCTTAGTTGCAGGTAACATTCTTGTACCTAATCCAGCAACAGGGATCACCGCTTTTCTAACTTTACGCACTGCTGATGACATTATACTTCTCCTGCAATTCGTACCGTTCTATTTTCAAATATGAATGGGTACATAAAAAAATAATCGCCAGAGTATACCAGCTAATATCTAAGGATAAACAGAGCCCTACCGCTTAATTGAGATAGTTCTTCATTTATGTTTAATATATGCACGATATTCTGTATTTATTTAATCTAAATTTAACTTTTATAGATAGGGGAAAACATTAATTTAATCTGATTCGTATTATCCCAAATTTTACATTGCCAATTTGTTCCTTCACATTTTATTTGGTTAATATATAAAAGTTGCAAAGTACCTAAAGGAACACCGCTATTCAATTCGAATTTTTTACTCTCTGTTTTTATTTCAGCTCGTAATCCAGCTGATGCCAATAATATATTTTTTTTCTGTGTATGATAATACCCTAAAGTGATAGGAAACTGCCCTTTTACACCTATTTCATTTAGCATTTTATTAAGTTTATTCAACATGTTATACATGCTTGGAAGGGAGCGATTTTTTTCTGACGATTTTAATACATCATTAAATACAACTCGTAAGAGTAAAGCGACCAAAAGCCCATTTTCGTCATCCCGTGATATATCAACACAATAAAAAATAATTTGATCTTCTGATAAGGCGGCAATATCAAATAACAATCCCATTTTAGCAATATCATTTAACTGACGATAATTAACACAATATCCCGCTACAACTTGTTTAACCTGAGGTTGCATCTGTTTTATGAACGACTGAATATAATGAGTATCTTTTCGCAAGCTATTCCAAAGAGGTTCTAAATGTATACCTTCTATTAATACTGATTCAAAAAAACCTGGGCATAATACTTCAATAACTTTTTGTTTTAATTTATCGAGATGTGTTATTGGCTTAAGAAAAATTTCTTGTGCCCCTAAGCGCAACATATCATCTACTTCAGACATATTATCTGTACATGAAATAGCAATAACAGGAATAGCAAGTTTACGTTGTTCAAGGTGACATAAAAACGTAGGGCCATTCATAACCGGCATACGAATATCACATAAAATAAGATCTGGTAATAATCCCTTATCTAATAAAGATAATGCTTGGCTACCATTATCGGTTGTATAGACACACGCTTTTTCATGTGAGAAATATTCCGTCAGCATAGTGCGAAAAACAACCTCATCATCAATTATCAAGATTTTTTTACCCACTAAGGCTTTATTCATTGGTTACTCCAGTAACTATCGTTTCACATGCTGATAAATTAGCGATACATTACTAGTTTAGTTCAACATTGACGTTAATTATTCTCAATCATTACTTTTTTCAATCTATGGGAAATCGTCATACTAATAACGTGAGTTAGGACATTATTTTGTCGAATTTATGCCCCTGTAATAGCCAATTATTCTACTCTGATTGCTGTGAGCCTTACCATTCGGGGCAAAAAAACGCCCCAACAGCAGAAGCATTAATGCGTTCGCGTTATAGCGCGTTCGTTAAACATAATGCTGATTACTTAATAAAGACGTGGCACCCCTCTTGCCGTGTTGCATCCTTGCACGATGAATTAACTTCAGGCTTTCCAAATACGCAATGGCTTGGACTCAATATTATCTCATTGCAAGCGAGCACAAATAAAAATGAGGCATACGTTGAATTCTCGGCTTGCTTTATTGAAAGAAATGCCGATGATAAACAGTACTTACATGAACGCTCTCGTTTTCTAAAAATAGATGGCTGTTGGTTTTATATTGACGGTGTGAAACCGAAAGTGGGACGAAACGATCCCTGCCCTTGTGGTTCAGGGCGTAAATACAAAAAATGTTGTGAAAATAACATCAAATAATTGCAAACACAGAAGTAAAAGAAAGGATTTATCCATACATGCAACACCAAAATACTCAAAAAAAAATACTGCGTACTATTTGCCCTGATGCAAAAGGACTTATCGCTAAAATCACCAATATTTGCTACAAGCATCAATTAAATATTGTTCAAAATAGTGAATTTGTTGATCATCGTACTGGTCGCTTTTTTATGCGTACTGAGCTTGAAGGTATCTTTAATGATGAAACTTTTCTTGCTGATTTAGATGATGCATTACCGCAAGGTTCTCAACGTGAATTGAATACCGCAGGTCGTCGTCGCATTGTGGTTATGGTGACCAAAGAAGCACATTGCCTTGGCGATTTATTAATGAAGAGCGCATTTGGCGATCTGGATGTGGAAATTGCCGCTGTTATTGGTAATCATGACACGTTAAAACATTTAGTAGAGCAATTTGATATTCCTTTCCATCTTGTTAGTCATGAAGGATTAACCCGTGATCAACATGATGAAAAGTTAATTGCACAAATTAATCAATACAAACCTGATTATGTTGTACTCGCAAAATACATGCGTGTATTAACACCTGCATTTGTACAAAACTTCCCAAATCAAATTATCAATATTCACCACTCCTTCTTGCCAGCCTTTATTGGTGCTCGCCCATACCATCAGGCATACGAGCGCGGAGTCAAGATCATTGGTGCTACAGCTCACTACGTAAATGATAACTTAGATGAAGGCCCAATCATCACACAGAACGTAATTAACGTTGACCACACATTTTCTGCAGAAGATATGATGAGAGCTGGTCGTGATGTTGAGAAAAATGTACTTAGCCATGCTTTATATTGGGTACTTTCACAACGTGTCTTCGTTTATGGTAACAGAACAATTATTTTATAAGTTCTCAAACCATGAATATTGAATACATTGTAGTTATCTAAAAATAAACCGCGATACAAAACATATCGCGGTTTATTTTATCTTCTATTAATTTTCACGTTTTTGCTTAAAATCAATACGATAGAGCGCAAAAGCTGAACAATACGCACATTTTTACAGCAAACGATCTACTTTTAGTAAAATAGCGCTTTACAGATCTTCGGTATTTGGTATTATTGCGCCCGCTGTCACGGACAGCAGAACAATTTAATGTTGGTGGGATACCCAAGCGGCCAAAGGGAGCAGACTGTAAATCTGCCGTCACAGACTTCGAAGGTTCGAATCCTTCTCCCACCACCATATCTTCTTAGCTTCATCCTAATAAACTTCTTTATCCCATTTTTCCAATCAAATCAATAAAACGATTCAACACGCTTGAATGATACTTAGATTTATAAATATAACAGTTGTACAGTATTGTAGGTTGAGTTAAAGGAATAAAACAGAGCTCTCCGTCATACTCATCTTTCAATGGGTTTTCATCTGTAAATAAAAGAGAATGGTGCGTTTGAATAAAACGTAAACAACAATTAAGATCATCCATCATTCTAACGCAAACAGATTTTCCCCCATCTCTTATTTCATTCTCTAATTTTTTTATTTTAGCTGTTTTGTATAATGCGGGATCACATAACCAAATATTTTCACTTAAGAGTTTATCAATATTCTTATTAGCACTATTAGCAATTTCTTTCTGACAACAAATCCCCAGATATTTATTGTCTATTTTATGAATAAGACTAAATCTTTCACTAATAATTTTCTCTGAACTTAATATTAATGTATTTCCATCATAGTCGGGTATTTCATCAAAGTTTTCTTTTGAGAATCGCATTATATTTATATGAGAATAATTTTTATTAGCCGCCTGATAAAACTGCGTTAAATACTGGCTTTTCCCCCAATCATAATAAACATGAATACTATTATTAATAATACCTGTGGTATGTTTTTTTGTTATCTCTTTTTCCTGAAGATAAAGTGATTTTAAATCATTATAAAGCTCAAGCCCTTCTTGCGTTAAGCTCATACCAAACTTCTCTCGCTTAAATAGACGCTTTCCCAATACTGCCTCAAAGTCCTTTATAGACTTAGCAACTGGAGGTGTCGTTCGATTCATGACACGAGCAGCTTTACTTAATGAACCATTTTCAACTACGGCCATAAAGGCTTCTAATTTACGAGAAAAAAACATAATTCACCATTCCTTTGCTGTGTTGAACAAATAATTTCATTAATTCATTTAATGTAAATATAGATTAATTAATTTAAAAACTAATTTTATATAAATATAGTTTTATATAAATATTTCCTTACCTCCTTTTAATGAATACAATTTATAACCGCAATGCTATTTTTATTATGTCATTATTCTTTACATATAAAGAATAATAATACTTATATTCTTCTATCAAAGATTAGTTTATGTTTCTACTTTGTTTAATTAATAATTTTTATTATGCAATTAACTATTTTTATTAATTTATCGTACTTTCTTTGATTGCTCTTTATTTTATCTGATTTTATCTGATTTTATTTTCCTATTGATAAGCCGTACTATGATTTAAGTGATTTACTTACATTCATTTTATGATCCTGATAGTATAAGGCATCCTATTATTCAATATATAAATGGTTACAGTCACATGAAATTTGTCTCTTTCAATATTAATGGTTTACGTGCTCGCCCTCACCAACTTGAAGCTATCATAGAAAAACACCAACCTGACGTTATCGGGCTTCAAGAAACGAAAGTTCATGATGATATGTTCCCATTAGAAAGTGTGGGATCTTTGGGCTACCATGTTTTTTATCATGGTCAAAAAGGACATTATGGCGTTGCCTTATTAACAAAAGCAAAACCTGTTGCAGTACGTAAAGGCTTTCCTGGCGATGACGATGATGCTCAACGTCGAATGATCATGGCAGATATTGAAACACCCGCAGGATTACTCACTGTAATGAATGGGTACTTTCCTCAAGGTGAAAGTCGTGATCATGAAACTAAATTTCCAGCAAAAGAAAAATTCTATGCTGATTTACAAAATTACCTAACTACCAGTTTAAAACCAACCTCCCCAGTGCTTATTATGGGTGATTTAAATATTAGCCCAACAGATAAAGATATTGGTATTGGCGAAAATAATATGAAACGCTGGTTAAAAACAGGGAAATGTTCTTTCCTACCTGAAGAGCGTGAATGGCTGGCAACATTGATGGGCTGGGGATTAACAGATACTTTCCGCCAACAACATCCTGAAACAGATGATAAATTCTCGTGGTTTGATTATCGTTCTAAAGGATTTGATGACAACCGTGGACTACGTATCGATTTACTCTTAGCCAGTCGTTGTTTAGCGGATAATTGTATTTCAACAGGAATTGATTACGATATTCGTGGAATGGAAAAACCATCCGATCATGCCCCTGTATGGGCTGAATTTAAAATCTAATCGTCTTTAATCATTATTCAAAAAAGCACTTCCTTATTATTTAAGGAAGTGCTTTTTATTTATGGCTTAATTATCAGTCGTTGCTTCTTTACTCTGCGCTTTATTTTTTGTGCTGCTTGCCTTGTTACTTGCTTTAGTTGCTGTCTTGCGCCTTTTATTATGTGCTGGCGCAGGAAGATTTCTGAAAGCTTGAATATTCGGGCGACGTTTCGCTTGAGTAATCAATTCTATCAAGGTGTTATTTAATGGCATCATAAAATCTTGATATTTAAATTGTTTCTCACTAATTTGTGTGAGTATCGACTCCCAATGTGCAGTCATATCCGGTAAGGTTGCCATATCTGGCAATACATGAATTAATGCTCTACCCGCTGGCGTTGAATTAATGGCTCGTCCTTTCTTTTGCAAAAAACCACGTTTAAACAGTAATTCAATGATGCCCGCCCTTGTCGCTTCAGTACCTAATCCATCCGTCGCTCTTAGGATTTTCTTAAGTTCTTTATCTTGAACAAAGCGCGCAATACCTGTCATGGCTGAAAGTAATGTTGCATCTGTGAAAGGCCTTGGAGGTTGTGTTTGTTTTTCAACAATCTCACCTTTTTCACACAGCAGTTCATCACCTTTTTTTACTATAGGTAATGCAGAACCATCATTTTCCGAATCTTGCTCTTTGGCACCTAATAACACACGCCAACCTGCTTGAGCTAAAAATCGAGCTTTAGCAATAAATTTACCGTTTTCAATATCAAGTTCAATCACGCATTTGCGATAAACCGCATCAGGCATAAATTGCATTAAATATTGGCGAGCAACAAGATAGTAAATATTTTTTTCGTTTTCATTTAACGAAATATTACCTGTTTTTGCCGTTGGAATGATGGCGTGGTGCGCATCCACTTTTTTGTCATCCCAACAACGATTCTTTTTATCAATATCTAAGGTTTCTTGCGGTAATAAACTTCCGTCATGCACGCTAATAGCATTAATCACCGCATGACGACCTGCAAAATGTTCATCTGGAAGATAACGACTGTCAGAACGGGGATATGTGATTAATTTATGTGTTTCATATAATCGCTGACAGGTATCTAAGACTTGTTGTGCGCTTAAACCAAAGCGTTTTGCCGCTTCAATTTGTAATGCTGAGAGCGAGAATGGTAACGGTGCAATTTCAGATTCTTGTTTATCTTGATAATCCGTAACATTGGCTGGCTTGTCTTTAATTCTATCGACAACGTGCTCTGCCAGTTTCCGGTTTAATAATCGCCCTTCCTCATCTTGCCAAGGTTCACAATGCTCACTAGGCTGCCAAATTGCAGTAAAACGCTCATCTGCAGGTGTCACAACGTGCGCTCTTACTTCAAAGAAATCTTTGGGCACAAAATTTTCAATTTCTTCATCACGACGAACCACTAAGCCTAATACTGGTGTTTGTACTCGCCCTACAGATAATACGCCTTGATAACCATTGCGCTGGCCTAAGAGCGTATATGCTCGAGTCATATTTATTCCATAAAGCCAGTCAGCCCTTGCTCTTGCTAAAGCCGATACACATAATGGAATAAATTCATGGTTATAACGTAATTTATCAATGGCCCGCGTCACTGCGGCTGGGTTTAAGTCATTAATTAAACAACGACGTGCCTGCTTTCTTTGGTCTTCGCTGATATTTAAATAGTTAAGCACTTCATCGACTAACAACTGGCCTTCGCGATCGGGGTCACCAGCGTGGATCACTTCTTTTGCCTGCTTAAGTAGTGTCTTGATTGTTTCTAACTGCTTTTTTACATCAGCTCGGGGCTTGAGTTGCCATTTTTCTGGAATAATAGGCAAATCATCTAACGACCAGCGGGCGTACCGCGGGTCGTATGCATCCGGCTCAGCTTGTTCAAGCAAGTGACCAACACACCATGTCACATACTGGTTATCACCACAAAGAATAAAGCCATCACCCCGTTTATGGGGTTTTGGCAATACATCAGCAATAGCACGAGCAAGGCTGGGTTTTTCTGCAATAAATAATCTCATTACGTTAGTTAATCACTTCAATCAACGCTTTTCCTGCCACTGGCTCAGTTAACTCACCGATAGAGGTTAGTTCAATATCAAAACGAGCCGCAACGTCTTTAACTTGTTCCACAGCTTCAGGTAATACTGCTAATAATAAGCCACCTGAAGTTTGTGGGTCGCAAAGTAATTTGCGTTGCATTTCAGTAATTTCACCAATCAAGTGACCATAACTTTCGAAATTGCGCCCAGTACCTCCTGGTACACAACCTTTTTCGATATACGATTCAACTTCTGGCAATCTTGGTACTTGTGAAAAATGAATAGTAGCTTGCACACCAGAACCATCACAAATCTCACTCAAGTGACCTAATAAACCGAACCCTGTAACGTCGGTCATTGCAGTAACACCTTCTATATCAGAAAAATCAGCACCAGCTTTGTTCATACGGCACATAATTTCTGTTGCTAAACCTTGGTGTTCTGGTTTTAACAAACCTTTTTTCTCAGCCGTTGTTAACACACCAATGCCTAAAGGTTTTGTTAAAAATAACTGGCATCCGGCTTTCGCTTCACTGTTTTTCTTTACTTTGCTCACAGGAACGACACCCGTTACAGCAAGTCCGAAAATAGGCTCTGGTGCATCAATAGAATGTCCACCAGCCAGTGAAATTCCAGCTTCTTGGCAAGCGGCTCGCCCACCTTCAATCACTTCACGTGCAATTTCAGGTGCCAATTTATCAATAGGCCATCCCAAAATAGCAATTGCCATGATGGGTTTTCCACCCATGGCAAAGATATCACTGATAGCATTCGTTGCAGCGATGCGCCCGAAATCATAAGGGTTATCAACGATAGGCATAAAGAAATCTGTGGTACTAATAATACCGGTGCCATTTCCTAAATCATAAACAGCAGCATCATCTTTGGTTTCATTACCCACGAGTAAATGAGGATCATGAAATTTAGCTTGCTCACTGTGCAAAATAGTTTCTAAAACTTTTGGCGAGATCTTACAACCACAGCCTGCACCATGACTGTATTGTGTTAAACGAATTGCTTCAGACATAACATGCCATCCTTTTTAAAAATAAGTCACAAAATCAGTTAAGTCGGCAGGAGAAACCGTGTTTGGCGCTTTTAAGGCTGGTGTACCTAAATATAGAAAGCCAATAATTTGGTCATGTTCACCACAGCCAAGTCCTTCTCTTACGACTGCATCATGAGTCCAAGAGCCTGAACGCCAAATCCCCCCAAATCCTTGTGCAACAGCGGCCATTTGCATTGCTTGTACACTGCAACCAGCAGCAACCACTTGTTCCCATTCAGGCACTTTCGGATGATCTTTCACTTTTGCAATAACTGTGATGATCAAAGGGGCACGAAAAGGTGCATTTTTTGCTTTTTCTTCAACTTCTGGCCCTAAATTCCCCACAACAGCCGCTTTATGCAGTAATTGGCTAAAACGCTCAATGCCTTCGTTTTGCATCACAATAAAGTGCCAAGGCTTAAGTGCACCATGATCAGGCGCGCGCATACCCGCTTGTAAAATAGTATTAAGGGCTTCACTATCGGGGGCTGGAGTAGTCAGTCGAGAAGCTGAACGGCGGTTCAAAAGCAGTGTTAATGCATCCATTTTTATTCTCCTGTCAGCATTTTATTTTAGCAAGATCCCATTCTTATGGGGATGGACAGTTCTTATCAATTCGCAGTATAACAAACTGTTATATTACCACCATCCACAGATTTAGGCGGGAATTTTTCTAAAAATCAGTTGTATGATTATTTAATCGTAATTTATTGTTCACAAAATGATTAATCTTAACTTACCTAAGTTAATTTAAACTTATTTTGAACCTACTTTCCTTTGTAATTCGACTATTTCCTATATTACTTTGATGCCTTTTTATGTGACATTTTTTAGATGTTTTCACGTAAGATAAATGTTTGCTTAATAACACCTTAAACAAAAGGTTATCATTAATGGTTTCCTAAAAATCAATGACAGACATTCAATAAGAGCTATATTAGAATATTCCTTCATTGTTATTGCTATTCCCTCTATTGCTAACAACATATTTTGTTTTAATAGTATGAGATTATGTGGATGTAGCCTGCTTACCAATAATTCTAGCATGACTGTTTAGGATTAAAATTTAGCTTTACATGATGTGGAGATAATATGAATAAAATTATGGAGTTAATCGGCGCAATATTAAAATTTAGTTGGCAAGCCATTAACTTTATCAGGAAATTAATCTTAAACGTTATTTTCTTTTTCCTTCTCTTTATGGTCTTTGGTATTTTCTTAATCACCAAAGAAGCACAAAAACCAGTTGATTATGAAGGTGCCCTTCTTGTTGATCTTAAAGGTGTGATTGTTGACCAAACCGCAACACAAAACCCTTTAGGTGAAGTTGGACGTGAGCTTTTAGGTGTATCAAGTAGCCAACTTCAAGAAAATTCCTTATTTGAAGTTGTTGATACGCTACGCCTAGCTTCTCAAGATCCGAAAATTAAAGGAATGGTATTAAAACTTGATGAATTCGCAGGTGCTGATCAACCGTCACTAAATTATATTGGTAAAGCGCTTAATGAGTTTAAAAAGACAGGTAAACCTATTTTTGCAGTAAGTGGTTATTACAGCCAGTCTCAATATTACCTCGCCTCTTATGCTGATAAAGTCTATCTCACGCCCCAAGGTGGGGTTGGTGTTTACGGTTTTGGTTTTCAAAACCTCTATTACAAAACACTGTTAGAAAACTTAAAGGTCAGTACCCATATTTTCCGCGTAGGCACCTATAAATCTGCGGTTGAGCCATTAATGCGCAATGATATGTCAGCAGAGTCTCGTGAAGCTTCATTACGTTTAGTTAATGCGCTGTGGTCTACATATTTAACCCAAGTTGCAGAAAACCGTAGCATTACCACAGAAGATGTTTTCCCTGGTGCAAAAGAGATGATTGCTCAGCTACGTAGCGCAGATGGGGATAACGCCACTTATGCGCTAAATCGTAAATTAGTGGATTCTGTAAGCTCATACGCTCAATTTGAAGCTGATATGACAGAAACCTTCCAGTGGGATAAAGAGAATAAGCAATTTAACAATATCAGCATTTATGATTATGCCGATACGCTAACCTCTTCATTGCCTGCAAGTGATGAAGGAAATATTGCCGTAGTGGTTGTCCAAGGTGCCATTATTGATGGTGAAAGCATCCCTGGCTCAGCGGGTGGTTCAACTATTGCGAATCAAATTCGCCAAGCACGTTTAGATCCGAACATTAAAGCGCTTGTATTACGTGTAAATAGCCCTGGTGGTAGTGTTTCAGCTTCAGAGCAAATACGCAGTGAAGTTGCTGCTTTTAAACAACAGAAAAAACATGTGGTTGTATCAATGGGTGGCATGGCTGCATCAGGCGGATATTGGATCTCAACCCCTGCAAATAAGATTATTGCTAGCCCTTCAACATTAACAGGCTCTATTGGTATTTTTGGCGTTATTAATACGTTTGAAAACAGCTTAGAGTCTATTGGTGTTCATACTGATGGCGTCACAACTTCACCCTTAGCCGGATTATCTGTCACTAATAAGCTACCGGAAGAGTTTGCAGAGCTTTTACAGCTAAATATCGAAAGTGGTTATAAGACTTTCCTTAATTTAGTAGCTGAATCACGGAAGAAAACACCGGCTCAAATTGATCAGATTGCTCAAGGTCGTGTATGGGTAGGAATAGATGCAAAAAATGTCGGTTTAGTCGATGAGTTTGGTGATTTTGATGATGCTATTGATACAGTTGCTAAAATGGCAAAAATCGATCAACCGGTTGTTGATTGGATGAAACCTGAATTAAGTCTGTCAGAACAGATCATAATGAGTTTATCCTCTAACGCAAAAGCACTTATTCCTGATCCATTACAAGCTTATTTGCCAGCACCTGTTTTAAAAGAAGTTAAAACACAGACTGAGTTTTATCGCAATATGAACGATCCGCTAAATCGCTATGCATACTGTTTATCTTGTGGTGATATTCAATAATCTTTTCAATCTATACACCTGCTCATAGAGAGTAGGTGTATTCCTCTCTTTTTTCTGACTTTTGATAGAATAATATTCTAATGAATGCTTTTTGTTCGTTTGTATTCAAGCAATTTTTAACACAATGATTTAAAGCAGATATTAGATAGTCTCTATTTTCTTTTTTTTAGCACCCTTTCCTTTTTTTATTCTACAAACTCCCTATAATCAGGTATTTCTCACAGCTTAATAAGAGTGCTTTGTCTGATGCAAAAGAAATCAATCTACGTTGTTTATACTGGCGGTACTATTGGTATGCAACATTCTGAACATGGCTATATTCCTGTATCAGGACATTTACAACGCCAATTAGCTAAAATGCCAGAATTCCATCGTGAAGAGATGCCCGATTTTACAATCAAAGAGCACCTTCCTTTAATTGATTCTTCAAATATCACACCTGAAGACTGGCAGTCTATCGCTGATGATATTAATGATAATTATCATAACTATGACGGATTCGTTATTCTTCATGGTACTGATACCATGGCATTTACAGCCTCAGCACTCTCTTTTATGTTCGAGAATCTCAGTAAACCCATTATTGTCACTGGCTCTCAAATTCCTTTAGAAGCTTTGCGTTCTGACGGACAAACGAATCTATTAAATGCGCTCTATTTAGCTGCACATCATCCAATTAATGAAGTCGCACTTTTCTTTAATAACACACTGTATCGCGGTAACCGCACAGTAAAAGCACATGCAGATGGTTTTAATGCGTTTGCATCACCGAATAGTGCCCCTCTTTTAGAAGCAGGGATTAATATTAAGCAATTTAAAATTAATTCATTTCCAAAAGGAAAAGGAGAATTTATTGCACATAATATTACGCCTCAACCCATTGGAGTTGTCACCATTTACCCAGGCCTTTCAGATGAAATAGTTAAAAATATTCTGATGCAGCCCGTGAAAGCATTAATATTACGTTCTTATGGCGTGGGTAATGCGCCGTCTCACCCTGCTTTACTTTCTACACTGCGCGAAGCAACAGAGCGTGGCATTGTGGTTATTAATCTTACACAATGTATTTCTGGTCGAGTGAATATGGAAGGTTATGCAACAGGTCAAGCCTTAGCTGAAGTCGGCGTTATTAGTGGTTATGATATGACATTTGAGGCGACATTAACTAAACTGCATTATCTCCTTAGCCAACAATATGATTACACTGAAATTTGTCGCTTAATGCAACAAAACCTTCGCGGTGAAATGACATTAAACGATAACGACTAAGCTTAATAAAAGGGCAACTTTCGTGAAAAACTCTGCGCTATTACTGGTTGATATACAAAACGATTTTTGTACAGGGGGTGCTTTAGCTGTTAACGAGAGTGAGATGGTTATTCAAACAGCCAATCAGCTCATTAATGGTTTCAAGCAAACTAAAAGCCCGATTATTGCAAGTTTAGATTGGCATCCTGCCGATCATCTTAGTTTTGCTGAAAACTCAGGTACCGTTGTAGGTGAAATAGGGAAACTGAACGGGTTACCTCAAGTTTGGTGGCCAGTGCATTGCGTACAAAATTCTCACGGCGCTGAATTTCACCCTGAGCTCAATCACACACTGATTAACCATATTATTTACAAAGGCCAAAACCGCCTTATTGATAGCTATAGTGCCTTTTTTGATAACGACCATGAATATCAAACAGGCTTACATACCCTTTTGCAAACGCTTAATATAAAACATCTTTATATTCTTGGTATTGCAACTGATTACTGCGTTAAATTTACAGTCATGGATGCTTTACAGTTAGGTTATCAAGTATCTGTTATTACTGACGGTTGCCGTGGTGTCAATATTCAAGATAATGACAGTCAAGTAGCGCTAGAAGAGATGCAAGCAAAGGGAGCGACATTAATAGATTCAGCACATTGGCTTAATCGTAACAATCAATAGGTTTGTTATTTTCTTTATCTTCATAAAATCAGAAAAGGGCTATTTTTAACCAATTTAGTTAATAAATAGCCCTTTTTATATTAATTCTATCCATTCACCATATGTTTTAGTCATCATCCATTGGCGTTAGCGTTGCCAATCGTTCAGATTGAAACTGAGCTTTTAATTCTTGTTTGCTCTTCATGGTAATTTGCCCATTAGTGCCTACTGTCATATGCTCAGGTGTGTGGTTATTTTTTGCTTGCCATAATAAAACAATCTGCATGCAATGTTCTTTTTGTTCATCAGTCAATGCAACGCCGTCAGGCCATTTGCCTAATTCAACTGCGGTGGAAATACGTTGATAAATTTCAGGGGTTACCATCGAAATAAGTTCATTAACTTCCATTGATTGCTCCATAAGCTAAATAATCACTTAAAATGGCTGAATCGTTTTTTCATTTGTTATATTTTTGTTAATTTAACAGCTATCAACCTTTCTGCTCTTCACCTGTCTCACTGTTTGTAAATGACAGTGAAGCTGAATTAACACAATAACGCTCCCCTGTAGGGGCAGGGCCATCATTAAAGACATGACCTAAATGTGCATCACACTGCTGGCAACGTATTTCCGTTCTTTTCATATTATGAGAAAAATCATCAATATAGCGGATCGCATCACTGTTAACAGGTTGGTAAAAACTAGGCCAGCCACATCCTGCATCAAATTTTGTATCTGAATAAAATAAGGGAGCAGAACAACATAAACAGTGATAAATCCCAGTTTGACGGTTATGTAATAACTTACCACTAAACGGAGGCTCTGTGCCGTGTTGTTGCGTCACATAACGTTGCATTTCATTGAGTGTTGATAAATCAAGGTGATTGTTATTGCTTGAAATATTCACTTTCTTTTCATTATCTGCCATATCGACCTCGTGCTCAGAAAAATGCTTTTTAAAACAACAGTGAATAATAACAAAGATTTAACAACAAATCTGAAAAATATAGTCTAAAATCATCAAGAGTAATCTTTAGTTTTTGAAATGTGATGAATTTCACATAACGGAGCAAAGGTAACTTCATTTATCGGCGTTGATCCCGATAATACACAGCGTAACATTTAGCTAAAACGACCAATCTTTAAGCGAAAAGTGTTTTTTTAATTGATTTTTTGCAATTATTGACACGATTCCGCTTGACGATTGGCGCGGTTTTGGTAACTTTAGAAGCAACTTTTTAATTCACTAAATTAAAGCTGGTGGAATACATATGACTATCAAAGTAGGTATTAATGGTTTTGGTCGTATCGGCCGCATCGTTTTCCGTGCTGCTCAAGAACGTTCAGATATCGAAATCGTAGGTATTAACGATCTGTTAGACGCAGACTACATGGCATACATGCTGAAATACGATTCAACTCATGGCCGTTTCAACGGTACTGTTGAAGTAAAAGATGGCCACCTCGTTGTTAATGGTAAAACCATCCGCGTAACTTCAGAAAGAGATCCAGCAAATCTGAAATGGAACGAAGTCGGTGCTGACGTTGTTGCAGAAGCAACTGGTCTGTTCTTAACTGACGAAACTGCTCGTAAACACATCCAAGCTGGCGCGAAAAAAGTTGTTCTGACTGGTCCTTCAAAAGACAGCACTCCTATGTTCGTAATGGGCGTAAACCATAAATCATACGCAGGCCAAGATATCGTTTCTAACGCATCTTGTACTACTAACTGCTTAGCGCCTTTAGCTAAAGTTATCAACGACAACTTCGGTATCGTTGAAGGTCTGATGACTACTGTTCACGCAACAACTGCAACTCAACGTACTGTTGATGGTCCTTCTGCAAAAGACTGGCGTGGTGGTCGTGGTGCTTCTCAAAACATCATCCCATCATCAACTGGTGCTGCTAAAGCTGTAGGTAAAGTTATTCCTGAACTGAACGGCAAACTGACTGGTATGTCTTTCCGTGTTCCTACTCCTAACGTTTCTGTTGTTGACCTGACTGCACGTCTGGAAAAACCAGCTTCTTACGCACAAATCTGTGATGCTATCAAAGCAGCAGCTGAAGGCGAACTGAAAGGCGTTCTGGGTTACACTGAAGATGCAGTTGTTTCAACTGACTTCAATGGCGAAGTTCTGACTTCAGTATTTGATGCTAAAGCAGGTATCGCTCTGAACGACAACTTTGTTAAATTAGTTGCTTGGTACGATAACGAAGTTGGTTATTCAAACAAAGTTCTGGATCTGATTTCTCATATCTCTAAATAATTAGAGCCTAGTAAATCAAGATTTTGCTTAGAGCCACCTTTTAGGTGGCTCTTTTATTTTCCAGCCAGTCAGTTTATTGTATTGAAATAGTCAGTGACAGAAGGCCAAAAGATAATGAACGAGAAAATATTTTCATTGCCGATTATTGAACAAATATCACCTTATTTAAGTCGTCGGCAATTAGGTGAACTTCCTATCCTTGTTATTTCACATCCTAAAGTACGAGCAGCTATTAGCCTTCAAGGTGCACATTTAATTGCTTGGCAACCAGCACAAGAACACCCTGTCTTTTGGCTCAGTGAAGCATCTCTATTCACTCCTGGTGTTGCCATTCGTGGCGGTATCCCTATTTGCTGGCCTTGGTTCGCTTCAGCAGGTACACCTAGTCATGGATTTGCACGTATTCTACCTTGGGAATTTAGCGCCCACACAGAACAAGATGACGGCGTACTTATTACAATGACACTAAAAGAGAGCCAACAAACACAAAAATATTGGCCTCATCCGTTTACTTTAATTGCTCGTTTTAAATTAGGGGCAACTTGTGAAGTAGAATTAGAATCTTACGGTGATTATGAAGCAACAGCTGCCCTTCACTCTTATTTTAATGTGAGTGATATTGATAATGTCTCCGTTACCGGCTTAGGAGGCCACTACATTGACACTGTAGCGGACAAAGAAGTCTATACTGATGAAACCGCATTACGTTTTAATGGACGCACTGACAGGCTTTACACAGAGCCTGACGATTTTAATCTTATTCATGATGATGGTTGGGATCGCACAATTGAAGTTCATCATTATCACCATAGTGATGTGGTGTGCTGGAACCCCGGCGCAGAGCTTGCAAGTTCAATGAAAGATATGAGTGCAGGAGGCTATCGTAAAATGGCTTGTGTAGAGACTGCACGTATCCATAAACCATTAAAACCAGACAATGTGCATCCTGGTCGTTTATCTTTGGTAGTACGTGTTCGTAAAAATATTGCTGAAAAATAAATATTATTCACATATTACAAATAAAAAAGCTTCGAGGTTTAAATCGAAGCTTTTTTGTCATAAATAGCCTATTAAAATATCTATAGCGTCATACAGACATTGATTAGAATGTATAAGTCACACCAGTCCACACAATCGCAGTTACAGACTTATTCACCATTGGGCTGTCTTTAACTTCACTTGGTAAATGGTCAACACGCCCCATAGCAAAGAAGTTCCATTTTTCAGCAAATTTGTAGTTGGCAGAAATCTCGAAATAAGGTCTCCAGCTATCATTTGGTGTGTATTCAGCTAAACCACTACGCTGTGATTCTGCATGAGTAATACCATACGCATAACGATTTTGCTTTTTGTTTTCCCAAACAATACCCGCACCAGGTTGGAAAGACCAATTACCTAATTCGAAAGGATATAAATAGGCAGCATCAGCAATAATACCATTACTTTTACCCAGCATATCACCAGAAACAATCGCTCTTAAGCTACCCCATGATTCATGGTGTTTATAAGTAAAACCCCCCATCATAGTATCACGACGACGATTCAATTTTTTCATTTGCTCGTCATCACTATCACTTGGTTTATAAGCTTGAGGATAATAGTGCAAATCAACAGAAAGTTGATCTTTAGGTGTGTTCCACAAGTAATACCCTGCGGCTAATGTCGCAAAATAGAAATTTTCTGATTGGTAGTTAACTTGTGGCACGGGTAATAAATAATCTTTTGATTTAGCCCCTTTATAAGGAGTGACTTGTGCTAAGACTGAGCCACCAATTGACCATTCTCCAGCAAATGCTGCTGGTGTGCTAAGTCCTGCAATAACGGCTAAAGAAATGATAATCTTCTTATTACTCACGATGATTTTCCATATTGTCATTAATAAAGTAGCAACCAAAAACCAATTTCAGTCACAATTAACTAGAACCGATATTATTTTACCTATAATTATTTTAGTTTTGCATTAAATGTGTAGCAATCAGTGCTTGCCCTAATGCAATACCACCGTCTCCAACGGGCAACATCATAGGGGTTAGTACTTTTTTATTGTTTAATTTTTTCTTAAACATATGTTTGAGTAATGTGTTATTTAACACACCGCCCGTAAGTACAACGGTATCAATCTGATGTTCATCGGCATATTGCAATGCAATATTGCCTAAACTTTCAGCTAATAAATAATGAAATAGCCACGCCTTTTCACTGACATTGAGCTTCACTCTTTCCCATTGCGACCAAAAAACAGACAGTTCAAGCAAGTTATTCTTTATAGGCATTAAATGCCCATATTGCTTGATAATTTCCGTTTGTTTTTCTTTTTGACACGCTAATGCTGCTGTTTGTAAGTAACTGGCAGCTTCACCCTCCCAACTTATTTCTTTAGGAGCTAATCCTAATGATGCTGAAACTGCATCAAATAAACGCCCACAAGAAGAGGCTTTAGGCGAATTTAAACCACGTTCTACTGCCTTACTTAATATTTGCAAATCATTACTAGGTATCAATTGGGTGATAACACTACCTTGCCAATTCTTAGAAAAAGTAGCTAAATGTGCGAACCAGTTTCGCCAAGGTTGAATAGAAGCTAAATTTCCCCCAGGCATAGCAACTGCAGGAAGCCCACCTATTCGTTCTGATTTTTGATAATCCACCCGTAGGCATTCTCCCCCCCATAAAGAGCCATCTTGCCCATAGCCTAAACCATCAAGTGCAATGCCTACTACAGCACCTTGCTGATGGGTATGTCCATGTTCAGCTAGACAAGAAACAATATGCGCATGATGGTGAAAAACTTCAATGAGAGGAATATTTTGCTCTTGAGCAAATTGTTTACCCAGTTGATGACTAATGTAATTAGGATGTGCATCTACCGCAATTGCTTTAGGTGTAAAGCGATAAATTTGCTGAAAAAGATCTAATGATTTCATCAGTTGTTGGCGTACACTTAAATCATCAAGATCCCCTAAATGAGGCCCCATAATGGCTTGATGCTGACGTAATAAGCAAAATACATTTTTGAGATCCCCTCCCATTGCAAGCACTGAGGGTTGTGGTTCAAAGTCGTCAGGTAATGAAATAGCATCAGGAACATAGCCACGAGAACGGCGGATCATAACACTCTGCTTATCTTCAATACGCACTAATGAATCATCAGCTCGCTGTATAATCTCTCTATTATGCATCAAGAATAGATCAGCAATATCGTGAAGCTGCATTAAAGCATCTTCGTTACTTAATGCAGGAGTATGACCAGATGCATTTCCTGATGTCATAACCAGTGGAATATTCGTGCCGCGCGCTAATAAATGTTGTAATGGATTGGCTGGCAACATAACACCAATTTCAGTTAATCCTGGCGCAATAAGCTCCGCAAGTTTAGGCGCAACCGTTTTAGGGACTAGTACAATTGGAGCCGCAGTGCTTTGCAAAGTTTGGATAGCGGTTGGAAGAAAATCAGGATCTTGATTATCTTCTTTAATTTGATCAATTCCAGTGATCATCACAGCTAATGGCTTCGCAGGTCGGTATTTGCGTTTTCGTAATAATGCAACGCTATCATTATTACGTGCATCACATACTAAATGAAAACCACCAATACCTTTAACAGCAACAATTTTTCCAGCAAGTAACGCTTCGCAGGCTTGAATTAATGCAAACTCTTTGATTGCTAACTCTTCCCCCTGCTCATTCGCAAGCCAAATATAAGGTCCACAGACAGGACACGCATTAGGCTGAGCATGGAATCGTCTGTCTGCAGGATCATCATATTCATGTTTACATTCAGGGCAAAATGGAAATTCAGACATCGAGGTAAATGGCCTATCATAAGGCATTTTTTTTATGATAGTAAAACGAGGTCCACAGTGTGTGCAGTTAATAAAAGGATAATGAAAACGACGGTTTTGGGGATCAAACAGTTCATCAATACATGCTTTGCAAGTCGTGGCATCAGGTACCACTTGTGTATCCATTTCACCGCCACCACTTTTTACAATAATAAAGTCTGTCGGTAATTGTTCCCATTGATAGGGTGATTCTTCTATACGTTCAATGCGCGCTAATGGGGGGCATTCAGCTTTTAGTGCTTCGATAAAAAGTGTATTTTTAGGTGAATACGTTAAATGCACCAATACACCTAAACTGTCGTTACTCACTTGCCCGAATAAACCAAAACGATGGGCTAATTGCCAAACAAATGGACGAAAACCCACGCCTTGAACCTTACCTTTCACACGCAATGCAATGCCGTTACTCATAGGATCACCAAATCAAAATAAATTTAAGCTTATTCTAGTTTAGTGATTATCAACAACTTTCATTTAGATCAGAAAAAGTGGAATTAGGTAAATTTATCATCACTTCAACTGTAACTCGAGGAGCTATTGCACACAGTAACTCATAGCCAATAGTGCCACAGGCCGTTGCAACATCATCAACAGGTAGTTGTTCACCCCATAATTCAACTGGGCTACCATAATTGATATCGGGGAAATCCGTAACATCAACGGTTAACATATCCATCGAAATACGCCCTACTAATTGTGTTTTATGCCCATTAACAATGACTGGTGTACCATCTGGCGCATGTCTAGGATAACCATCGGCATAACCACAGGCAACAACCCCTATTCGCATATCACGCTCAGCAATATATCGACTGCCATAGCCTATTGGTTCACCTTTTTTCACTTGTTGAATGGCTAATATCTCACTATTAAATGTCATTACGGGTTGTAAATCGAAATCAGCAATATCTTGCCAAACACCCGAAGGCGAAACACCATATAAAATAATGCCTGGTCGCACCCAATCTTGATATGTTTCAGGGTTAAACAACGTTGCCGCCGAATTTGCTAAGCATCGAGGTAATTCTTTGACCATCGCTTGATTAATTACCGCTTTTTGCGCATCCATATTCAGTCCTGTATCTGCATTAGCAAAATGCGACATTTGAATAATAGAACCAATGTTATTGATACTTTTAGCGCGGGCGATAGCTTGTTGATAAACATCAGAACGATAACCTAATCTATTCATTCCACTATTAAGTTTAAGATAGATATTAATGGGACGTTCTAATTGTGCTTTTTCTATGGCATCAAATTGCCAATCAGAATGTACTGTTGTTGTTAGAGAATAACGTTCTAATAAATAAACATCTTCAGGTTTAAAAAAACCTTCAAGTAAAAGGATGGGGCCAACCCATCCTTGCTCTCTTAGCATAATGGCTTTGTCTAATTCAATTAATGCAAAACCATCCGTATGACTCAATGCTGGCCAAACACAGGATAATCCGTGTCCATAAGCATCTGCTTTCACAACAGACCACACTTTGCTACCTTTTACTCTCTCTTTGATAACAGACAGGTTATGGCTTAATGCATCGAGGTTAATGGTTACTTTTGTGGGTCTGGACATGTTTTTTCCTCAATTAATAAGCAGCATCAAGCTTTTGCCCCGGTAAGAGCAATTTAGTATTAAAGCCATCGATATAACGAAATACAGATAAATCATCAGCAGCAATCGCAGGTTTATTCCCTGAAATTAAATCAGCCAATAATTGCCCAGAGCCACATGCCATCGTCCAACCTAATGTGCCATGCCCCGTATTTAAAGATAAATTACGATAAGCCGTTGGCCCAACGATAGGCGTACCATCTGGTGTCATAGGTCTTAGTCCTGTCCAGAATGTGGCTTTTTCTATATCGCCACCACCTTGATAGAGATCTTGTACAACCATTTTTAATGTTTCACAGCGCGATTTTAAAACATTCAAATTAAAACCAACGACTTCTGCCATTCCACCAACACGAATTCGCTCATCAAAACGAGTTACTGCTATTTTATAGGTTTCATCGAGAATAGTTGATGTTGGTGCTCTTGAAGCATCAATAATCGGCATCGTGAGTGAATAACCTTTAAGCGGATAAACAGGAATGGCGACTTTATTTTTCAGAAATTCCGTTGAATAAGAACCCATTGCGACAACGTAATGATCCGCAGTAAGTAATCCATCATGGCATTGAACGCCCGCTACTTTATCACCATCAAATAACAAATGTTTGATTTCTTTGTTAAATAAGAATGTAACACCCGCTTCTTCTGCCATTTTAGCGAGTTTTTTCGTAAAAATTTGGCAGTCACCTGTTTCATCATTTGGTAAACGCAAACCACCGGTGAGTTTATGACTAACATGCTCTAATGCAGGCTCTGCGAATTTAAGTTGCTCTGCCGTCAATAATTCATAAGCAACGCCTTCTTGCTTTAAGACAGCAATATCATTGGCAGCATTATCAAATTGCTTTTGATCACGGAAAAGTTGAAGAGTTCCCCCTTGGCGCCCTTCATATTCTATTCCCGTATCTTGACGCAACTGACGAATACAATCACGGCTATATTCAGCAATGCGCACCATACGACTTTTATTCATAGTGTAATGTGATGCATCACAATTACGTAACATTTGCCACATCCAGCGTAATTGGAAAAGTGAACCGTCCGGTTTAATGGCTAAGGGTGCATGTTTCTGAAACATCCATTTTACTGCTTTTAATGGAATACCCGGAGCACCCCAAGGGGTTGCATATCCTGGCGATATCTGACCAGCATTACCCGCACTGGTTTCTTCTGCTGCACTATTTTGTCTGTCAACAACAATGACTTCATGCCCTTGCTGCACTAGATACCACGCACTTGTTACACCAATAACGCCGCCACCTAAGATGATCACTTTCATGGCAAGACTCCAATAATTTACATTGATATAACATAAGAATAATATTCCATACACAAAAAGCCAATATAGAATAATCATCTAGGTGAATAAAAAAGCAAATTTTAGAGTTAAGTCACATTTGGCTAATATTGAATAAGCAATTTTCAACGAGAATTGTCAAATTAACAAATAAAATCAACAAGATATTTTTTTATCAAAAAATTACTAGAATATTTATTAATAAATTAATTTACTTTGATGAGAATTTAATCCGTAGAAAAGCAGAGTGTGATTTTTATTAAAAACCAAATATATGAAAAATATTAGATTATAATTTTTAAATTAACTAACTTTGGTAACTCTTTTTACTAAAATTAACCTATTTAAAGCATTGCCTAAAATATGACACTTTGCTTTTTAAAAGCATAAAAAAACCAGTATCACAAATCAATGAGGATACTGGCCTTTTCTATTATGACAAAAACCGTAAAAATTAGCGTTTAATTTCTTCCAAATCACTAGGGAGTGGTGATTGCAAGCTTTGCCAGATAATCCCACTGTCTTTACCATATTGGCGAACGCACTCCATTACATGCTCAACATCTTTCTGTTCACACAATGCAGCTAATTTTTTATAGAATGCTAAAGCAAGCTCTTTGGCTTGAATATTTGAAAAGTAGTAACGACCAACACGCGTATACAGACCTTTCAAACCATTGAGGATAAGCCCATAAATTGGATTGCCTGATGCGAAAGCTAAGCCACGAAAAATGTTGTAATCCAGTTCACTAAACTCATCAGCACTATTTTCAGTGGTAAGCTCATGGTTTAAAACTTCAATACATTTTTCAGGATTGCTTCTAAACGCAGTGCGGATAAAAATAGCTGAAATATTAGTTCTTACCGCCAATAAATTATCAATTAATTGCGGTACACGATCATGATCGAGACGAGCTACAGTTTCAAGAATATTAAGGCCAGATGTTTCCCAGAAATTGTTTACCTTTGTTGGCTTTCCATGTTGGATCGTTAACCATCCATCACGAGCAAGGCGCTGTAATACTTCTCTTAATGTGGTTCTTGTTACACCAATTAATTCAGATAGTTCACGTTCCGCTGGTAGGATAGAACCAGGGGGAAAACGATTATTCCAGATGCTTTCAACAATATACTCTTCCGCGAAACCTGCGGGGCTTTGAGCCTTAATAACCATATTTTTATTTCTTCCGAAGCGATTTTTCTGCTAATAATGAAAAAGATAATATCAGAATGCGGAATTTTGATATAGCTCAACCATCATTAAATAGTGAGTGGCATCATAAAACCTGATGTTGTTTTATCAATTTATTATTACTAACGCGCTTAATTTCACAGCAATTAACGCGTACTATGGTTAGATCGCGCATGATTGCGCTTAAAATCTCTGTTTGGAGGATGAGAAACCTAATGGATATGAGTATAAGACAAGCACTACTGAAGAACTTTATGGGAAACTCTCCCGATTGGTATAAGCTTGCTATTCTTACTTTTTTAATTATCAACCCACTGATTTTTTTCTTTGTTGACCCTTTTGTCGCCGGTTGGCTATTAGTTGTAGAATTTATTTTCACTCTAGCTATGGCGTTAAAGTGTTACCCATTACAACCAGGAGGACTACTTGCCATTGAGGCTGTCATTATTGGAATGACTAGCCCAAAACAAATTGGTCATGAAATTGCCAACAACCTTGAAGTTATTTTACTTTTAGTCTTTATGGTTGCGGGTATCTATTTTATGAAGCAATTATTACTTTTTGCTTTTACTAAATTGCTTTTATCCATTCGTTCTAAACGAATGTTATCTATTGCTTTTTGCTTCGCAAGTGCATTTTTATCTGCCTTTTTAGATGCTTTAACCGTTATCGCTGTTGTGATCAGTGTTTCTCTCGGTTTCTACTCTATTTATCATAATTTCGCCTCTAACCAAGCAGGAACAGAGCTAAATAATGATGGATTTATTGATACCGCAGAGAAAAAACAAACCTTAGAACAATTCCGTGCTTTCTTACGTAGCTTAATGATGCATGCTGGTGTAGGTACTGCATTAGGTGGCGTAATGACCATGGTAGGTGAACCGCAAAACCTGATTATTGCAAAACATTTAGAATGGGATTTTGTGACTTTCTTTATTCGAATGTCACCTGTAACAATTCCTGTTTTCTTTGCAGGCCTTGCTGTGTGCTATTTGGTTGAGCGCTTTAAGCTTTTTGGTTATGGTGCTGAATTACCTGATTTAGTTCGTAAAGTTTTAACTGAATACGATAAGAAAAACAGTGAAAAACGCACTTCTCAAGAAAAAGCACAATTGATGGTTCAAGCATTAATTGGAGTCTGGTTAATTGTTGCTTTAGCTCTTCATTTAGCAGAAGTCGGTATTATTGGTTTATCTGTTATCATTCTTGCGACTACATTTTGTGGTATTACAGAAGAGCATGCGCTCGGTAAAGCATTTGAAGAAGCCTTACCTTTCACTGCATTATTGACCGTTTTCTTCTCAATTGTTGCAGTTATTATTGACCAACAATTATTCGGCCCAATTATTCAGTTTGTTCTCCAAGCTTCAGAGTCCTCACAGCTTTCTCTCTTCTATCTGTTTAATGGTCTATTGTCTGCCATTTCAGATAACGTTTTTGTGGGTACTGTTTATATCAGCGAAGCCTTAACGGCCTTACAAGATGGATTAATTAGTCAATCACAATATGAACATATTGGTGTTGCTATTAATACAGGTACAAACTTACCTTCTGTTGCCACACCTAATGGCCAAGCTGCATTCCTATTCTTATTAACCTCTGCGCTATCTCCACTTATTCGTTTATCGTATGGACGAATGGTAATGATGGCTCTGCCATATACTATTGTAATGACATTATTTGGTTTACTAGCGGTTGAATTCTGGCTAGTTCCTACAACACATTGGTTTTATGAAATAGGCTTAGTTGCTATTCCATAACAATAGTTCTACAGTTACACCACATAAATAGGACTTTTACTTGATAAAAGTCCTATTTTTTTCATTAAAAGAAGGTTGAATGTAAATATTTGTGAAATAACAGGTTTTAACTTTTTTTGCACTTGATTTTTGGGCAAAATAGACACTTATTTTAATATTTAAATGGACATTATTATGCTGACTGCTCTTCGTCACTGGTCACAACGCCGTTTTTCATGGCTATTGCTTGCATTAACAGCAATAGGTCTTGAAGGTGCTGCATTGTATTTTCAGTACGGAATGGAATTAATGCCTTGTGTGATGTGCGTTTATCAACGCATCGCAGTATTAGGAATATTAGTTGCCGCATTTATTGGTGCAAGCGCACCCAAAATGGCACTCATGCGTATGGCAGGTAGTTTTTTATGGCTTTATTCAGCTTACCGAGGCATTGAACTGGCTTGGGAGCATACGCAACTTATTCTTAATCCATCACCTTTTGCAACATGTGACTTCTTTGTCACATTACCTTCTTGGTTTGCATTACAAAATTGGTTCCCTGCTGTATTCCAAGCAACGGGTGACTGCTCTGTCAGTCAATGGCAATTCTTAACATTAGAAATGCCTCAGTGGATGCTAATTATTTTCTCTGCTTATTTTGTTGTGGGTCTATTGGTCTTAATGAGCCAAATCACAAGTTCTTTTAAATCAAAAGAATAAAAAAATAGCCCTTAGTAACACACTAAGGGCTATTTATTGTCGAAAAATAAAACTTCAACATTGACTAAATAATATGCCTTCACTCAGTCCTAACCTGGAATACAAGCACCTTCAATTAAAGCCTGTTCACTACAGCGTTTACCATTAGCAAACTGACACACAGGTGTCTGCCCACCATGTAATTCATAGTTTAAAGAAGGTATCCCTCCTGAAAAAACACATGTTGCCTTAGCCGATTCATCTAAAGGAACACTAAGACTTGTTGTCGGTATTGTTCTGCTTTTATTCACTGCTTGTGTTGATGAATATTCTGTCTGGGTTGAACTACTGCATCCTGCAATAAAACCAAAGCCAACTAACATAAACAGATAACATGCTGTTTTAAATTTTTTTTGCATCAAAGGCACCCTAATGTCTGCTGTTATTCACTATTAGTGTGAAGCACTTTTTGAGAGTAAGTTTATGACTAAAACACCCGCAATAATCAATCCCATACCAATAATGGCAGGTAAATCAAGTTTTTGTTGATAGATAAAAACTGCCGCAACAGAAACTAACACTATCCCTAAACCACTCCATATTGCATAAGCAATACCCAAAGGCATAACTCTTACCACTTGAGAAAGTGCCCAAAAAGAAAAACAATAGCCAATGACAACAACAATTGATGGATATAATCGACTAAAGCCTTCAGAGGCTTTTAACATTGTTGTCGCAATCACTTCCGATATAATCGCCAACATTAGGTAAGTTAATCCATTCATTTTTTCGCCTTAATCTTATACAAAGTCAATTTTGTGAATTCTATCACAAGCCATATTGAGGATATTCATCTACAACAAATAAAAAAGGCATCTTTCATATTGAATAGATGCCTTTTAAAATAAAAATACTTATTTAGTGTTGATGAAGCTGATTCTTTTTACGGGGCTTCCCCCCCATAGAAACGCGATAACGGCTAAAAATAAAACCACACCAAATAACAGCAATAATGCTTAATATCATTCCTGCATAACCCATATTTGGCATACCCGCATGTAAGATAACTTGATTACCAATCAAAGCCCCTGCACCAATGCCAATATTAAAAATGCCAGAGTAAATAGACATCGCGATATCTGTTGCATCAGGAGCTAAGTCAATCACTTTAACTTGCATACCAAGACCGATACACATAAAACCAATCCCCCAAAATATAATCAACACAATGAATGTCGTTAAATTTTGGCTGCTTATCATTAATAAACTTAAGCAAGCAGTAAGTAAAATTAGTGCAAAAAATAAAAATGATGTTGGCATTTTGGCACTATAACGGCTAAATAGCACACTACCAATAATGCCAGCACCACCAAAAATAAGTAAAACTAACGTAGCAAAGTTTTGATCTAATTTTGCAATATCAATAACAAAAGGCTCGATATAGCTATAAGCCGTAAAATGTGCAGTAACGGCAATAACTGTTAACAGGAAAATCCCCATTAATGGCCCACGTTTTAATAATACAGGTACACTTTTTAGTGAACCTGAATGCTCACTGGGTAATAAAGGCAAATAACGCATTAATGCAAACATGGTAATTAAAGCTAAAATACCAATTCCCATAAAGGTTGCACGCCATCCTAACCATTGCCCAACAACACGCCCAATAGGTAAGCCGAGAACCGTAGCTAATGCTGTTCCTGTTGCTAATAAACCTAATGCTTGTGCTCGTTTACCAGGGGGGGCGACTCTAATTGCCAATGAGGCAGTAATAGACCAGAAAACTGCATGAGAAAAAGCAACACCTATACGCCCTGCAATCAACGAGTTAAAATCCCATGCTATACCAGACAAAATATGACTTAAAATAAAAAGAATAAATAAGATAATAAGTAACTTACGGCGTTCAACTTTACTTGTCATTATCATTAATGGTAATGACATTAAAGCAACCACCCAAGCATATATTGTGATCATTAAACCTGTTTGAGCTGGGATCATCCCAAAGCTTTCAGAAATATCACTTAACAGAGCAACAGGAACAAATTCTGTTGTATTAAAAACGAAAGCTGCAAACGACAATATTATTACCCTGATCCACGCTGTTTGGCGGCTTACTTCATTTATGTTTGGTGTTGCAATATTCATAATTAGTCGATGCTTTCTTAAATAATATTGATGTATATATCATTGCTTTATAATATAAGCCTTCATGTAACTCGCTTTGCCCACTTACTCTAAAGAGTTTAGGTTTATTGGTAATAAAAAAATGGCATAAATACAAAAAATGTGTTTTTTAAAAACAAAAAACAAACCAAATTATGACTAAACTTCGTAGCTAAAGCGAATCAGCTATCAATTTTAGCATATTCATCTCATGACTTTAAATCCCTAGTGCAACTTCTTTTTAACGTTAACATATTCTAAGCATACAAAGATTGCAGATATAAATATCTCATTCGCAATCTAATTAAAATAATAAAAACAAACAAATCCGAGTAAAAATACGCAGTATATTCATTGAATTAAGATAAGAAATATTAATTTATTTATTAAAAATATTCTTATATTGATATGAAAAACGAATAAAAATAGGAAGGATATAGTAATTACTGACTTAAATTATCAATAACTTGAATTGCTTGCTCGCAAGCTATGTTTCTTGTGGGCGAAGTTGATTCATCAAAGGCATTTTTAATGGTAGCTATTTGTTCTACAGCCGATCGAGGCAAAATTAAATGCCCATTAGAAAGTGCATGATCAACCTCATTTAGCTTTTGAGCTAATTGCTGGCAACTACCATTATTCTCTTTTGACTTATAGACAGCCATAAGTGTATCGCGTTTTGCTTCTACCGTAGAAATAGTTTCGTTCATTTTTGATGATGAATTTTCAATGACTTCACGGCCTTCATTCCAAAGTTCAGCTGTTGTTTCTTTAAAGACAGACACCATTAAAATGGCAATAAAAATAGCCAACATGATTGTCAGTGATAAAAGCCCCCCTGCAATAATGAGTATCTGTTTCATCTTTAACTCCACATATTAGTTATCTCTGTTTTTAATATATATAGTTTAAATAATTCAGGTTCAATCTGGATTACGATTCTTTTTATTTTTTACATTTTATTACTGAGGTATACAGTTCTAATTATTCTTATTTTATTTTTATAAAAAATAAGCACCTAATTGTAGGTGCTTATAATCAATATATAAATTTTTCTTGATAAAAATCATTTCTTAGAGCAACACGCAATATAATTTAAATTATGGCGGTTTTCTCTAAAAAAACGAAACATGGATAGAAACCTTTCTCTATTCTGTTTGTTTTTCAACCCATTTTTAATTATTTTTGCAGTTCTAAATAAACCTTCATCACGAATTAAACCTGTAGGTGACATTAGGCTCATATTGCCTGATTTCATATTTACTTCTGAAAACCCAATATTAGCAAACAAGTCATGCCACTCTTGCTTAAACATCGGAGCCACGTTCGATTTTACGACCCCAATTAAATTATCTTTATCTACATCATTATTTTTTTTCATAATATCATGTGTTAATAACAAACCACCGGGTTTTAAAACACGATAATATTCTTTTACTAATTTAGCTTTGGCTTTATCCGCATACATTGTCAACATCGCTTCATTTAAAACAATATCAAAGCTATTGTCGGGAAAAGGCAGAGATAAGGCATTGGCTTTTGTTAGCTGAATCAAATGTGATAACTGCGCATTTTCAACATTATGTTGTGCATTAGCTAATGCTTTTTCATCCATATCAATCGCAATAATGTGACAACCATATTTTTGTGCTATTTCAATTGACGTTGTCGCCATATTACAAGCAATCTCTAAAACATAGCTTGAGGATGTAAAATGCCCGTTATTAATTAACCAATCAGATGCCTCCACACCACCCGGTCTTAAGCGTGTTTTTCCTAAACTAGCTAAAAAAGTATGTCCTGCCTTTGACTGTTCTTGAGATATAGATTGTGTTGTTGTTTGAGTTTCCATATTGCCACCCATAAAGTTGCATTAATAATGCAACTTTATAATAAAAAACATTTGATGGGAATAGTTATCATTACTTTTCTCGTTTTTTATAAAGAAAATCTTAAAGTGCACAATAAATAAATTCTTAAATATAAGATGAAATTTATTGAAATAGAATGAGTTAAATAAACTACTCTGTAATTACGTCATTAAAAGTAAAGAATATTAAACTTTGGATAACAACATTGACCTTCCCCTAAGGGGAATCTTTAAAGTGATAACAATTTCACGATAAAGTAAAGGAAACTGTTATGAAAAAGATTTTACCTGCCACTATTATTTTAATGAGTGCTATTTCTTTTGGCGCAATGGCAAACAATACACATATGAATATGGATACATCACATAATAGCTCTCCAATGCAAAAAGAGCTCAATGAATCTATGAATAAAATGCATGCTGATATGGCAAAAGGAATGAACACAGATAATGCAGATGTTGCTTTTGCTGATGGTATGATTGCCCACCATTTAGGCGCTATCGATATGGCTAAAATTGAATTGAAATATGGTACAGATCCTGAAATGCGCAAGCTAGCTCAAGCCATTATTGATGCTCAAGGCCCTGAAATTGAACAAATGCAAAAATGGTTAGAAAAGAATAAAACTAATAAGTAATAGATTTCTATGGGCTATGATCTTTTAGATCATAGCCGGTTTTATTTTTAATATTCCCTGCCAAATTTCCTATTCAAGCTAAATCAAATAATTGTCTAATATTCATCTCATACATTATAATTTTACTATTAGAGTAATATTTTTCGCTTTACCCTGTATGGAGTCCACATGAATAATAGAGAAAACATGGCATTATTAACCCAAAAACTTGCCATGCAAATTGCAAAATGGACTCATAATACACATTATTTTGATAGCCAAATTCCAGGATTAGCATTAACGCACTGGACTTCCCCTACATCTATTACCAGTCATACACATAAGTCAGGTATATGCTTAATTGCTCAAGGTGAAAAAAGAGTGATTTTAGGGGAAGAAAGTTTTATTTATGATGCCAACCATTTTTTAATTTCTTCCATCGATCTTCCCGTTATGGCAAATATTATGAAAGCCAGTGAGGATAAACCTTTTTTAGGGCTTGTAATGGAATTAGATCTACAAGAAATATCTCAACTGATCGTCGATAGTGAATTAATATTTAATTTAAATTCAAGCGCTCAAAAAGGGATTGCAATTGGTGAATTATCAGAGCCTCTATTAAATGCATTTATTCGCTTACTCGATCTTCTTAATACCCCTGATAGTATTAAAATTCTTGCTCCAGGTATAAAACGTGAGATTTTTTATCGTTTGCTGCTAACAGAGCAAGGTGAGCGATTAAATCAAATCGTTACTGCGGGTAGTCATAGCCATCAAATATCAAAAGCCGTTGATTGGTTAAAAAACAATTTTGTAAAACCACTAAATATCAATGAATTAGCCTCATATACAGGAATGAGTAAATCTGCTTTTTATACTCATTTTCGGACAATGACATCAATGACACCACTCCAATTTCAGAAAAAACTTCGCCTCAACGAAGCTCGACGATTAATGTTAACTGAAAATTTAGGGGCAATAACAACAACATTTCGTGTTGGCTATGAAAGCCCTTCTCAATTCAGTCGTGAATATAGCCGATTATTTGGAGCACCTCCTGCAACTGATATTAAAATGCTCAAAGAATCTACTAATGTTTGAATACAATCACTTTTTATAAGCCCAATCGTTTTATCATTATTGTCTATTTATATTATTTATTATCATTTTTTTAGTTTTTTGGAAAAATAGGCAAGAGACTAAGAAGATCGGACATTCATATCTAAATGCGAAAACGATAGCATTTATATCACCCCAAAAAAGACCATATATTTTGATGTTGAAAAATAAACTATACTTCAACGGGATAGCTATCAACTTAATATTGCAATAGGATATCAAAATGCAACTCGATTTCACTTACTACAATCCGACAACCATTCATTTTGGTAAGAACTCTCTTGCTAAATTAAATGATGAATTATCACATTATGGCGAAACCATCATGCTGATGTATGGCCGTAATGCTATCAAATCTAATGGCCTTTATGACGAGGTCATGGAAATACTAAAACATGCAGGAAAAAAAGTAGTTGAGTTATCTGGCGTTATGCCTAATCCAACCTATGCAAAAATGATGGAAGGCGCTCAATTAGTACGTGAACATAATGTCAGCTTGATTTTAGCTGTGGGTGGAGGTTCCGTTATTGATTGTGCCAAAGGCATCTCTGTTTCTGCTTATTGTGAAAATGAAGATCCTTTTCAAAAGTATTGGATTGAATATCAAGAAATTGAAAATAAAATTATTCCTGTCGCGTCAATTCTTACCATGGTAGGAACCGGCTCTGAAATGAATGGCGGTTCAGTCATTACGCATGAAGAAACAAAATATAAGATTGGCCGTGTTTTTCCAGCCAATGTATTTCCTAAATTTTCAATTTTAAATCCAGAATATACCTTTACAGTTTCTCAATATCAGATGGTGAGTGGCGTATATGACACTATGTCCCATCTGATGGAACAATACTTTTCAGATCAAGGCGCAAATACAACCGATTATTTAATTGAAAGTTTATTAAAATCTTCTATTGATAATTTGCGTATCGCACTTAAAAATCCAACTGATTATGAAGCAAGAAGTAATCTGATGTGGAATGCAACTCTGGCATTAAACACTTTGACAGGGCTTTCAAAAACACAAGATTGGCAAGTTCATATGATTGAACATCAATTAGGTGCTTATACCGATTGTGCTCATGGAATGGGGCTTGCTGCAATTTCTCTGCCTTATTATCGTTTTATCTATAAATTCGGCATTGAAAAGTTTGTACGCTTTGCTACTCAAGTATGGGGAATTTCTACTGAAGGTAAAAATCAAGATCAAATTGCACTTGAAGGTATTGATGCACTTGAACGCTTCACAAAAGAGTGCGGTATAGTAACTTCATTAGAAGCACTAGGTGCGACAAAAGAAATGCTACCAAGTATTGCTCAATCCACAACAATTATTGGTAAAGGTTATAAAAAGTTAACAACTAAAGATGTGCTTACTATCTTAGAAGACTGTTTTTAATACGATTTAAATACAAAAAAAAACGGACCTCATTGAGGTCCGCTTTTTTATATGGTGCCCAGGGCGGGACTTGAACCCGCACAGCCTTACAGCCGAGGGATTTTAAATCCCTTGTGTCTACCGATTTCACCACCTGGGCCAAATTGTATTTATCTGTTACAGATAATATTGTTAATAAACAAGGTAACAAATAAATTTAAAGCACTTACTTCTAAAATCACTAACTTTTAATCTTTTACTTTTCTTTCATTAACTTGCTGTTAGTGGAAGAAAAAACGGACCTAAGTTGAGGTCCGCGTTTTATATGGTGCCCAGGGCGGGACTTGAACCCGCACAGCCTTACAGCCGAGGGATTTTAAATCCCTTGTGTCTACCGATTTCACCACCTGGGCTAAATTCTGTGGTGCGTCCGTAAATTCTTATAATTAAGATAAATACTGGTATGGACGACTTAACTGCTACACAATGCCATTCACAATGGACTTTTCTTTTGCACCAAACTCTTTATCTAAAAGAGATGGTGCCCAGGGCGGGACTTGAACCCGCACAGCCTTACAGCCGAGGGATTTTAAATCCCTTGTGTCTACCGATTTCACCACCTGGGCATTAATGGAGGCGCGTCCCGGAATCGAACCGAGGTACACGGATTTGCAATCCGCTGCATGACCACTCTGCCAACGCGCCTCAACTGCTCAATCTCATAAGAGATTGGAGCGGGAAACGAGACTCGAACTCGCGACCCCAACCTTGGCAAGGTTGTGCTCTACCAACTGAGCTATTCCCGCTTTACCGAACTTGCTGATTTACTTATTTATTTCTGTAAACCGTTGTGCCTTTCGATGCGTTGCATTCTACTGATTTCCTGAATCTAGTCAACACTATATTTGCATCTTTTTGACTGTTCGGTGAATTTTCAGTCATTTCGATCAAGCTTCACGCAAATCTGACCATGCAGCGCTCAAATATTGAAACATTGACCAGAAAGTCAACACGGTTGCGATATACAATAATGCAAATCCAAACCATTCAGCTTCAACCGTAGGACGCCATAATAACACAACTAATGATCCCATTTGTGCGGTTGTCTTCACTTTTCCAATCCAAGAAACAGCAACACTGTTGCGTTTCCCTAATTCTGCCATCCACTCTCTTAATGAAGAGATAATTATTTCACGAGCGATCATGGTTGCTGCTGGTAAAGTTATCCACCACTCATGATAATACTCTGTAATTAAAACAAGTGCTGTTGCAACCATTACTTTATCTGCCACAGGGTCAAGAAAAGCCCCAAAGCGAGTAGTTTGTTTCAATCTACGTGCTAAAAACCCATCAAACCAATCAGTTGCAGCTGCTACCATAAAAATAATAGCACATACTAATGGAGCATCTTTGAATGGTAAATAGAACACCAAAACAAAGAATGGGATTAAAGCGACACGAAATAGAGTTAGCCAAGTTGGGATATTTAGTTGCATAGCGTTCTACACGACCTAGAAAAGTGAGAGTTATTAATATGGTGCATCAATACACTTAGTGTTTCAACGCATTAAATATTTTTTCTGCTAATGCTGTCGAAATTGTGGGGACTTTCGCAATTTCTTCTACACTTGCATCTCGTAAAGCTTGTAGCCCTCCCATATATTTCAATAACATTTGACGACGTTTAGGCCCCACACCTTCAATAGACTCTAATGAGCTAGTATTTTTCACTTTCGCTCTACGTTGACGATGCCCAGTTATTGCATGGCGATGCGATTCATCACGTATATGTTGAATCAAATGCAATGCAGGTGAATCAGAAGGTAATGCCATTCCTTCACCTTCGGGGACAAAAAACAAGGTTTCAAGCCCTGCTTTACGATCACTCCCTTTTGCAACGCCAATTAATTTAGGGTGTGACTTATCCCAATCAACATCCAGAGAAGCAAATACTTCTATTGCTTGTGCTAATTGCCCTTTACCACCATCAATAAAGATAATATCAGGAACTTTATTTTCTTCTAATGATTTACCATAACGTCGAGTGAGTACTTGATTCATCGCCGCATAATCATCACCAGGAGTAATACCACTAATATTATAACGTCTATATTCCGATTTTAATGGGCCATTCATATCAAATACTACACATGAAGCCACAGTTTGTTCCCCCATGGTGTGACTAATATCAAAACATTCCATTCGTTTTATCTCTTTCATATCAAGAAGAGACATCAATGAGGCATAGCGTTGTGAAATTGTCGATTGTTCGACTTGTTTTGAGGCCAATGCTGTTGCTGCATTTGTTCTAGCTAATTTCAAGTAACGCGCTCTATCACCACGAGGTTTAGTTTGAATTTGAATTTTTCGCCCTGCAATGGATGAGATAGATTCAGAAAGGATCGCTTTATCTTCCAAATTAAAATCGAGCAGAATTTCTGTCGGTAATGTTCTAATAGCACTTCCTTGTAAATAAAATTGACCAATAAAAGTTTGAACAACCTCATCAAGTGAAGTATTTGCTGGGATTTTAGGAAAATAACTTCGGCTTCCCAACACTTTACCCTGTCGAAAAAAGAGAACATACACACAAGCAATCGCGCCATTAAAAGCAACACTAATCACATCAAGATCATCACCAATATTGGCAACAAATTGTTTTTCCGTCACTTGTCTTACAGCTTGAATCTGATCACGAATACGTGCGGCTTCTTCAAAACGTAAATCTTGGCTTGCTTCTTCCATTCGTGCCACAAGGCCTTCAATCACTTGTGTATCATCACCAGAAAGAAAAAGCCGTACATAATTAACTTGTTGAGCGTATTCTTCATCTGAAACATAACCTTTCACACAAGGTGCTAGACAGCGACCAATTTGATACTGTAAACATGGCCTTGAACGATTGCGATACACACTGTCTTCACATTGACGAATCGGAAATAATTTTTGCATCAATGCCAAGGTTTCTCTTACTGCAAAAGAGTTAGGAAAAGGCCCAAAATATTCCCCTTTTGCATGCTTTGCGCCACGGTAGCTAGCAAGTCTTGGGTGTTTATCTCCACTTAAATAAATATAAGGATAAGATTTATCATCTCGTAATAACACATTATAACGAGGTTGATAGCGCTGAATGTAACTATGCTCTAACAACAATGCTTCTGTTTCTGTATGTGTAATAGTCACATCAATATTTGCAATACACTTAACCAATGCCTCGGTTTTACGGCTATTTACTTGCACACGAAAATAACTCGAAAGCCTCTTTTTCAGATCTTTGGCTTTACCGACATAAATTACAGTATCTGTTGCGTCGTACATTCGATAAACACCTGGTTTATCAGTGACTCGGCTTAAGAATGCTTTGGCGTCAAATTTGTCTTCCACTTTGTAAATGACTCTCTATCTCAATTAACCCATAACGTATTGCTATATGAGTTAATTCTACATCACCTGAGATTTTAAGTTTACTAAACATTCGATAACGGTAACTATTTACTGTTTTTGTATTGAGATTTAGTTCATCTGCGATTTGTGTAATTTTTTTTCCTCTAATTATCATAGACATCACTTGCAACTCTCTTTCAGATAAATGATGTAATGGATTCAAATCTTTTTGTAATTTAGCCAGTGCTATATCCATAGCAAGCTCTTGGCTTAAATAACGCTGGCCAATGCACACTTGTCGAATGGCTTGAAGAATATTTTCACACGAAGCATCTATGACCACAAAACCTTCAATTCCTAATTGAAGAAGCGGTATAGATAAAATGGAATCAGTATTAGGTGAAATAACAATAATTTTAATTGATAAGAATGAACGTTTAATCCTTTTTATTGAATCAATTAATGAAACTGAAGGAGGTGAGTAGATAATAATAAGGTTAACAGAAAACTGACGACAATAGCGGAATGCTTCTGTTTCATCAGTCATAATATTTCTAATATTGATTTTTTTGATTTGACTAAGAAGTGTTTTGATTCCCAAACTAAATAACTCAACCTGACTTATTATTATTGTATTTATCAATAATTTTTCCTTTTCAGTTAACATGTTAAAAAACATGTATTTATTTAAATACCTAATTATCATATTGCATTGCTCATTAACATTCTAGTTTTTTCCCAACCGTATCTTATTTTTATTAAATCAATCCATTAACTGTTCAGATATAAATAAAGGCTCATATAAATGAACCTTTATTTCAATAAAAATGTAAATGTATACAATTAATAAATAATACCACTATTATTTATTAAACATATCCATAATATCTTTTTCTGTAAGCATCGGCGTTTTTTCTACAAAATTATAATAATGAGGTTTATTATCTATATAAATTTGTAGAGTAAGTTTGCTTTCTTTCGTTTCAGAAAACAATCCTGCTGATACATAATAAATATTGGCTTCTTTCAAATGATAAAAAAGATGAGAACCGCAGTGCTTACAAAATGCCCTTTCACCCCATAATGATGAATCATAGAGTGTGATATTTTCTTCACCTTCGATACTCAAATCTGACTGACAATCAATTGAAAACCCAGGGCCACCATTCCAACGTAAACACATACTGCAATGGCAAACGCTAAGCTCAGAAATATCTCGTGTGGTTGACAATTTAACACCACCACACAAACATTGGCCTTGATGCATCGATACTCTCCTCTTCTTTTTAAATCATGCATAAATTTTTAAGATTATATGCATGATTTAATTTCTAAAATAAGTATTTTTAAGCGTGAATATTTCCTACATTTTTGTCTTCTGACTTTGCTTTTTAGGCGGTAATGGTGAGAAATAACCAATTAACAAAATCAGTATAGCAACACCAATAAAGGCCAATGCTCTAAGTAACCCACTACTTAGTGATGTATCAATTAAGAAGAGTTTAGCGATGACAACTGCTAATAACCCACCACCAATAAACCAACTTGAACGTGATTTTTTGCGTGTTGCCATCATCATTGTCACTAATGCAGTAATTGCCCAAATAATGGCTAATACTGTTTGGATCACTTTAGAGTTAATGATCTCATACATTGTCCAGTCAATATCAGTAGTAAAGACTAATCCTCTTAATAAAACGCCGTTAGCCCACCAGAAAATCATCGCAGGAATAATATAATTGTATAATGGGAAGTTATTTTGTAATAACTGTTGATATTTAGGAGACTGTTTCATTACTGAAATAAATTTATAGCCAACCCATATCCCCACAATTCCCATGAGATCCATCAGATTAAAGAGTGGTATAAATTTAATACCACTTTCAGTACCATTATTCATATTTGCAAAAATTAAAGAAAGAGCGAGTAAAGCTAAAACAGGTACTGTTATTACTAAATAAGTATTTAGATATACTTTAATCCAATTAACTCTCATAACAAGTATAGTGCTTATTGCTATATATAAACTAATGGAAAAAATAACACTGGCAAAATGCAGGCTTACATAAAGATAAGTGGTATCTATTAGCCAAATTATTTCAGTGAATAAGAATAAACCAATAAAAACAAGATGCATAACATGAATTAATGCTTTATTTAACCTTTGTTTAGGCAATAACGTATTAACCTTAAGTAAATAGAAGCCACTCACAAATATTGCTATCCATACAATGGCACTTAACCAATTGTCAATTAATGACCCAGCAAGGAAAATATACACTAACAGAATAAGCGCTGACATTGGCCACAACAAAACAGAACAACTCGCTAATTCAGAAAACTGTGTTTTTTTACCTACGAAATACATTCCCCAGCAACTAATAAGAATAAAAGCAAAAGTGATGGATTTCACACTTGGAGAGAACCAATATTCGCCATACTCTTGTAAAGTGAATACGCAATATCCCCAACTCACCGCAGCAATAAATAGTGTTACATATCCAATAGTACGGTTATCAATATTAATAAATTTAGCTCGATACCACAGTATCGCCACTGCAAATACAACAATCATTTGTGTTATAAACATTAGCCAATCGCTTAACGAAATAACACGCATGTTAAATAGCAAAACAAAGGAAACTGCAACTAAAATAGTCCCGGCAATAGCGGGTTTCTTTTGTTGCTGTAAAACAGAAAACGCAAGGATCATAACTCCTTCAATTGCCCATACCATAGATGTCCATTCAGCAGAGAAAGCAAATGGTACAGCTAAAGTAGCAAATGTGGCTGATAGCATAAAGAAAGCAATAGCCAGTAATTTACCCTCTTCGCGATAGCGTTTAAGGGCAAACCAACTCAACGCAAAATAGGCTAATCCATAAAGAGATGAAGCAATAGCAACGCCGTATTCCCATTCTGACGCTAATCGGTGTTGGAAAATAAAACCAATCAACGGTGTACCAAATAATAATGTGGCATCAAAAGGAATATTGAGCCTCAGCTTATTTTTTAATGTTGAAAGTTCCGTTGCAACACCAAAAATCAACCAATTTGCAATTAAAAATAGCTGGCAAGGTAAATAATCAGCATGAGTGTAATTTGGTATTGCCCATATAAAACCAATACCAAAAGTAAAAGCAAAACCAATAAGATTTAATAAACGCCAAACTTGCCAATGGCTAATAATAAGAATGCCTATGGAAAGAATAAGATAATAGCTAAACAATGCAATATAATTGCCACTGCCCGTAGACAATAAAACAGGTGCTAAATAACCGCCTAATGAAGCTAATACCGCTAAACTAATCGCTCGATGAAGAACCGCTAAAATAACACTGACTATACAAATAAACACCAGAATGGCTAATGCGATACCAATAGGAATAAAATCATAAATTTTAGTAGCTGCAAAAATAGTGATATACAGCCCACCTATTCCGCCTCCTTGCAAAATAAGTGCATACATCAGATTTTTCTTTCTAAGCCACCAGCCGAGGCCTAATAAGACCAAACATCCTGTTCCAGCCATCATTAAACGTGTTGATGCTGAGATAAGTTCATTCTCAATACTGTATTTAAGTAAATAAGATAGACCAAAAAAGAGTAATAACATCCCTATTTTAGCTAACGGATTTCCTGTTACTACCCAATTCCAAATAAGTCCCAAAATTGATTTTTGTTGACGTTTTGGACGAGGATTTAAAGCAGGTCTATATTGTGATGCGGGTCTGGCTTGAGCTGTTGTACCTATATTATCTGTTTGAGATCCAGATTGATTGGCTCTCGCTACATTCACAGTATTCTCTGCAAGTGGAATTGGTGAAATTTCAGTTGGTGTGTTTTTAGGCTCGTTCTGATAATGATGGGCAAAACGGCTCGTTGAAATTTTAGGTTGGTAAGGTTTTTGCTCCTGCTTAGAGAAGGTTGACTTATGGGAGTGTGGATTTTCTACATTAAATTCTTTGCTGATAGAAGTATCTACGATCGAAGGTTGTTCTTTAGGAGAAACTTTATCGAATGTTGTTTCTCTTGATACCTGTGCTTGTTGATAAACTGGTGGCTCTTTATTTTCAACCTTATTTTGTATCTCTTCTGTTTTGTTAATCAATGTGCTTGTTTTAGGCTGATAACTTGATGAAGTTGATTTTGGATCTCCTTTTATTTCACGAGATAAATCGCCTATTTCATTTTTATTATCATCAAGATCTGCACTCTCATTTGCAGAGCTATTTTTATTTAATAACTTAAGTAATTTAGCTTGTTGTTCAGTAAGCTTTTCTTCAAGTTGCTTAATTCGATACAACAATGAGTTAGTATTTGTATAGGAATGATATTGCCAATACAAAGATACCACGACAAATATCGTAACGATGAGTGTCAGAAAATCATCCATCAACCTAATCCTTTTGCATAATACACCGTATATTTTTAATCTCTTAACCTTAGTTATACTTTAATTTTCACAGATTTATCTTAGTTTATTCCTAAATAATCAATTTCAAGAACTCTTGATTTAAACCTAGCACACAATTTCAAAAAAAAGGTATGATCTATCAACTCCCTTAATCTTCCATTTGTATTAAAAAACGCACTCATAATATGAAATTAAATGATGAACTAACTAACGCAATTGCTTCTGTAACAGAAGCTGCGGCCATTGCAGCCATGCCTTGGATCGGAAAACAAAATAAAAATGCAGCGGATGATGCTGCCGTAAGTGCCATGAGAGCACGTTTAAATAGCTTAAATATCAATGGTGAAATCGTTATTGGTGAAGGCGAAATAGATGAAGCACCAATGCTTTATATTGGTGAACAAGTCGGTAATGGCAAAGGTGAAAAAATAGAAATTGCTGTTGACCCTATTGATGGCACTCGCATGGTCGCTACGGGCGAAAACAATTCTCTGGCTATTTTAGCTGCGGGTTTTAAAGGCAGTTTTCTACAAGCTCCTGATATGTACATGGAAAAATTAATTGTCGGTAAGCAAGCTGCAGGTGTCATTGATCTGAACCACTGCCTAGAATATAACCTTGATGCTATTGCACAAACATTAAATAAATCAGTTGAGCAACTCACACTGGCTATTTTAGACAAGCCTCGCCACCACGATATTATTAACGACCTTCGTTCCAAAGGGATAAAGGTCATTACACTACCTGATGGTGATGTTCTTGCTTCTTTATATGCCACAATGCCAAATAATAGTATTGATGTTATGTATGGTATTGGCGGAGCTCCAGAAGGTGTTATTAGTGCAGCAATAGCTAAGGCTCTTGGTGGTGATATGCAAGCTCGTCTGATTACACGTGATATCGCAAAAGGAAATACTGCAGAAAATAGAGAACTTGCTGTCAGTGAAATTGCTCGCTGTCATAAAATGGGAACTGATGTGAATATCAAATTATCACTAGATACATTAGTTCGTAATCAAGATGTGATGTTTGCAGCAACCGCTATTACGGCTGGAGATCTTTTATCTGGTGTTAAGCAACAATCCCAATATCTACAGACACATTCTTTAGTGATTAATGGTTCAACTCATTCACTACGTTATATTGAAAATTACCATTTACGCTAATTTTTCTGTTTGTCTCCTGTTCCTTGTGACATAAAAAAGCGGCACTCGATTGAGGTGCCGCTAAATATTTCAAGGGGTATGTTTATTGTTATTTATTTGAACTCAGATTTAAGCCAATAAATTTGCTGGATTATCAACGCATAACTTTTTAATAATAGAGTTATCAATACCACGCTGAGCTAATAATGAAAGGAATACATTCGGAACAAATCCCCAGCCATTTCCCCCATTTTTTGCCCACATTTGTTTTAAAAACACATCATGGCTTAATACAATTTGGCTACCATAACCTCTTTCAATTAAGGTTGCTACAGCTTCAACAGTATCCATAACACTTGGCGCAGCGCCCTCTTTAGGGAAAGATATATCAAGACCAATCATATCAAACTCAAGCCAAACACCGCGATCTAGCATTTTACATTGATAATCAATATCTTTACCCGATGGATCAGAATGTGCTAATGAAATTTTAGCAGGGTTACAGCCCATTTCAGATAACAGAATATCTAAAACTTCATCACCACGACGTTGCCAGCCTGGCATATGAATATTCATAGAAGCATGAGGATTATTATTTTGAGCAATAGCCGCTGCACGTAAGCTATTTTTCTCACCGTCAGTAAAGAAAGGAGAAACCCCAATCTCACCAATCATTCCTGCACGAATATCTGTACCATCAATGCCTACATTTAATTCGTCATCAATAATCTTTGCCATTGCTTCGATATCATCAGCAAGACGTTGACCTTCAAACTTTTCGATATAAAGCCCTGAAGAAGCAACAACATTGATCCCTGTTATTTCTGCAACTTGTCTTAGCTTTCTAATATCACGACCAATAGATGAAGATCCCGTTGCATCAACAATCGTTCTGCCACCTAATTCTTTAAAGTTATTTAATTCAAAAATAACATCATCAATTGGTTTTTTATCCATATTGTCGCAACAACAATAAGGATCGTATTTAAGTCCCCATTGAATATCTGCACTAACTTTTTTATCAACTAATACATGTGAGAATTCATAAAAAGGTTCATCAACAACACCAGAGAGATCATTAAACAGATGTTCATGAGGTAATGTCAGTCCCATATCTTCTTTTTTAACAGGGCCTGTTACAGTTTGAATATAACCTTTCATCATGTTACTCCTATGCTTTCGCTGGCTTAGTGGCTCTGAACTCTGGGATTGTTGTTACAATCGCGCCCACTAACGCAAATAATGTACCGATAATTGTCACTAAATAAACGGTATTGCCTAATGAAGGTAATAACAGATCAATTAAGACAGAACCTAATAACTGACCCGCTGTGGATGCAACACCTAACATCAGCAAACCTAAGCCGCGAACTAAAATAGCCATTAATGCGATAGACATCAGTCCTAAAGGACCACCTAAATACATCCACCATGTTCCTGGTAATTCAAGTGTGATATGACCTAATGCCATACGAACAATTAAAGCAATCGTTAAAACAGTAAAGCCAACAATAAAGTTCCAAGTGATAGATACCATCATAGAACCCGTTGCTTCTGCGACTTTAGAGTTACCTGCTGGTTGCCAACCGGCTAATAGGCCTGCAAGGAAAGGTAAAATTGCTAAATAAATGAATGAAGTTGAATGCCATTGAGGAGAAACAACAAAGAGAGTTGCAACAACGGCTAACACTGCACCTAATACACGATATGGCGTGAAATATTTTTTCTCATCTACACCCACACCAAAACGGTCACATAATAAGCCAGATAATAACAGTGCTGAAATTAATGCCGTTTGGAATGTAGCAATCCCCAATGCACTTGCTGAAGCACCTTCTGAGAAAACAACCATCGCACCACAAAGACCCGCAAACCAGTTCCATAATGGGATTTTGCGTGTTTTAATTAAACTTGGAATTGATGCAAATTGCTGACGGTACTGTTTTTTCGACATTATGATAAAAAACATTACCACTAAACCACTGGCAAAAGAGATAACTGCACTGGCGTTACCATCTTTTAAAACGTGTCCTAACTGCCCATTCACCGCCGACTGCATTGGTGATAGCATACCTGCTAACACAGTTGCTAACATCAGCAAGGGTGTTGATAAATTTTTTGTACTCATAAGATGTTCCTTTTGGATTATTGGCTATGAGTGATTTCTTTTTTTATTTTTCAAGTAATCGGTTTTTTTATTTGCGCAGAGCTGCAACTCTGCGCTTTTTACTTTTTATAACAGTGATCCTTAATTCAAATTAACGTGCAATTTGTTTAAGAATGTTGACCCACATATCGGCATAATGAGGCCATGCTAAAAATTCTTTGCTGCCCCAGTGAGGAGAACAGTCACTCATAAAGCAACCTGTTTTTCCTTTTTCGAATTGACCAAATACCAGTAATGGATCTTCACCAATATTTAATACAGTTTCTGTATTCTCTTTAGCTGAAACTTTGTTATAGCCAAGGAACATCGGCCATTCACCGAAACCTTTCACTGATACATGTTCAGCATTTACGGCACTTGCAAATACACCTTCCGGCGCTTCAACACGATCGTCACCATCTAGCATTTCGACAGGTAGAACTTCTGCAAGTAATGTATTTTTGTAGTTTGCTTTAGCTTCAATCCCCATAAATGACAGGTAACCACCAATCATTAATAAGCCACCGCCATTCGCTACAAACTCTTTAATTAATCCCAATGCATTAGGAATAACTTTCATATTGTAGAAAGTATCGTTTTGCAGAAGGAACGTATTTGCACCAATATCACTGATGACAATGACATCGTATTTAGCCAATGCTTCTGCTGTTTGTGGAAAAGCAACCTGAACGGTATGAGCAGGCATATAATCGACTTCAACACCTTTCTCTCTTAAGCAATTTAATAAGAACGTTGAACCTTCTTCATATTTGCTGGAAGTGAAACTGTCGTAGCCTTTAGAGTGGATCATATGAATATGCCATGACTCACCAATAAATAAGATTTTCATTTTTATTCCTCTTTCAAAAAAGATTATTTATTCAGGGGATTGGGTGACAATCTGTGAATATGTTGTTTGATTGATGCGATGCATGACATTAATATCTTCAGGCATTTCTGAAGCATTACTCGTCTCAACAGCTAATGATGAAAAAGCTGATGCATAGCGTAACGCATAAGAAAACTGCTTTCCTTTTGCCAATGAGGCAGCGAGCGCGCCATTAAAAGCGTCACCTGCCCCTGCGGTATTTTTTACCACTGCCGGATATGCCGGAGAGTAAATATACTTATATCCGTCATAAGCTAACGAACCTTTACTACCTAGCGTAATAACCACCTTATTTACGCCTTGTTGATAAATAGAAACTGCTGCATTTTTTGCAGATCCTAAATCAAGAACTTCTATTCCAGATAATAAACTCGCTTCCGTTTCATTAGGTGTTAATACATCAATCATAGGAAGTAATTCATTAACTATTTTGTTATAAGGCGCTGGGTTAAGAATAATAGGAATATTATTTTCATTTCCAATAGCAATAATTTCTTTTAACGCTTCTATGTTCGTTTCTAACTGTAATAAGATAATGTCTGCATCAATAATTTTATCTTTCTGTATTTTTACTTCATCTGCAGAGATATCCATGTTAGCACCAGAGTAAATAGAAATAATATTCTCTCCACTCTCTTCCGAAACAAAAATAGACGCTGTCCCTGTTTGGTAATTTTCAGTTTGATATATCGTTGATGTTTTTATTCTTGATGACGATATAAAATTAACTGCATAATCACTAAATTGATCAGTACCAATCTTCGTAATAAAATGTACTTGCGCATCGGCATAACTCGCTGCCAATGCTTGGTTACAGCCTTTACCTCCTGGTGAGAAGATAAATTTATTTGATAATAAGGATTCCCCGGCTTCTGGCAATCTAGGCAAATAGCTAATCATATCAACATTAAAGGAACCCAGTACGCACACCTTATTTATTGCTGTTTTGTTTGCTAAATCGTTTTTATCAATTTGATCATTACATTCTAGAAATTGTATAATTTCTTTCTTGGCAACTTTATCTAATGTTTCAAATTCTATAAAAGCACCACCATGGCATCTTTTTATAATTCCTTTTTCGGCTAATGTATTTAAATCTGATCGAATTGTTTCTTTGGTAACATCAAGTTCTTTAGCCAAAACAGAAACTTTTACTGCACCATTACCTTTTATCAGATTAATTATTTTTTTATGACGTTCTGCTTTCATTTAATGTTACCTCTATGGCAACAACTTTAGTTTATTAGTTGTTATGGGATTGTGATTACAATCATATGTTATTTATTAAAAGCAAAAAAAAGCAGAAATACAAAAATAAAAAGCAAAAAGAAACAGAAATAAATAACGTTAAATGTAAGATTATTTAATAAATAAATTAATATCTTATTTCTTTTCAAGGAAAAACAAATGCGATAAATAATTTATTTTCAATTTATTTATCATAAGGAAATTTAATGCTATATTTTTCTTATTGACAATTGGGAGTAATATAAATTAAAAGGGGAAAATAAAAATTACTTTTTAAGATAAGTAGTTACGAAAAATTCATTTTATCTTTATACAAAAAAATAGTAATAATGCTTAAATTAAATACAATTTAATTGAATCGAGCAATGCATTAATTATTTTTATCATCATTATTTTCACTATGTTCTTATAATAAAGAAAGTTTAATCATTTCATTGACTGAAAAACAGAACTCTCTCTATAAATTAACGTCATTTAGTTAAGGAATACAAAAGCAATGACCAAAACACACTCGATTTCCATCTTTCATTTTTGTGATCTTGATAACGTTAAGTCAGATAGCGAAGCTCTTTTTTAGGTGAAATAAAACTTATTTTTTGAATTTATCTTTTTTTCTAGCGATTTTTATCAAAAAAATCCATTATGCTTTGTCTATTTAATACATCATTTAGTCAAACTTTAATTTTGTTTTGTAAATCAAACAGGAATTTTATTTTTTTTACTTGCCATTAATGAAGACTATTCGTTTTTTACACGCTCTGTTTGAAGTAATTATCACTAGGATAAGAATAAAAGCAGAGAATAAGATTGAAAAAAGCCACATGACCGATATTTATTGCTAATTATTTTTGTCAGTTAACCTTTTTATTAGAAACATTTTGTCATACTTCTTTCCTCGCACTTCATCCATTTTATGCCTAAATTTATACATACCGTCAGACACAACATAAATTCCTGACAAAAAGTACAACGTAAAATAAGGATATATAAATGAAAATAAAATCACTTATCGCAATCTCATTATTAAGCGCTAGCTTTTCTCTTTTTGCCGCTGAGAATTCAACATCATCCACTAATATGCAAGCTCAAGGTGTTATTCAAGCTCAAAAAGAACTAAATAACTATGAGAAACTCATGATAGAAAAAGTCTGGGTAACGACCGAGGCGATTGATGAAAAAGGCAATAAAACAGACGCAGATAATGCCCAAGTGAGTAATTATTTTGGCCTTGCTGAATATTATCCTAATGGCACATTTATTATGTTTACACCAGAAGGTAAACAGAAAATGCAAGGCGATTGGTCTATGTCAGATGATGGTAAAATACGTACCTTAGTTGCTAAAGACACTAATGGTAAGACGTTGTTTACCCGTGATGTAGAAAATATCACGATTAAAAATGATGAATATACTTATCGTATTTATCCAAACGCTGAAGATCGCAACACCTATTTCGATATTGTGCATCATATTAAAAAATAAATTTAATACGTTGTTTTATCTGCCAATAAATCCCTCATAAACAAGAAAAAGGGCTATTTTGTAGAAACAAAATAGCCCTTGCTTTATGGTTATAGCGTACTTCTCATGTAACTATTTGAATGATGCTAAACACCAAAATTAACCCACTAAATTAAATCAAGGCTTGTGATTTTCCTTCAATCCAATAAATTACTTTATGTGCTTCTTCTGGTGTTGGAACTTCCAATTTACTTAACATACGATCCATTACTTTAATAGGTACCACTTCGTTTCTTGCATCATTTTGCTTTTGCCATTGAGCATAAGGCACTTCAATGTAAACCAGCGTTATTTTTGCATTATAACGATAAAACAAAGAAATCAGCTGATCTCGCATTTTTCTTGTAATATTAGTAGCATTCCAAACAAAAGGTTTATGCTCTCGTAAATAAACTCTTGCTTGCTCTTTTGCTTGTTGTGCTATCCAACCATTAGCATCTCGATTATCAGGTTTAATATTATGTTGGTGGCGTAGCTCATCTAAACTCACGATAGGAATATCTGCACAATATTGGCGAATATAGGTATCTTTTCCCATCCCAGGTAACCCACAAAGCACCGTGACGTCACTTCCTTTTTCAGGATAAGGCTCATAATTACAATCAGTACTATTCTCTGTATGAAAATAGTGAAAACAGGCTTTATTTGAAGAAAATGGAGCAGGTTTACGCCAACAATTTAACTCTTCACAATAAAGTGTAAATAACGTAATTTTGTCAAAAAGTCCTTGTTTATCATCACAATCGCGTCCTAAAACATCTGCCTTAGCCAATAAGGCCAACAAATAACAATCCACTCTTAACGATGCTGCAAGTAATGCTTTTTTAGGATCAGGCTTATCCATTACCCACAAAGGTAATCCATGAAAGCGAACTAAAGCTGCAATTTGCTCTCTATCAGCAAAATTTAAAGGTACTTTTTCGTAGAGAAAACAACGTGTTGTTAATTCACCTTTACGCGCATGACCCGGAGAAATAATACGCCCCTCTTCTTTCCGTGTTGTAGAACGTTTTTCTACATCATGAAGAAGTGCCGAGATCCATAAAATTTGTTGCTCTCTTTCTGTCAGGGTTCCATATTCAGGTAATGATTTAACTGAATTGATTACTCTTTGTGTATGTATCGCCACATCACCTTCTGCATGATGAATAGGGTCCTGCATAACACCTGCCATATCACTAATTTCATCGTATAATTCACAGAGGTGTTCCCATGACATCTCAGTGTGTAATTTCTTATGAAGCATCATGAAGTCCCTGTGTTTTTTCCCAGATTAACGGAGCACGTCGCCAGTTTTTTTTCCAATGAACATCCGTTTTTACATGATCTTTTCTAACATATTTAAAAACGCGATGAGAAAAATCATTTAAAGAAAATGACTGAGCATCTCGTGTCACAATACCTTCCATTGGGCTTGGTTTTTGTGTTAAAACATCTTGAGATTGAAAAAAACTCGCCTGTTTGGCTTGTGAAACAATCATATTTTCAAACTCTGCTTTATCCCGACATTCCGGCAATTTAATTTCTGGCACTGTAGGAAGATCAAACAGAGAAGCATAAAACTGCACTTCTTCCCAACCTAGCCATTTATCTTTATAACGAACCGCAAACACATAAAAATATTCTTCTAAGTGTGCATATTCAATAGAATGAATGGCGTATAGATTTTCACCAAAAATATCTAGCTCACCTAAATCGTTTTTCATCATTTGCCAACGTTGACGCAGTTGAGAAGTCCATGCGGATTGCGTTGGTGTAGCATGAGAGCGAGCAAAAACTCCCATTTTATTTAGGCAATTATTTTCTCCATCCAACTTTTCTGTATGGATAAGATGTTTTATTTGGCAAATATCCTGCCACCATTGCGCATTTATACGATCGTCGTTTGTTGTGCCTGGTGAAAAAGGATAGTGATAGGTTCTATCATATTTTTGTGATTGATTATTCATTATCTTGTACTCATTAAGTAACAGAGGTTCTACCAAATTTAACTAGTTATTCGGTAAGTGAATTTTCTGTTTCTGCACCGTGACTTCAGTGCCTTAATGCGTATTACATAACTACAACCTAAATAATCAAAAGGGAAATGAAATAAATCTGGAGGGATATTACATGTAAGTTTCAAAAAGAGCTAGATATTTAATCTTCAAATTTATTTGTCTCTTTGTATTTGTAGAGATTTGAAAAGAAGCTAATCATAGCGTTTATTGAGGATAAAGAATTACATTTTCAGAATTAATTAAATTTTCAGGAAAAATAAGAGGAATATCTGAAATAAACGGCATATCTAATGTTTGAGTTCCTGTTGAAATAGATACCCCCGCTTTTAGCCATGCATCAGCAACTAATTCTGTACAATAAACCCCTTGCTTGGAATAAATGCTAAAGTTTTCTCCCACGCGCTTTAATACGATCTTTACGGCATTATTTCTAGCTTCCTCGCTTCCTTTTACTTGATAAAAACGAACAGTATTGGGTTTTGCTCGACTAATAAAGAAGTCTATATTATCAATGGTAACACCATCTTTAATACCTATATGCTCACTTGGTGTTGAATGGATCACTTTAATACCATTATCTGAAATCCACACCATTCCTACGTGACTAAATCCACTTCTATCAACTTGCTTAATTATTTCACTAATAACTTCATCACCTTCACGAAAAACTAAATCTCCATTTTTTAAATCAAGAGGTAAAGCGAGCGCATAAAATGCACCCGCTAAGAATAAAATTAAAATAGTAAAGGCACGAGTAATCACTTAAAATTAACTTTCCATTTACCATCAACATTAATCATCTCTTGTGCTTGAGTTTTTTCCACACCATCTTTTAATTTAGTTTTTAATATCACAATCGCACTATTTTTATCTTCACTATATTCAACGCTGATAACTTCAACTTTACTCAAGCCACCTTGCTTTTTAACTTGCTTACCCGTTTCCTCTACAATCATTTTAAATTTATTTTTAAATTGTTCAGTATTTGGATCTCCTTGCATTTCGCTTAAGTAACTTAATGAAATAACTTTATCACTATTCCCTGCAGCAATCGCTTCAACAAATGCAACTGCAGCCTGTCCCGGATCATCTGTTTTATCACCACACGCTGATAGTGTTATTATTGCCAATACAAAAAATAGGGCTCCCATGACTTTTTTTAACATAATTTATCCTTACCTTAGCATGATATTTTTGGCCGATGAAACTTATAAAAAGATGTCCTATATTAAGATATAAGATAATTAATACATTATTTAATAATTAACTCAATAAAGAACACTACTTTAACTTTTCTCTATTAAATTATACGTGATAAAAATAAATTTCGGCATATTTTTATATCATTATTTATTTTTGAAAAGAAATTACTTTAAAATAGCCTTTCAGTATTCATAAAAAGAACATTTTAAATACTCAACAGATAACACCATAAAATAACTATTTTTATTCTTATAAATCAATATATTAAAAAGCTCACTCTATCGACTTATCTAACTTTTTCGTTTTTTAATAACCTATTAAAGATAAAGATTAAGAATACTAAGCACCAATATTTTAAAAAGATCTTTAAAATAAAATTATTCTCTATTTATTATAGTAATTACTTTAATTTAGACTAAATATAATGTAATGAGTCCTAATTTATCTACTTAACCAGCATTATTTATATTAATATTTTATGAGATGTATCAACCCAATACATTAATAACAATATTACAACATTAAATCATGTTAAAAAACAATTCTATTTGTTTTCACAATATATTTTCTCGTATTCACCCCTATTATTTGAGCTACTTGCCTATAACACATCACTGACAAATACAAACAAACACTAGAAAAATTGTGATCACATACACCTTTTTGCATCATTAATCCTATTTAAGACAAATAGAAACTGCTTTTTTATCAACAAATAGGTAATCTAGCTGTCTGATTTTGATGACCAAACATGAATAGTTAAAAGGATATTTTATGTTTACTTCACAGCTCATGCTGGTCGGTTACGTGTTATTGGTAAGTCCTTGTGGAAATGATTCTTGCGATGCAGTTCCTGTTACAGAAACTATTTATACTAAAGATGAATGCACAACTCGACTTAACTACTTAAAACAAAAAAGACCTGACCTTATTATTTTCTGTGGAGAAGTCTTAAGAGATCCTGATGTTACTGATGAAAATCCTTATCTCACGCCACCAAACAGTGCAGATGATGTTTTCCAAATTAAGTAGTTAACCTACCCTTAATTTTATTATTAAGATAAAATACAATTTAATTTGTTTTCTTTTTACGATATACTCTTTGTACTTGAATATGTAAGGACACGTATTAGGAGTCACTAATGTCTATTGCGAAACGAACCAAAGACAAGCGCATTGCGTTAGGTTTAACACAGTCAGAACTTGCTACTTTAGCAAATACCACACAGCAATCTATTGAACAGCTAGAAAGTGGTAAAACTAAACGTCCTCGTTTTTTACCTGAATTAGCAAAAGCATTAAATTGTGATTTAGCTTGGCTATTAGAAGGTGAAGAGCAACCTAATGTTGCTTCTGAAATTCCACCTGAAAATGAATGGCAACCTGTTAGTGAATGGGATAGCAATACCCCTTTAGGTGCTGATGAAGTAGAAATCCCCTACTTTAAAAGTATTGAACTTGCGGCTGGTGATGGTTGTTGTACTAACGAAGATCATAACGGATATAAATTGAGATTTTCTAAAAGCACATTACGTCGTTATGGCGCTTCCTCACAAAATGTCATTTGTTTTTCTGTTTATGGTGATAGTATGTCTCCCGTTATCCCAAATGGATCAACGGTTACTGTTGATACAGGCAACACACGCATTGTAGATGGTGGCATTTATGCTATCGAACAAGATGCCTTATTCAGAATAAAACTGCTTTATCGTCAACCAGGCGGCAAATTAATTATACGTAGCTATAATAAAGACGAATTCCCTGACGAATCAGCAGAAACTGATTCTGTAAAAATTATGGGCCGTATCATTCATTGGTCAGTAATGGCTTGGTAATCAATAATCAAAGCAATAATTTCAACGTATTGAATTTTCAGTAACAACTTGTCCTTTAGACAATAAAACCGTTTTATCTGCTAGCGCTCTGATTTCACGAGGTTCATGAGTAACCATGATCATCGTTATTTCCTTAGATTTTAAGGAATCAATTAAATCCCAAAGCTGATAACGTGTTTCCCAATCCAAACTCGAAAAAGGTTCATCCAGTAGTAAAAGTTTGGGTTGGCTAATAAGAGCTCTTGCCAAAGCCACGCGTTGTTGTTCCCCTCCTGAAATTTGATGAGGATAACGTGTAGCAAGATGTTCAATTCCCATCTGCTCTAATATCGCCCTTTCTCTCTCCTTGCTTCGTTTCTGTTTTGCACCATATTGTGCTAACCATAAGTTTTGAGTCACCGTCATAAATGGAAATAAATAAAGCCGTTGATTTAAATATCGACAGGAACGTAACCACACTGGCTGTTCATTTATATTTTTATTTGCAAGGTAGATATCTCCAGAGTACGAAGTATATCCAGCAATCGCATTTAAAAGTGTAGTTTTACCGCTTCCTGATGTACCACTTATTCCTAAACAAGTTCCTTTCTCTACCTTTAACGAGACATCTTTTAATATACCCGATGTTAATGAATGAATTTCTAACATGATGCCTTCCTTTCTCGCTGTAAACGATGCAACGCAAATAATAAAGTAATCGCGATAGCGATAAGAACAAGCGCACAACCTATTGCCAAAGTGAAGTCTCCACTGGCGATATTTAGATAAATTGCCATCGGTAACGTTTCTGTTTTTAATCTTGTTGCACCAGCTAACATTAATGTAGCGCCAAACTCACCTAAAGCTCTAGAAAATGCAATAATGCTTCCACTCATTAAAGCTGGCCAACACAATGGTATTTCAATCAAGAAAAATGTTTTTGTTGGTGTTAATCCTAAATTTTGCGCAGTTTGAATATAAGCGGGATCAACAGACTTGAAGGCAGAGAGGCTATTTCTCATAATAATCGCACTAGCGACATAAGTTTGAGCAATAATAATACCTAACGGTGAAAAAAGAGAGCGAGATAATTCAGGAAAAACACCCGTCAAAGGTCCCTGATTTCCTAACAATAATAATAAGCCGATACCGATAACTAATGGAGGAGTAACCAAAGGTAAGTCTAATAACGCATCAATAAAGCGATGTCCTTTAAAAGGAATTCTTGCCATTGCCCATGCGGCAGGTACACCTAAGATAATTGCCAAACATAAAGAAGTTAATGCCGTACTAAGTGACATACCAATAGCAAAATGAAATTCAGGATCAGTAATGACTTGTCTAAGTTCAACATATGAAAGTTGGCATATTAATGCAATTAGTGATCCTAAGATCAGAAATAACAATAAAAAAAGTGGAATTAATGCCCAACGAAACACGTTATTTCCTTTTCTAAAAATAAAATTTATTTTGCTGTAATAATGAAAAAAGCCACCAGTGAGTTGGTGGCGAAAAAACACAATTTATGTGAGAAAAAAAATCTATGGTTTCGAAATTACAGGAAGAAAACCATAATCAGTAAAAGCTTTTATACCCTCTGCACGTGTAAAATAATCAGCAAGTAATTGTGCTTCTTTGGGATTTGCTGATGTTTTTAAAACTGCCAGAGTTGCCACTTCTTCAGGACTACCTTCAGGTACTGGAAGTAAAACCAATTTATCTTGGTTTTTCATTGCATCTGCATATCCAATAATAGCGGCATCCACTTCGCCATTAAGTAAATACATAAGCAATTGTTTAATCGTTGCTGTACGTACAACTACTTTGTCGCGTAATTTATCACCTTGACCTGATGCATCAATAAGTTGTTCGCCACTTTTTCCTAATGCTATAGCTTTAGCATCACCCATACCTAGCTTTAATGAACTGTTCGCAAGATCTTCTAACGTTTTAATATCGCCCACTTTATCTTTGCGTACAGCAATCACGGGAATATGGCGAACAATAGAATATTGGTTAACAACCTGCCCTTCTTTATCTAACTTTTCCACATAATCTTGTGAGCCAGGAAAAAATAGATCTCCCTGCTTAGTTAAATTAAAGCGTGTTAATATTTGACCTGAACCGCCATACTCAATAGTGACTTTATTTCCAGTTTCTTTTTCAAATACAGTAACAACTTGTTCTACTGGTTGTTTTAAACCAGCGCCAGCATAAAGATGAAGCTCAGCTGCCAGTGTATTATGACAAATTAATCCTAGTGCTAGCCCTAAGCCAGCGAGTAATTGGCGTTTCATAAAATAGGTAACCCTAACTATCGTTATATAATTTTTTATATAATGAATGATATAAGAGTTTAAGGCAAGAGGCTCATATAAAAAAAGAGAAAAATGTTAACAACTTATCATTTTTACCCTTTTATTTATCTATGAGTTTTACAAAAGAAGCTGATTAAAATAAACACTTCAATATGTTCATTTCTATCAGAAATAAGTAGATTATAAAAATAGTAGCTCGCCAACAAATCCCCGTCTTCACGAGGATTTTATTATTAGCTTTCTAATTCTAATAATGCCAAGGCCGTCACTTCATCAATAACAATATCAGTAGCGTAACCTCCTTTTATCACCCCTATTGTTGCTTGAATATTTTCCACACCTCCGGCGATAAAAAGTCGCTGAGGTATTTGCCTTAACTGAGCTAAGCTTATTCCCATTATCCTAAGGTCAATATCAGAAACCAGAGGATTGCCTTGCAAATCATAAAAGCGTCCGCAAATCACCCCTACAGCACCCAAATCGCGGTATTGCGCCATTTCACTGCTGGTTAACACGCCGGTTGTCACTAGAGGATTATCATCCAATGTATTACCCACAACAAAAAGTGCTTTATTACATTGATTCAGCGCTGAAAAATTACGTCTAATAATAGGCTCAGCTTGAAGCTCCATTGCTAAACGTGCACTCGAAACGACAGCAGGCACATGTAAATTAATACTGCATCCTGATAATTTATTTGCAATTAATGCAGCCGCTTCTGCCGTTTTAAAATCAGGTTGTGGTGCAACAGCACCTATCATTTGTAGTACGGTGACATTCTTTAGTGATTTGGGTGGAAGATAATTACCTAACTTATAAATTGTTCGTCCCCAAGCGACACCTAAAATGTCATCATCACCCATAATTTGAGAAAGATACATCGCTCCTGCTTTCGCTAGTCTTTCTCTGTTCATATTTAATGTATGTTGCGATTTATTTTTTTCTTCATCAGGTAAAATAAGCACATTATTAAGATCGAATTTTGCTTTTATTCTGATTGCATAATCAATCGTAGAAAATACTGATGAATCTAAACTAATATTTACGAATCCTTTTTCTCTAGCTAAATGCAAATATTTCACGACTGTGACTCGGGAAACACCCATAATATTTGCAACTTCACTTTGACTGAGTCCGTCCTGATAGTAAAGCCACGCAGCATAGAGAACGGGATCATTATCAAATAAACTCGCGTTCTTTAGCGAATTATTATCCATTTTAAACCCCACAAATTTTTATAAATCTTTTGACTAATTAATTTATTTTATATTAGAGATATTATTGAAGATGAAAATATCCTTGCTTAAATTAAGCCTTATAACACAAATAGATACATTCTATTAATCTACTAATAATATCGGCACCCTGATATTTTTCTTTACTACAAGAGCCTAATAATACGTAAAAAGCCCTTAATAATGCCGTAAACGGTTCATAACGAGAAAGTTTTTTTTGAAAATACCGTTTTATTTCGATAAAAATAAAAATATTAGCTTTAAGTTTTAAAAAGTTTTATTTTGGTAAAATTAAAATCACCAAAATCTAGTCACCAATGTTAATAAATAGATTAATATCAAAAGGAAAAACAATGATAATTGCATACTCAACTGCACCAAATGAAATGATTGCTAATGAAATCGCTCACTATCTCATCAATGCAAAACTGGCTGCCTGTGTAAATCTGATACCCCATGTAAAATCTATTTATCATTGGAATAATGAAGTTATTGAAGATAATGAAGTACTTATGATGATTAAATCCGAAAAAAGCAAGCAACACGTTTTAATTGATGCAATTATCGAAATACATCCTTATGACACTCCTGAGGTTATTATAATACCGATTGAAAATGGTTTTAAAGGTTATCTTAATTGGATACACCAATCGTTGAATTAAAATAACATTCGATTTTATAGAAAGCTTTTTTAATTATTTTTATGAAGATGATAATAGTTTGCTAATAAGAAATATTTCAATATCTCAATTATTAGACAAGTATAGTCACGTTAATATTAAATATATTTTCTTATTATCAATGAGTCCGCTTTAATATTTACATGTATATAATCATAAGTATTCAATTTTTTATAGAAATAATCTTGAATATTAGCTTGTTTATGAAAAATCATAAAAAGTAATTATTTTATATTTTCATTCTCTATTTTTTAAAAATAGAAGATAAACAGTTTTAAATTCTAATTTAATGGATTTACCAACATCTTATTCTCGTTATTATCTGCTATACTCAATACGCTTTCTCTAAATTACACATGAAAAGGAGTGAGTTGTGAAAACAAACAGAGTCGCAAGACGTATTTTAGGTTTACCTTATAATTTAAGTCGGTCTAAAAAGAAAGTGCGTTTTTCCATTATTGCCTCTACTGATGCTGAGAACTTACCTGCTGAGCTAAAAAGTATGGCTCAAGTCTGTTTAAAGCAAGATTTTAGAAAAAAAGCAGAGAATAAACGTATATATATGAAGCTGACAGATGCTTTCCCAGAGTATCTTGCGACTAATTAAATTTTTATACGTTAACGCTATTTTATAAATAGTTATCATATCAATTTATAACTAAATTATTAATAAATAGCATATCCCTTACGTTATGTAAGGGATATTAAATTCTAAATTAATTTATTCATCTATAGTTTATAAAGTTCTTTTCTGATATTTATCAGCGCTAATTCTGCTGATTGGTAATTAATTTCTTCTGGTAAACAACTTAATTTAAATGCGTTTTGAATATCTCTTATCAGAATTTTGCTACGCAGTAATAATTCATCATAACTAAATTGACCTGCTTTAATTGCTAATAGTTCATCTCTATTATCACGCCAAACTTTTACTTTACTTTCTTGTGCAATCCCTAATGCAACATACAACAATCTAAATGTATGCATCATATTTTTGCTATCGTAACTTCGCCCGTGATCAATATTTTGCTGGTAACGTGCATCATTACGTTGTTCAACCCACTGCCAGTAATCATGATATTGCTTACGGTATGCGCTATACCCTTCCTTATTAAAACTCAGGTAACCTTGCACTTTAGCTTCTTTAGGAATACTGCTTAACAATACATCATTGGCATTCTCTTTTTTAATGATCCCCTGAAAAAGAGAAGTATCATCATAATACATCGCATATAAATCTTGAGCATGAGCTAATTTAGCTAACCCTAGTTGCTCTTGTTTCCAGTGGCGACTATCTAACCAAGAATTAACTTGTATCGTTTTTCCATCTTCAATCACATAACAAAAATCTAGAATAGTCTTTAATTGCTTTTCGACTGGATTGACGATCTTTTTATTTAATCCTTGAGATTTCTTGATTTGTCCTTCCGCGTAATGAACAAATGTTTGAATGCAGGTTTTAGATAAAAACCACTCCGGCTTTATTAATGACATTAATGGGTGTCGATAAATAACGACTTGTTCTGGTGAATTCAATAATTCTAAAATATTTGGATTCGAAGCACATAACAATTCAATAAATCGGCCAAGCTCATAATAAACTATATCATTGGTTTTATTGCTAACTTGTGGTGTGTACTCCAATCCGTAGAAAAGATCTTTAGGGAGATAAAACACACCTTTAATATCTGTATCAGATGTTTCTGTCGCAAGATTATGTGAACGGCTTCCCGCAATGCTTTCAAATAAAAGGTAAGGCTTTATATCTTCAATTGTCAGTTTCATCTAATTTTTTCCTAAACCAATTATTTAAAACATCATTATCTGGTATTTCTCGCTTTGCTAATTGCACATCTGTTTCTTGCCATAAAAAAAAGATTAGATGTTGCATTGTTTCCGTTGGTACCCAAGTAAAATACTCATCTTTATCTGATTTAAATTCTACTAATTCGTGGATAATTTTTTGTTCTTCAACAGATAAGATTTTTATCAATTTATTTAGCTCCATAGGTGGGATATCACCTGTTTTTACTGTCCAATAAGCCGACAGCAGAGAGCGTAATAGATAGAACCATTTTTTTAATTTTATAGGTTTTGCATCAGCTTCATTTCTTGTTTTATCTTCTGGAAAATAGTCACTCACAACTTTAGCTATCCCTCTATAATGATGAACAATTACTTTTGGCTGGTAATAGAGCTTTGCCAGTTCAAACAACTCTTTTTGAACATTAGGATATTGTTGATAAATTATTGGTGATTGAAGCCATTCTAATAATATACAGTTCGATTTCCGTAATAAGTGTAGTGCTTTGGTAATATCCCAAGCGCCTACATCAAACCAGCTATTTTCTATCCATTCGAAAGTCTCTTTAGGTTTATCGATAGAAAGATAAGCATTACGCGGCCGTATAAAAATACCTCGTACATCGTAATCACTATTTGTTGAGGCAAATCCCCAAGCTCGACTTCCACTTTCTGCAACATAAAGTAATTTAACTTGATGCTCTTGTTCTATTTGCGGTAATTTTTTTAATATCTCATTATGCATGATGTCCTTATCTCCTTATTTTTGACTTTTTTCACTAATTTACATCTCAACGCTAATATTCTATGGTTATAACACAGACATAAGCCAATACAAAAATAGCTAACCCTGAGCGTTTAAATGCTATGTCAGGTGATAATCTCATAGATGAGTATTTTTATTATTATCTTAGTGACAAAACAATAGATTACGCTCAATCACTTACATGTTTTGAGCATATCCAAAATACATTTTCTGAGTCAATTATCGTTGATGAAAAAACATGTGAGGAAATAATTAGTATTGTTGATAATATGACAAATGCAGGAGTTTTTTTAGGGCCTAATGATATAGATAAAATACGCAATATTGCTAGAAAAATGGTTGACTCAAGACTTACTGATAATAAAAAAAGAATGTTAGCTCTAAAAATGTATGGTTTTAGCCAATATGAGATAGCTCAAAATATGATGAAACACATAGGAAAAGAGATGACCCATCAAGCAGTGTCTAAAGCTCTGAGCACAGTTTCCTCTGAGTTTAGTCTTAAAAGAAAATCAATAAACTAACTCATTAATATACTATATCTCCAATGTATTAAAAAACTAAGAACTGATACAAAGATGGCGAGAACAACTAAAAATAATCATTATATTCCTCAATGGCATCAAAAAGGTTTCATGAGTGAACGTGATAACCAACTATGCCATTTGGCACGCAAAGAAATTCCCTTGCCAAATGGTAAGTCTAAAGTTACTCAAAATGTTAAGTGGTATACTGCTGCTCAGCAATTTTATGAAGCACATCTATATTCAACATTTTTAGGTAACCTTGCAAATGATGAAATAGAAAAGAAACTTTTTGGCCCTATTGATGATAATGGCTCCAAAGCTGTTCGAGCCTTTCTAACTGACAGTCAAGAAAAGTGGCACCAAAATTTTAAAGCTTTTTTTACTTATTTAGACGCTCAGAAACTTCGCACACCTAAAGGCTTAGATTGGATTCGAAGTAAATATCCTGAACTCGATCAGCTCCAGCTAATGATTGAAATGCAGTCATTACGTACCATGCATTTCACCTTATGGGCTGAAGGAGTTCGAGAGCTCGTATCAGCTGAAAATTCAGACATTAAATTTATAGTTTCAGACCATCCTGTAACTGTTTACAATTATGCCTGCCCTCCTGACTCTGAGCTTTGTAAATACCCTAATGATCCCGATATTGCCCTAAAAGGGTCTCAAACGATCTTTCCTTTAGATAAAAATCGATGCTTAATTTTGTCAAATATTGAGTACGCCTTAAATCCAGAAAATACGAACCCACTTGAACAACGAACAAATGCTACCCGTATGCGCCGAAGCATGGTTAATACAATTGAGTTTATCAATAATCGTATCTTAACAGAGGATGATGTTAATAAAATCAACTATATAATTAAGAGTAGAGCTAAAGCTACAGTTGCTGCTGGCAAAGAGGAGTGGTTATTTCCTGAAAATGATGTGGATTGTAATTGGGAAGAGTTAAGACATGTCTTATTACCTCAACCAAATATGTTATACCGGTACAGTGGAGAAATATATGCGCGATTTGAAGACGGCACTATCCACTATCAGGACATGCTTGGGCGCACAACTCCTCCTGCTAAATATCTTAATAAGGATATAAATGAAACTAGATTAGGTCGAAACGAACCATGCGGCTGCGGTAGCGCTATGAAATACAAGAACTGTTGCCGAGATATTCCTCTTGATTTGCGTACAACATGGAGTGTTATGAGTATCCGGGAAAGAAATATAGCATTCTGTAATTGTATTCGTGATGTTCTTGGACTTAACAGAGACAAAACTTGGTTGGACGTCAGGAGAGAATTATCTAAAGAGCATATAACAGAAATTTATGGTTTCTATTCAACCTTATGGCCACGTGAAACAGATATTTACGCACTTTTGCCTAAGCCAGATGGAAAGTTTCGAGGTCTGTATACAGGCCCAATAGATGCTAGGACAATTAGCGCTAATGCGCTACCAATGGCTTCCCTATTTGATGATTTTTTAATTGAAACTCCAATCATCAATCCAAATAACATTAATCCAGAATTTAGCCCTCTTGAGTCGCCGTCAAGATATAAGTACCAAGCTCTAAAAGATTTCATGTTTATGCTACAAATGGAGCCATTTATTAGGCTTGGTTTGATTAACTTAATCCCAGACCCTAGTGAATTTGATATGCCTCTTATGAGAGGCATGATGGAAATGGCAAAAGAACGTAGCTTGAAACAACAAATTCTTACTAATCAAGATCAACATTTACTGACCTCTATATCTATTGAGGATTTACTAAATTCCACTGCAATAATGCCAAGAGAGGCTAGAATTCAGTTACTAATACATGAATTTGGTTTAGATGAGGTGGAAGCCACTAACACAATCGATGAGCTAGAAAGCCAAGCTGAAATATCTCCACTGATGTTATTACAGAAAACGGGATACAAAGATAGCGGCCAGTTCCTACAGTTTAGAATGGCACCAAATTATGAAATGTCGTTACTAATAGCTCAGGCGACTGGATCTGTATTAGTCACGGACAGTAGCTCAAGATGGCAAGAGTTAATGTCTGCACAGCATAGAGTACATGGAATTGCTTCTTTCCCATGGAGTGAAGTATTTGATACCTATAAAGTTTTTCCAATTGATGAACGCTTTTTAGAAACATTTCAAAAATCCCAAAGCTATTTTGCTAATGCTAGAAATTATTTAAAAGCTGCTGATAAAATGGTAATAAGCAACAACCGCAATATTTATCAACGTTCTCAATTAACCGAACAAATTTCTAACTTTATGCAATTACTGAAGCAAACAAGTAAACCGTTGAGACTTGAATCTTTGAAAATTGCGAGCCCTGAAGGTGGTTTTTATGATGTCAACGTACAGCGCTTACTTGCCCTCTCGAGTTGCTTAAAATATGAACATCAAGTTAGGTCGGTTTATGGAATAGCCCTCCACTATTAAATGTGAACAATCAACAATGCATTCTATTTATTGCCTCCGTAAAACGCCATACAAGCAAATTCGAACTATTTGTAAGTCTAGCAATTGTTCAAATTACTCTACAACGGTTAAATTACCTAGAGTTATAGCTGGCAATCCATCACTTATTATAATCGTCTTTTTAACACACCTATAAATGGTTATTTTCGAATATCTAAAGTGCACCCATCTATCATATCAGCCCAATCCTGCAACATAGCGGTGCGCTGCTCACGGTACTCTGCCTTATTGTACACTGCCCTAACCCCTTTCTGTTCATGCGCCAGACACTTCTCTATCCAATCTGTGTTATAGTCAGCTTCATGCAACAATGTACTCGCTGTTCTGCGTAAATCGTGAGGTCCAAATTTAGCAAGGTCGTGCCCGTCTTTTTGTGCGGCTTTATAGGTGAGATCCAGTACCCGATTCATTGTTGCGCTACTCATTGGCGCATCTGAATCATAGCGCGATGGTAGAATAAAATCAGAACCGCCTGCAAAGGTTTTTAAGGCAACTAAAATATCCATCACCTGACGTGACAGGAAAACCAAATGCGGATTACGACGTTTCATTCGCTCTTTTGGGATTGTCCAAATTGCTTCACTGAAATTAATTTCACTCCAGGTGGCATTCGTTAACTCACTTTTACGTACCATTGTTAACAATAACAGTTTTACAGCTACCCGAATTGAGGGCGTTGTCCCAACCTTCTCAAGATTGCGGTACATCAAACCAATTTCACCTGCCGTTAACGAGCGATCTCTGGGTTCAAATTTAGCAATACTTGCAGGCCTCACTAAATCTGCTGGATTTTCTACCTTCTGGCCTCGTTCAATCGCCCAGCGATAAACCTGAAGTACGATTTCTCGTGCATGAACCCCAGTCGCTGGTGCACCACGTTCAACAATAGTGTCAGTGATCGCCCGTAAGTCTTCGTGTGTGATTTCATTTAACTTTTGGTTGCCAAATTTTCCCTTGAGTTCTCTGGTATAAACTGATCGCCGCATATCCCGTGTAGAATCTGCCATCTGATAGCCACGAAGCCACTTTTCAGCCCATGCACCAAATGTTTCAGCACCTTTAATTCTCGCTTTATCTCTGGCTTTTTCTTTAGCTGGGGACTTACCATCTGTCACCATTCTTTTAGCTTCCCCTAGCCGCTCTCTGGCTTCAGCTAAAGTAATCCCTCCAATACCATAACGACCAAAAGTTACCGTTTCCTGTCTGCCATTAATAGCGTAATTATAACGAAAAGAGACAGAGCCAGCAGGCATTACAGCGACATACAGCCCATCTCTGTCATTCACTTTATAGAGCTTTTCTTTCGGTTTTAAATTTCTCAGTTTGGTATCAGTCAGCATTCATTTTCATCCTTTTTTAACGTTTCGATACCATATAAAACAACCGTAGGAAACTATGATTCAATTCCTTTAAAAACAAACAATTACTTATTTTTAATACCATGAGAGGATCAAAAACTATCGCATGGTATCAGTCAGTGTTCATGGCATCTGCATGCGATAATACCAACTTTAATACCCCATTCAACTTGTGCTTGACGCTGCTAATCAGTGCCAGATACAACAAGCCATAAAAACAAAAAAGCCCACTTTTACATGGGCTTAAGTCATTATTTTGCCAGTCAGTGCCAGCTGATTCTTATTGGGGGATTATTCCCACTCAATTGTTGCTGGTGGCTTACCGCTAATATCATAAACAACACGGGAAATTCCGCCTACTTCATTGATAATGCGGTTAGAAACACGACCTAAGAAGTCATACGGCAAATGTGCCCAATGCGCAGTCATAAAGTCCACAGTTTCAACTGCACGTAATGAAACAACCCAGTCATATTTACGACCATCACCCATAACACCGACTGAACGCACAGGTAAGAATACGGTAAATGCTTGGCTTACTTTGTTATATAAGTCAGCTTTATGTAGTTCTTCAATAAAGATAGCATCAGCACGGCGTAATAAATCACAGTACTCTTTTTTGATCTCACCTAAAACACGAACCCCTAAACCAGGGCCTGGGAATGGATGACGATAAAGCATATCGTAAGGTAAACCTAACTCTAGGCCAATTTTACGCACTTCATCTTTAAACAGCTCTTTTAATGGTTCAACTAAACCCAGTTTCATGTCATCAGGTAAACCACCCACATTATGGTGTGATTTAATCACATGGGCTTTACCTGTTGCTGATGCGGCTGATTCAATTACATCTGGGTAAATAGTGCCTTGTGCTAACCATTTAACTTGTGGCTGTTTAAGTGCTTCTTCATCGAAAATTTCAATAAAAGAATGACCAATGATTTTACGTTTTTTCTCTGGATCGTTTTCGCCTTTCAGTGCAGTTAAGAAACGTTCTTCCGCTTCAACATGGATAATATTTAGGTCAAATTTACCTTTAAACATTTCCATGACTTGCTCTGCTTCATTTAGACGCAATAAGCCGTTATCAACAAATACGCAGGTTAAACGCTTACCAATTGCACGGTTTAACAATAATGCAGTTACTGATGAGTCAACACCGCCTGATAACGCTAAAATAACGTGATCATCACCAATTTGCTCTTTTAAACGAGCAACTGTGTCTTCAATAATTGCGGCAGAAGTCCACAACGCATCACAACCACAGATATCCAAAACAAAACGTTTTAAAATCGCTAAACCTTGGTGAGTATGTGTTACTTCTGGATGGAATTGAACGCCATAGAAGCGTTTTTCTTCATTGGCCATAATAGCAAACGGGCAGGTTTCAGTGCTTGCTACTGTGATAAAATCTGAAGGGATAGCGGTTACTTTGTCGCCATGGCTCATCCATACATCTAATAATGGTTTGCCATCTTCACTTACTGAATCTTGAATATCGCGGAATAACGCACAAGTCTCACGAATTTCAACTTGTGAATAACCAAATTCACGCTCACCAGAAACTTCGACATCGCCACCTAATTGCATCGACATCGTTTGCATGCCATAGCAAATACCTAATACAGGAACGCCGGCATTAAATACGTATTCTGGTGCACGAGGGCTGTTATCTTCTGTCGTACTTTCAGGACCACCAGACAAAATAATACCATTAGGATTAAATTCACGAATTTGCTCTTCGGTTACATCCCATGCCCAGAGTTCACAATAAACACCGATTTCACGAATACGACGAGCAATAAGCTGCGTATACTGTGAACCGAAATCAAGGATAAGAATGCGATGATTATGGATATTTGCTGTCATTTGTGGTGAATTCCAAAACAGATAAAGTCATAAAGTTGAAAGGCTTGCTCTGTATTATTACCACAAGCCTTTCTCGGAATAAATTACATACCTAAGCGATAATTAGGTGATTCTTTTGTGATAGTAACATCATGAACATGGCTTTCCTGAATACCCGCACCACTGATGCGAACAAATTCAGCTTTAGTATTTAATTCTTTAATAGTTGCGCAACCTGTTAAGCCCATGCATGAACGTAAACCACCCATTTGTTGGTGAACGATGGTTTTCAATAAGCCTTTATAAGCAACACGGCCTTCAATACCTTCTGGTACTAATTTGTCTGCGGCATTATCAGTTTGGAAATAACGGTCTGATGAACCTTTAGACATTGCACCTAATGAACCCATACCACGGTATGATTTATAAGAGCGACCTTGGAACAGTTCAATTTCACCTGGGGATTCTTCCGTACCTGCAAACATTGAACCAACCATAACGCAAGCCGCGCCCGCTGCTAATGCTTTCGCAATATCACCAGAGAAACGAATACCGCCATCAGCAATAACAGGAATATTGCGATCTTTTAGTGCTTCTACCGCATCTGCAATAGCGGTAATTTGCGGTACACCAACGCCTGTTACGATACGTGTTGTACAAATTGAGCCTGGGCCGATACCTACTTTAACCGCGCTTACACCAGCATCCGCTAATGCTAAAGCACCTTCTGCGGTTGCAACATTACCACCAATAATAGGTAAGTTAGGATATAAAGCACGAGTATCACGAATACGTTGTAGTACGCCTTCAGAATGACCGTGAGAAGAGTCAATAAGTAAAACATCAACGCCAGCAGCAACTAATGCAGCCACGCGCTCTTCATTACCAGCACCCGCACCAACAGCAGCACCAACACGTAAACGACCATGTTCGTCTTTACAAGCATTAGGTTTGCGTTCTGCTTTTTTGAAGTCTTTTACTGTGATCATACCTTTCAGGTGGAAGTGGTTATCAACCACTAGCGCTTTTTCTACACGTTTTTCATGCATTTTTTGCATAACGATATCGCGTGCTTCACCTTCTTGTACTGTCACTAAGCGTTCTTTAGGTGTCATTACCGCAGTAACAGGTTGGTCTAAATCAGTCACAAAACGAACATCACGGCCGGTAATAATACCAACTAATTCGTTATCATTAGTCACAACAGGATAACCCGCAAAGCCATTGCGTTCAGTCATTGCTTGAACTTCACGTAAAGAAGTTTCTGGTGTTACGGTGATAGGATCAGTGACAACACCACTTTCATGTTTTTTCACGCGGCGAACTTCTTCAGCTTGGCGTTCAATAGACATGTTTTTGTGGATAAAACCAATTCCACCTTCTTGAGCTAATGCGATAGCTAAAGGCGCTTCAGTCACAGTATCCATTGCAGCAGAAAGCATAGGAACATTTAGGCGGATTGTTTCAGTCAGTTGAGTAGACAAGTCGGCAGTATTAGGAAGAACAGTGGAGTGTGCAGGAACTAACAAAACATCATCAAATGTAAGTGCTTCTTTTTTAATTCGTAACATAGCAATATCTCACCAAGGCGGCTTTTAGGAAATAGAAAATATTGCCGCGGAATTATACACACCGTAATCGGTTGCTTCTAGCTTTTTTTCAAAATTTTTATTGATCCTGCCGCAAACTTAGGTAGTATCAATCAATTAAGTCTTTGTTTTAAAATTTGATCTGGCTCACATGACACTACCAATAAACAATAATATTTTTACTGTTAGCCGTCTAAATAAGACCGTTCGCCAATTATTAGAAATGGAAATGGGTCGCATTTGGATCAGCGCTGAAATTTCCAATTTTACTCAACCCTCTTCTGGTCACTGGTATTTTACGTTAAAAGATACTAACGCCCAAATCAGAGCTGCGATGTTTCGTGGACAAAATAGCAAAGTCACTTTCCGTCCTCAACACGGTCAGCAAGTCTTAGTGCGAGCAACAATCACATTGTATGAGCCACGAGGTGATTACCAATTGATTGTTGAGAGTATGCAACCTGCTGGTGACGGGCTTTTACAACAACAGTTTGAGCTATTAAAACAAAAACTCAGTGCAGAAGGTTTATTTGATGCTATTCATAAAAATCCCCTGCCATCACCTGCAAAACAAATTGGTGTTATCACTTCATCAACAGGCGCTGCACTACACGACATTTTAAATATTCTTCGTCGTCGTGATCCCTCTTTACCCGTACTTATCTATCCAACTGCCGTTCAAGGCGCTGAAGCACCTATGCAAATTGTTCGTGCTATTGAACTTGCTAACCGCCGTAAAGAGTGTGACGTCTTAATTGTTGGCCGTGGCGGTGGTTCATTAGAAGATCTCTGGGCTTTTAATGATGAACGCGTTGCCCGTGCTATTTTTGCCAGTGAAATTCCTATTGTAAGTGCGGTTGGTCATGAAACTGATGTAACCATAGCTGATTTTATTGCTGACCTTAGGGCGCCAACACCTTCTGCAGCAGCAGAACTAATCAGCCGTAACAAGCTTGAGCTATTGCGCCAATTGCAATCACAACAACAACGCCTTGAAATGGCAATGGATTACTACTTAGCAAAAAAATTACGCTCAATAACACAACTTCATCACCGTTTACAGCAACAGCATCCTCATTTACGCCTTGCTCGTCAGCAAAATGCATTGGCTTCAACACAACAGCGTTTAGTTTCTAGTTTTCAGCGATTATTACAAGCCAAACAACATCAACAAACACAACTACAAAAACGCCTTAATTACCAAGAACCTAGTTCCCAAATTCAAACATTACTTCGTCAACAACAGCTGCTGATTTACCGTATGCGAGAAAGTATTGCACAACAGCTATCTCGTCAACGTGAACAGTTCGCTATTAGTTGTTCTCGTTTAGAAAGTGTGAGTCCTCTCGCAACACTTTCTCGCGGTTACAGTATTAGCGAAACAGAGTCTGGAGAAGTTCTGAAAAACACCAAACAAGTGAAAGTGGGCGATCCATTAAAAACACGTGTTGAAGATGGTTGGATCACCAGTGAAGTGGTAAAAACACAAAAGATAAGAGCAAAACGCAAAGCAACTGCTAAAAATAACGATTAGGTCAGATCAAGTAATTTAAGATTTATATAAATACAAAAGAAAACGGCATCAAAATAATATTGGTGCCGTTTTTTTATTATTTATATTTTAAAATAATCATTACGTTATATTAAAAACGCACCTCTCCTGCAAAAAGGTAGCTTCGTCCTCGAGCAGTTTGAGTATTACTTCCTGGATCTTGCATCATTGGTGCTGAATTACTTCTATCAAGCGCATTAGAATAGTTTTTATTCATTAAATTATGCACCGCAAATTTCAAAGAAATATTTTTATTAATTTTATAGTTACTATAAAGATCAATAACCGTTGGGATATTATCTTGTTGCACCATAGGGACTTTGCCCGTATCAGAATCAACACCTTCAGGTGAAGATTTACGCGATTTTCCTGTGATTTGGATCACAGTACCTAATTCTAATGACTGGTCATCAAAGAAGCGAACACCTGTATCAATAGAGGCATAATATTTAGGTAACTCAGAGGCAGGTGTTTGCCCAAAATCAGTACTGGCAATCGAAGTCGGTTGAGATGTGCGCTGATCGCTATAAGAAAGGTTTGTGTAAAATACCCCTGCATCATAATTTGCTTGAAGTTCATAACCACGTAAAGTTACAGGCTCAAGGCTATTGGTATAGAGGAAAATATTGCCATCATATTCAATTCCCGCGTAATCCTCAGTCGTTAAAGAGCCGTCATTTTTACAACGCACACCACCTTTACAAACAAAATAAGAATCACTAGAGATGTAATCTTTAATTTTTGTGTGATACCACAATCCTTTAAATCGTAAACTGTCACCTTCAATAATTAAATCTGGGCGATAGCTATTAAAACCAATTTGAACGGTATCGGCCTTTTCACTTTTCAAAAATGGATTCATTGAAGCACCACCTTCATTAGCAAAGAAGATCTCTTGTGAGGTAGGTGCTCTCATTGTTTGTGCATAGCTAACAAACGGCTGAAATTCAGGAATAATTTCAGCGGAAAGTAGCATTCCCGGCTCCCAATTTCTATCATGACGATTAACATTCATTTCACCTTCAGGGAAGCAAGCAGCGGTTGGATCACAAGCAGGTTTACGCCCTTTAATATGATAATCCACATAATTTAAATTTAGATCGAGAGTATAAATATCGTATTCAAATTTCATTTGTGAAAAGAAACTGGTTAAATCATTTTTTCCTTGAGGTGCAAAGGAGTTATATTCAACCATATTTTGTGATTGCCTCGGATCAGTAGAAGGCGCGATAACACTACGTTTGTATTCTGTTGACATTAATTTAGAGCCAAGCGTTAATGCCATATCTAATTCACCATAATTAAAGCGACTGGTATTTTTCGCCACTAATGAATCAGATATATTTTTGGCATTTGCTTCTCGTAAACTCACAAGAGAATCACCCTCAAATTTTTGTGATGCTTGGCTGTGACTAAGCAGAACTTCACTATCAAATAAATCATTTAATGGTGTATAGCGATATTTTGCATAATAATCTTTGGCATCAATTTTGCGACGATTAAAATCGTTGTTATAAAAACGACCACTTAATTCTAGTTCATGAGAATCATTGGGTTTAATATTTATTTTAGTCAGTTCTGAGTGGGGTCTTTGATTAAATTCTTTACTTGTCGCAAATTCTTCACTATTAAAACCTGCGCCATTTTTATAAGACGACTCTATTTTATGCCCGCTTAACGCAAGCATTGCACCAACAGTACCATTATCATTAAATAATGAGCGTTGTCCGGCAAAGGCAACCATGCCGTTATAACCTAAACCATTTGTACCACCAGCGGCTTTACTTCTTACTCCCCATGAATTCCCTTCAAATAAAATATCCTCGACACCAATTGTTTTAAAATTAGCGCTACCTGCTAAAGCATTGATGCTATTTTCACCATCTTGTTGACCGCGAGAAATATCAATTTTAATAATAAAATTCGGATCAATCATCGTATTAAATTGATTATAAGGTTGTGCACCATGAGCATATTGACTAGGTGATGTGCTATACATCGTTTGTGTGACACCATCCACCATCATATTAACGCGACCAAAACCACTAAGCCCGCGAATATTGACACTAACACCAGGTTGGCTTACATCCATTTGAGTATACGTACCTGGCGTTGAGCGTAATGTTTGTTCAACTGATTCGAGATTATTAATTTCACCAATAGAGCTATAAGCACCCGGTTTTCCCAATGCTTTTTGTTCTGGTGTTTCTTTTTGTGCTGATGAGACTTTTAAACTACTAAATTGAACTGCTTTATCTGTTTCAGATGCGATGACAAGATGATTAACACCCGAAAATAATATAAGAGTGCTAAGTATTTTCCTTGTAAATTTCATAATAAACCTATTCTTTATTTTTATTTAAATAGGCTCACTTTGCTTTATATAAAAAACAAAAAATAAGAAATAATATTATTATTGTTATATCAACTTAAATAATAGCACTGTCTCTCTTAAAGAGAGACAGGCTAATTTTATTAAATTTATTTGTTATTACATACTAATCTAGTTAATATTTTGAGCTTTAAAATAAACTTTCGGTTGTTCTAACATCAGAATAAAAGCATATTCTTTTGCAGTATCACGTAAACGATTAAAACGTCCTGATTTACCGCCGTGTCCTGCACTCATATTAGTATCAAGTAATAATAGATTATTATCTGTTTTTAATTCACGTAATTTAGCAACCCACTTTGCAGGCTCCCAATATTGTACTTGTGAATCATGTAATCCTGTAGTGACTAATAAATGAGGATAAGCCTTAGCAACAACATTATCGTATGGGCTATATGATTTTAAGCGGAAATAAACGTCTTTATCGGCAGGATTTCCCCACTCTTCATATTCCCCTGTCGTTAATGGAATTGAAGCATCGAGCATTGTTGTCACAACGTCAACAAATGGAACTTGAGATACAACACCACGGTATAATTCTGGTGCCATATTCACAACAGCGCCCATTAATAAACCGCCGGCACTGCCACCCATTGCGTAAACATGTTTAGGTGCTCCATAACCTTCGGCAATTAGATATTTAGTGGCATCAATAAAGTCAGTAAAAGTATTAACTTTATGTTCCATTTTGCCTTGGTTGTACCAACGTTTACCTAATTCACCACCACCACGTACGTGAACAATCGCATAGACAAAACCTCTATCTAACAAACTTAAACGAGGTGAGCTAAATGATGGATCAATACTACTACCGTAAGAGCCATAACCATAAATTAAGATAGGATTTTCGCCTTTCTTAAATAAGTCTTTGCGATAAACCAATGATGCGGGAACTTCAACACCATCTTGTGCTTTTACCCAAATGCGCTCACTTTCATACAAATCACGTTCAAAGCCTTTCACTTCTTGTTGTTTAAGCAGTTGCTTTTGATGTGTTTGCATATTCCATTGATAAGTTGAAGATGGTGTTGTCATGGATGTATAACCAAAGCGAAGCTCTTCACTATCTGCTTGAGGGTTAAATCCTAACCATGCCATATAAACGGGATCGTCAAACGTGACATTAGTTGATTGACCTGTTTTCCAATCAATTTGGCGTAATGATACTAAGCCTTGTTTTCTTTCTTCCACAACCAACCAGCGATTAAACAGATCAAAACCTTCTAAATCGACATCTTTTTGTGGCGCAATGACGGTTTTCCAAGGTTTATCGATTGATGCTGTTTTATAAAGACCAAACAATTCACTCTCATGATTCGAACGAATATAAAATTCACCATTAAAATGGTCGATATCATATTCGCGCCCTTCTTGACGTGCAGAGAAAATAACCATCGGTTTTTCTGGTGCATTTGCATCAATTAAGCGAGACTCTGAGGTTGTTGAGCTTTCAATAGAGACAAGAATGTAATCTTCAGATTTGCTTTTACCCATCCATGTATAAAAGCGATCGTCGTTTTCTTCAAAGATTTTGACGTCTTGTTTGCGATCAGTGCCATATTGATGGCGATAAATTTGATAAGGTAGTAGCGTTTGCGGATCTTTATCAACATAAAATAGTGTTTTGCTATCATTTGCCCACACTAAGTTTGCTGAGATATTAGTCAACACATTCTCTTTCCATGTGTTATCTGACAAATCTTTATAGGCAACATTATAGTTTCTGCGCCCTTCTTTATCTTCAGCAATCGCTATACGTTTGTTATCTGGGCTGATAGTCAGATCACCTAATTGATAAAACTCATGCCCTTTAGCACGTTCGTTTCCATCAACCAGAACTTCCCATTCACTCTCGCTATTAACTGGCTTACGCTGATAAATAGGGAAATCTTTACCTTCTTGGTAAATAGTACGATAAGTATAGCCATTATAAATGTAAGGCACTGACTCATCATTTTGAGCCATGCGGCTCACCATTTCATTAAAGAGTGTTTCTTCTAATGCCTTACCTTCTTTCATTACAGATTCGGTATAGGCGTTTTCAGCATTAAGATAATCAAGCACTTTAGGATCTTTGCGTGAATCATCTCTTAGCCAATAATAATTATCGGTACGTGCATCGCCATGTTCTGTCATCACATGAGGCACTTTATTCGCTTTTGGTGGCATCACTAGGGAGTCCTTTTGATTTTGAGCCAATGCAGGTGTTGTTGAAATTAACAAAGCCATGATCGCACTCGTTAATTGCAACGTCATCCGTTTTTTTGTTGCGACTAGCATAACGTTTTATTTCCTTTTTAACCTGTCGTTAGAACGTTAGTGTAGAAAACTCAATTGGCATTTCAACCATTATTTTACCTTTCGACAATAACTCCATTGGCGGTATCGGTAAGGGCTCAGCACGTTTGAGTACTCTTTGTGCTTCTCTATCTAAAGAACGCACGCCACTACTGAGAATTAATTCACTCGATATGACATAACCTTGTTCATCAACAATAAAGCGCACTTTAGAAATCCCCGTTCTGCCTTTGCTTTTTGCTTCTTCAGGATAGGCTTTATAGCGATTAAGGTGTCCTTTTGTTTTAGCTTGCCATAATGCTAATGCGCTTTCTGAACTATCCGAATCACTGTCATAATTTGCACTAACATCATTAGATTGCTGTCTCGCTGCGGAACGACTACTTGAAGGTGCTGATTGGCTAGACACATTTTCACTCATAATCGGTGCCGGTTTTACAGGAGAGGTAACAGGAGTTACTTTAGCAGTTTGCTCTACATTAACCCTTTTTTTGGGTTTTTCGATCAAAATATCAGCATTTTCATTCACAATAAGATCAGGCTGCTTTTCAGCAATATCTTGCTCTACCTTTTTTTGGCTTGCCACTGCCAGTTGTTGATCGACCCCTACAATCTGTTTTTCATCACTGAGCGCTTGTACATTTTCACTTAAGCTCATCATTACAGCTAATTCAGGCTCTTGTATTAATACCGTATTTTCTTTATTGAGAAAAAAATAAGCCATGACAAAAACAGCGTGTACACCGATAGCCAAAATTAACGCTTTAGAACTGCAAAGCTGAAATTTTGGCATTTGATCCATACAAGAGGAAATAAGCATAATCGTGTTATCAATAAATTAAGGTAATGCAGCAGGTGTTATCCAAAGATAATCGGCATGAACTGGAGTGATATCACTTCCCTCTTCTGTCATTATCACGACTGTCACGTTTTCATTCGGCGCTAAATCAGCAACGTGTAAAGGTACACCCATTATTTTTGTGGCATGAAAAGAGCCAGCAATTAAAAGTGCAGGCGTAGGAGCATCCAATAAACTTTTCGCCATTGCACGATCTCGCAATTGCTGAATAACCGTCATTTTTTCTGCTTGTGTTTTATCAAGCGCACCGCCATGAGAAAGTTCGATTGTTTTTTGAATAAGTTGACGAACAGATGCATCAGTTGAATGTACACCTTCAATAATAGGCGGATTTTTATACGCACTAGATATTTCACTGCGATCAATATTGGCAGCTAATAAAGGATAATCAGCGCTTAGCCCGGCTTTAACAATATTGCCATACCATTTCCAAGGCCAGCCTGAATTCCATTTTAATGCCGCCATTAGGCGTTCATCCCGTAGATATTCAGAACCTGAATAACGTTTCTTTGTATTATCAACTAAGGATTGCTGGCTTGGTGTTAACATCTCGAGTAAAACAGCGCCTTGAGGGCGCTTTTTAGGTAGTTCTGTCATTAACCAATATTCAATATCATGATGATAAGCATTGTCATGTTTTTCACCAATGATCACACGTGATTGGCTTGCTAACCGTGTTAGCAATGTATCTGCCGTGATAGATTGCCCAGTTTGAGTATCAATAATGTTTGCCGACTGAATAATTGTCAGATCTACAGTTGATACAGGTTGCTTTTCTATTGAATGACAAGCTGAAAGACTTATTAATGAAACTAATAGTAAGATCCTTTTTGATATTGAGAAAAACATAATCGTCCTATAGTTATATATACCTATTTTAGTTGAGCGCATAGGTTAATGTCATTAATAACAATTATCAATATCATTCTTATATTTATTTGCATTTAGTGCTTTTATATCCATTTCAATGGCATAAAAAAAGCGCCTGATAAAAGGCGCTTTATGTGTAAAACAATTTGATTATTAACAATTAATTTTATGATTGTGCTTGCGCTTCGACAACAGCTAATGCCACCATATTTACGATACGACGTACTGATGCAATTGGCGTTAAAATATGAGCTGGTTTAGCGACCCCCATTAAAACAGGCCCCACAGTCACACCATCAGAACTAGTTACTCGTAATAAGTTATAACTAATACGTGCTGCTTCCATTGTTGGCATAATAAGTAAATTCGCAGAGCCTTTTAATGGGCTATCAGGCATCACATCACGGCGAATAGACTCTACTAATGCCGCATCAGCATGCATTTCACCATCAATTTCTAATTCAGGTGCGCGTTGTTTGATAATTTCTAACGCTTTTCTGAGTTTAATTGATGATGGACTATCAAAAGAACCAAAACTTGAGCGAGAAACTAGCGCGGCTTTTGGTTCAATACCAAAGCGACGAATGGTGTCCGCTGCCATCAGAGTAATATCCGCCAGTTGTTCGGCTGTTGGATCTTCATTAACGTAAGTATCTGTAATGAAAGTATTACCGCTTGGCAATAACAGTGCATTCATTGCTCCTGCCGTTTCCATACCTTCACGTAAACCAAATACATTTTTATAGATTTCGAAGTGCTCTGCATAGCTCCCTACTGTACCGCAAATCAAGCCATCCGCTTCACCTCTACGCACCATAATGGCACCTATAAGCGTTGGATTACCAATCATTGCGCGACGAGCTTGTTCTTGAGAAACACCACGACGTTTCATAATTTGGTGATATTCTTGCCAATATTCTTTGAAACGTGGGTCATTTTCATTGTTCACTACTTCAAAATCTTTGCCCGCTTGAATATGTAAGCCTAGTTTTTGAATACGCATCTCAATTACACTAGGGCGACCAATTAAGATTGGAGTTGCTAAACCTAATGTAACGAGTTCTTGTGTGGCATGTAATACGCGGTTTTCTTCACCTTCAGCTAACACAATGCGTTTTTTCTCTTTTTTTGCTTGAGAGAAAATAGGTTTCATAAATAAGTTAGTTTTATAAACAAACTCATTAAGATGTTCGATATAAACCGAGAAATCTTCAATTGGGCGTGTTGCGACACCCGAATCCATTGCCGCTTTTGCAACTGCTGGTGCAATTTTTACAATTAAGCGTGGATCAAACGGTTTTGGAATAATGTACTCTGGACCAAAAGAGAGCTCTTGATCACCATACGCTGAAGCGACTTCTTCGTTTTGCTCTGCCAGTGCAAGCTCTGCAATAGCATGTACACACGCGAGTTTCATCTCTTCATTAATCGCAGTCGCACCAACGTCTAAGGCGCCACGGAAAATGAATGGGAAACACAATACGTTATTAACCTGATTTGGGTAGTCCGAACGACCTGTACAGATGATTGCATCAGAACGTACCGCTTTTGCTAGTGGTGGTAAAATTTCAGGCTCTGGATTTGCAAGCGCAAGAATAAGTGGATCACGCGCCATTTTTTTAACCATTTCTTGTGTTAATACACCAGGCCCTGAACAACCTAAGAAGATATCAGCATTGTTAATAACATCATCTAATGTGCGCGTACCATTGTCTTCAATCGCATAGGCTGCTTTGGTTTCTGCCATATTAGCTTCACGACCACGGTAGATAACTCCTTTTGAGTCACATACGGTGATATTTTCACGTGTTAGCCCTAAAGCGACTAATAGATTCATACAAGCGATAGAAGCTGCACCTGCCCCTGATACCACTAATTTTACTTTACTGATATCTTTTCGAATAATACGTAGACCATTGAGGATCGCCGCGGTTGAGATAATTGCTGTACCATGTTGATCATCATGGAAAACAGGGATATTCATTCTCTCGCGCAATTTTTTCTCAATGTAGAAACACTCTGGTGCTTTAATATCTTCGAGGTTAATACCACCAAAAGTAGGTTCTAATGAAGCAATAATATCAACAAGTTTATCAGGGTCCGTTTCATTAACTTCAATGTCAAAAACATCAACACCAGAAAACTTCTTAAACAAAACGCCTTTACCTTCCATTACAGGCTTACCGGCTAAGGCCCCAATATTTCCAAGTCCAAGCACTGCTGTACCATTTGAAATCACCCCAACAAGGTTACCTTTAGCGGTATAGCGATAAGCAGCAAGAGGATCAGCTGCAATTTCTAAACAAGGTGCTGCAACACCCGGCGAATAAGCTAATGCTAAGTCACGTTGGGTAATTAACGGTTTTGTAGGTGTTACTGTGATTTTGCCTGGTACGGGAAATTCATGAAAATCTAGAGCGCTTTGTTTTAATTTGTCTTCCATCTTCATATCCTTTGTATCAATAGGGTAAGGGCTTCGTTAGTATAATGGTAATGGAGCGTTAAATCATGACGGCTCCGACACTTTTTTCAATTTAGTAAGCAAGAACGCACTGATCTTTTTTGCTGATTTTTATCGCTACAAAAGCTTATAAAACAACCCACTCAGCCCTTTTAGGCATTAAATGATATTAATAGTGATCACTTAAAATAAAAACAACCATAAAAAACAGCCCTTTGGGTTCGATTAAAAGGCGTTTTACTCATTTTAATGCGAATAAAAACTGACTATCAAAGGTCAACACACTCTAAATTTGTTATATACAATTAATACCTAGTTGTAGGTATATTATTAACGTCGTTTAATTTTCCCCACTGTAATAAACTCGAACAGAAAAAAGACAATATTTGTTTATTATTTATCAGATATTAAATTAACATTTAAAATAATTAAATTTTTTATATTGTTTAAAAAAACAATAACTATTTTCGCTTGTTGATTATTTTTTAAATAGGCTCATTTCTACACAACTCATTGTAACTATAAAGATTTTATAGAATTAGATTTTTTGTTAGGCGTTTTGGTTATTTTCTTTTTTACCCGTAACAATAATTGGTGTAATATTGCCAACCGTCAATTTTATTTTCTTATTGTTTTAATAAGATGTCTGATTCTAATTTTTATTCCTCATTTGGAATTTACTTTTTTATTTTCTACTTTTGGAAAGATTACGCACATTATTATTTTTTTTTAGGGAGAGGGGTTATGCCTAGCTACTCAATTATGATAGTGGATGATCACCCTATCATGAGATATGGATTACGGCTATTGTTAGAAAAAGACAAGGATTTTGTCGTAGTAAGCGAAAGTGGCAATGCTCAAGAGGCTGTAACCGCTGCAAAACAATTAAATCCAGATTTAATTATGATGGATTTAAACCTACAAGGGCGTTCAGGTATTGATACTATTCGGACACTTCGACGTTCTGGTTTAACATCTTACGTTCTTGTTTTATCCGTTTCTGATTCACGCAACGATGTTTATGCTGCGTTGGATGCAGGCGCAAACGGTTATCTTTTAAAAGAATGTGAATTAGATATGCTGTTACTAAGCTTGCGTAAAGCGGCTGTTGGGCATCCTGTTTATAGCGAGCGAGTTTGGCAATATATCCAACTTAGACAAAACTATTCTGATCCACTTTCAGCTCTTACAAAAAGAGAACTTGATGTCCTTCATGAAGTGTCAGTTGGTATGAAAAACAAGCAGATTGCTGAAAACTTATTTATTTCTGAAGAAACAGTAAAAGTTCACATTCGTAACATTTTAAAGAAACTGCAAGTTACTTCTCGTTTAGCTGCTAGTCTTATTCTTATTAAGCACCAGTATTAAACGTTTACCCCGACACTGGGTCGGGGTAATCAGAGTTATTATTGAATATTTTGCTTAAAAATGTATTAAGTCATTCATTACTCAATAGGAACAGGGTAACTTAATACTTTAAAATGGTTATCTGGCATTTTTTCAATATTTAACTGATAGAGCTCCCGATTAATTCCATTTATGACAATATCAAGTTCACTAAAAGCGGATTGTATTTCCTCATTAGTTGCCCATGAAGGAATGCCTTTTACACCATAATAGAAATAAATTTTACTTTTACCTGATCCTATCGGTTGGATCTCTTTTATTTGGCTAATAAACAGATGACCATAGCAGAAGTCTTGGTAAGGTTGCCACGCTGTGCGTCCTTTTTCACTGAGATTGAACACCCATTCTTCTCCATTTGCTGTTTGTTCAATTAATCCAGCCTCAACTAATGCATGCATTCTTTCTAACACCCAAGGTGCATCATCTTCATTGCTATATACAGGCCATTTCCCTTCGCCCAAACACAATAAATAATCACTGTTAAAAAAAGCTTCTAAGGCTATTTTATACTCATCAACTTTTTGACTGTCATTTTCTTCATCTGCCCAGCTAAAAGAAGAAAGTAAAAGTAATATAAGACTCAGTGAAATACTTTTCATATTCTCTTTTACCAACGGAAATCTTTATTCGTATTTGTATTACTCTACGCTACACAATTCGTTACACTAACGTGACAGTTTAATATCCGATATATTTTATAATGTAAATAGGATTTTTCACTACAACAAAAGCTGTTATTTTGAAATTGTATAACACTCATTCTCATCAATACTAATATTACGTATTGTCATATAAGGAAAATATCATGTCCACGACAAACCTGACATATACCATGTACGGCATAAAAAATTGCGATACAATCAAAAAAGCACGTAAATGGCTAGATGATAATCATGTTCCTTACGCGTTTCATGATTACCGCAAAGAGGGTTTGACGGAAGCATTATTACGCACCTTTACAGAAAACTTAGATTGGCAGACACTTGTGAATAAAAGAGGAACAACTTGGCGCCAATTATCTGATGAAGAAAAAAATGCAATCACGGATGTTACCTCCGCTATTTCACTGATGTTAGATAAACCCGCTATCATTAAGCGCCCTATTCTTGTCTCATCAGATAACCGCTTTATTGTCGGTTTTAATACCAATGACTATTTGACCTTTACAGGAGCCTAATATTTATGTCCTGTCCTGTTATTGAACTTGCACAACAATTAATTTCACGTCCTTCGATAAGCCCTGACGATCAAGGTTGTCAACAATTGATTATTGATAGGCTAGCTCCTCTTGGTTTTACTATTGAAAGAATGCCTTTTGGTGAAACAGAGAATTTATGGGCTTGTCGTGGTGGTGAGGGCGAGACTCTGGCCTTTGCTGGTCATACAGATGTAGTTCCTACTGGTGATCCTGCATTATGGGAACAACCACCGTTTGAACCGTCAATACGTGATGGCATGCTTTATGGGCGCGGTGCTGCTGATATGAAAGGTTCTCTTGCCGCAATGATTGTTGCCGCAGAACGTTTTGTTCGTTCTTATCCTGATCATCGTGGACGGCTGGCTTTTTTAATTACCTCCGATGAAGAAGCAAAAGCAGCAGATGGCACAGTGAAAGTTGTGCAATCTTTGATGTCACGAGGCGAACGTCTCGATTATTGCCTTGTCGGTGAACCTTCAAGCCAACATCAATTAGGTGATATGGTAAAAAATGGCCGTCGTGGCTCAATAACAGCGAATTTATTAATTCAGGGTGTACAAGGGCATGTCGCTTACCCTCACCTTGCAGAAAATCCTATTCATACTGCATCCCCTTTTATTCAAGAATTAGTCAATACGGTTTGGGATGAAGGCAACGAATTTTTCCCAGCAACAACCATGCAAATTGCCAATATTCATGCAGGTACTGGCAGTAATAATGTTATTCCTGGTGAATTGTTTATCCAATTTAATTTCCGTTTTAGCACCGCAATTACTGATGAAGAAATTCGTCAACGTACAGAAGCTTTATTGCAAAAACACCAACTTAGTTATCATTTAGAATGGTCTTTATCAGGTCAACCTTTTATTACTGGTCAAGGTAAATTGCTTGAAGCGGTTCGCTATTCTGTTAAACATTATACCAATTTAGAACCAGAGCTCTCCACCAGCGGAGGCACTTCTGATGGGCGATTTATAGCTCAAATGGGAGCACAAGTTGTTGAGTTAGGCCCTGTAAATGCAACTATTCACAAAGTGAATGAATGTGTCAATGCGGCAGACTTACAGCAACTTAGTCGAATTTATCAGCGAGTGATGGAGCAACTTATTTTATGATAACGCCTCTAATGTTAACGGGTCGTTCTACTGACCATTTGGTCACTTTATCAGGCCAACACCGTTTACAATTTAATGCCACTAAAGCGTTTTTAGCATTACAACAACAAGCAACAAAAGCAGGTTTTAAATTAATGCCAGCCAGCTCTTTTCGCGATTTTAATCGCCAACTGGCAATATGGAATGGCAAATTTGAAGGAACGCGCCCTGTCTTAGATGCACAAAGCCAACCAATAGATATTTATTCACTATCAGAAGGTGAGCGTTGTACTGCCATTTTAAAATGGTCAGCATTGCCGGGAGCAAGTCGCCACCATTGGGGAACTGAAATTGATATTTATGATCCTTTTCGCTTACCTGAAGGACAATCATTACAGTTAGAGCCTTGGGAGTATGAAGACGGAGGCTATTTTGCAGAGCTTAATGAGTGGTTAACGGAAAATATGTCAGCATATGATTTTTATCGCCCATTTACTCATAAAGAGAGCGATATTGCTTACGAACCTTGGCATATCAGTTATTGGCCTCTATCTCATGAAGCCTCACTTGCTTACACACCTGAAATTCTTAAATCAGTGTTAGAGGAAGAAGATATTTATGGTAAACAGTGGTTATTAACGAATCTTGACGAGATATTTTCACGTTATATTGTTTTGCCTGAATAAAGTTATTTCTCACATGGGGCTTCTTGTTGATCGTTTACAGGAAGTCTCCACATAAAAATTAATAAACAAACTAGGATCATGAGTAATAATATTCTGACCCATAGCATTGATACTAACCACAGTGAAATCGCAAAAGTAATTAAGATCACTAAGATAGCTTTAGGTTTCGCCCCTTTAGGCATGGCACGATAAGTTTGCCAATAACGTAAATAAGGACCAAACCAAGAACGGTAAAGTAACCAATGATGAAAGCGTGTTGATGAGCGTGAAAAACACCATGCAGCAAGTAATAAAAAAGGTGTTGTGGGTAATACAGGTAAAATAACACCCAGCGTGGCTAATCCAACACATAACCAACCTGCTATAATCAATAATATCCGTTTCATACTGTGCTTTTCCAACTTATGCTGTATTTGGTCATTTTATAGCGTTAAATAAAAAAGATCCTCATTCTCAATAACGATTTTAAAACAGAAGGTTTATTTATGCACTGGTTTGCTGACTATTGGTGGGTTATTTTAATTCTTTTGGTGGGAATTATTATTAACGCAATTAAAGATATGAACAAAATCGATCCTAAACAATTTCTTAAAAATAAGCGGAAATTACCCCCACACCGTGATTTTAATGATAAATGGGATGATGAAGATGATTGGCCTAAACAAAATCAAAACAAGAAGGATGAGAACAAGTAGCTAACCACTGTTGATAATGCGATGTTAATTGAGGATCTCTTTCAGCCATTAATTTTGCGCATTGTTCTCTTAGTTGCTTAGCTAAGACTTTTTTTCCTGATAAAGAAAACTCAGCTACACACTGTTCAACTGTTTTATTTTCTACAAAAAAAGCCACCAATAACGGGTAGTGTTGCTCATAACCTACCAAAAAGTTGGCAACACTCTCATAAACGGTGAGTACCGGACGATGAGCAAATGCGAAACCTGCCATCATTAACCAAGTATCTTGTGGTGTAGCAATATGATGGGGTAGTAATTTCGTTGATAAACAGATGCCTGTTTGCTGTTTTATCTTCTGATATTGCAAAGCAAAAGCGCTTAAAGACGAACGTAATAACTGCTCACCTTTTTCTGTTAGTGGATAAATCGCCATTGCGGCATAACATCCACTACTTGCCTCTTTATGTACCCCTAATCGTACTATTTGAAAGCCACATTGCATCCAAAACTGCGCTAAAACTTCAGTGTAACCAAAGCTCACTGAAAGGTAATCAATAGCCTGTTTTTGGCTCTCTTTTACAATATTAGTTATTAAAGTTGCGGCAATTTTCTGACGTCGATATTGAGGCAAAACGGCAATTCGACTAATACGCAATGAGGTTAAACACACCGCATCTGGCGTTAAACCATAGGTGACTAATGATTGTGCAAGTAGATTACCTCTAGGCCTACGAGTACCCAGCCATACCTCATAAGCAAGTTTGAAAGGTACCCCCCCTTCTTCAATACACCACACAGCACCTACAATTTTTTTATTGATTGTCGCTGACCAATAACGCTGTTTTTGGCCATCAAGTAAACGCCGTAGATCCAATGGTGTTGTTCGATAATGCGCACTAGTAAGAAGTTGATAAAATCCATGTAATTGTGGAATATTATTATGCCAATTTCCTTGAAGCTGCTGGATATCGACTTCACCTTGTTGCTGGCGTTCAAAATCATATTCAGGTTCATCAAGCAATAACAACTGATTAAGCCAATTTTCTAATGGACAATCTTTAGCCCAACGGATTGGTGTTTGTAATTGATAGATGCGTAAATTGGGAATGTTGTCTCCTAATTTAAGCATAAAACCGCGCCCTGTTCCCTCATAACCTTGTACTGTGGTTGTCATTAACACATTAGGAAAATAACCACACAGCACTTCTAATTGTGCAATTGGTAGAGAAGCAGCTTCATCAATGATCAACCAATCACTATGAATTGCATTATTTTTGCACAGTGCTAATAAATTATCAGGAGAGTAAAATGAAATGGCTTTGTTGGTATGGGAAGATAAAACATCAGTGCTATTTTTAGCTGGTGCACAAACTATCACATTATCTTGACATTGCTCGATAAACATACCAGCAAGCGCAGATTTTCCACGTCCTCTTGGTGCAATAACACTCCAAACACCAGATGTCGATATAAGCAAATTATCTAAAATTACTTGCTGCTCTGTGGTTGGTTCACCTTGTGGAAGCACCCAAGGTTTAGTTTTTTCTATCATTGTAGGCAATTTCAATAATGTTGATTGTTGCCACACAATCACTTGACCACCACCCAACGTGATATCTTTTAGCCATCCCATAAAATTTGGTGTTGAAAGTACACCTTGAGCATCATTCCAGCGCTGACTATCGTTATCTATGTAGCTATCCCAATTATCAATATCAGGTAAGCACAGGATCAATAAACTACCAGCTTTTAATGTGCCTGTTAACATCGCTAAAGCATCGGTATTAAATCCCTCATTAGCATCAAAAACAGCATGTAGAAACTCTCGCCCTAACAAACGGATAGCGTGCTCTGGTAAAATAGCATTAGGTTTACTGGAGGAAATCGTTATCCAATCACCTTCGCATAACTGGGTAATTTGCAGGATCTGTTCTGCTTGCCATGTTGGATCGCCCGCTAATAGCAGTAATTGACGCTGCCCAAATCGTGCTAACTTTTGTTGGTATTGATGCAAATGGGAGAATGACACTACTAGGATTTACCAATTAATAACGAAAGAATACCAGCTGCAATTAATGGCCCAACTGGAACACCTCGGAAAAGCGCTACTCCAATCACCGTTCCCACTAATAAGCCAGCAACTGTTGAAGGCTGGTTATTCATTAAAGAAACACCTCTAGCGCCTAACCAAGAAACAGCAATACCAATAGCAATCGCTAATAGTGATTTCCAATTTAAGAATGAATTAAGAACTTCTTGTCCTGATATACGCCCCGTTGCAATAGGTGTCATTACGCCAATGGTAAGAATTAAGATACCTATGGTCATGCCATATTTTTCAACAACAGGAAAATATTGATTTAATGGTGTAATTTTAATAACTAACAAAGCCAGCATAGCTAACGTTACAGTCATATTATGACTAATAATACCGAGCCCAGCGAGGACCAGTAAAATTAATAATGAGGGATCAACATTACTCATGTTTGTTCCTAACCCTTTCTCTTTATAGTGTTAATTGTCTTTTATTTACCAAAGAATGGTATTAGTTCAAAGACGAAGAAGCAAATGTATCGCAAGATTTGATACTACCGCTGTTATAACCACGCATAAACCAAGTTTTTCGCTGTTCTGCGGTGCCATGTGTAAAGCTATCAGGAACTGCATAACCTTGCTGTTGTTGCTGTAATTTATCATCACCAATAGCTTGCGCTGTTTTAATTGCCGTTAATACATCACTTTCATCAATACGGCCTTCACCTGCAATAAAATGCCCCCACATTCCCGCAAAGCAGTCAGCTTGTAGCTCTAATTTTACAGATAAACGATTTGCTTCTGCTTTTGAGCGAGCCATTTGTTGTTTTTCACGCATTTGAGTTGTAATGCCTAATAAATGCTGAACATGATGACCAACTTCATGAGAAATAACATAACCTTGGGCAAATTCGCCACCACCACCTAAGCTATTTTTCATTTCATTATAAAAAGAGAGATCAAGATAGATTTTTCGATCAGCGGGACAATAAAATGGCCCCATTATTTTTGTACCAGTTCCACATTGTGTTGTTGTGCTATTGGTATATAGCACGAGTTTAGGATCACTATATTGTTTTCCTGCTTGTGCAAAAATTGTCCGCCAGAAATCTTCAGTACTGGCTAAAATAACACTACTAAAATCGGCAGCTTCATTATAAAGTGCGGTTTGTTGCTCATTACGTTGTGGGGCTTGATTGTTGCCCCCCGTTAACGTGTTAAAATCAAATCCCATAAAGCTGGCGATAACTAAAACAATAATTATTACAAAACCATATTTAGTACGCAGTAAAAGTGCAATTAATCCTAATGGGAGATTGCCACCACCAGATGCAGAGGAAGGTTGTCCCCTTCGGTCTTCCACATTATTACTTCTTCGGCGATCATTCCAACGCATAACTTATCCCCACTGGTTTAATAGGCTAATTTATCTTTATTATGAGTAAATTTATCACTTGATTTGAGATAATAACAAAAAATTGCCATCTCTATTCCCTATTTTTTAAGAGCAAGGTAATAGAGACTATTAGAGAAAATAACTCAACACACTCTAGTCATTTCATAATAGAATTCTTATTCCTAATCATCGTATTTTTTGTTAACACATTGAGATCTTAATGACTCGGACCCAACGCTTACTCACTTTATTACAAATTTTAAAAGAAAACCGTTATCCGATAACTGCTGAAGCGCTCGCTGATAAATTACACATAAGTGTACGGTCGATTTATCGTGATATTGAATCTCTACGTGATCAAGGTGCTGAAATTACGGGTGAAGCGGGTATGGGTTATCAATTAAAATCAGGATTATTACTTCCTCCATTAACCTTTGATATTAATGAATTGGAGGCCCTTATCTTAGGGTTACGTTGGGTTGAAAATAATACAGATAACGAATTAAGCTACTCGGCATTACGTGCAATTAATAAAATTAATGCCGTGGTCACAACACAGCATCAAACATTACTGGAGAAAAACACGTTATTTGTTCCTACAAACCGAATTATTGAAGTTAACCACACTATTGCTAAAGATTTACGTTTAAGTTTGCGTGAAGAGAAAAAAGCGAAGATTGATTATAAAGACGCTCAAAAACAATTAAGTCATCGTATTATTTGGCCGATTGCGATTGGCTACTTTCAAGACTCACAAGTCATTGCTGCATGGTGTGAATTGCGTCAAAGCTATCGCCATTTTAGACTTGATAGAATTATTTCTTATGATGTATTAAGTGATAATTTACCTTATCCAAAAAGTTATTTGCTCGATAGATGGAAAAAAGAGATCCTCAAAGACACTCCTGACAATAATTGACACTCAACTTCCGTAATATCTTCCTTGCTGTTATTAGTTTAGCAATTTCAGTTTAAACAAACATAATGTCAATCAACACAGTAAGGAAACATCATGAGTGAACTTATCCTTTATACTAATAAAATGTCTCGCGGCAACACGGTTGAGCTCTTTTTAAAAATACTCAATGTGCCATATCAACGTGTTGAATTAGCGTATGGTGAACCAATGCATAGCCCTGAATACCTTGCAATTAATCCGATGGCAAAGGTTCCTGCATTAGTTGATGGCGAATATATTGTTACAGAAACTTCCGCAATTTGTGCTTATTTAGCGGATAAGTTTATTGAGAAAGGATTTGCACCTGCACTAAATTCCCCCGAACGTGCAGCTTATTATCGTTGGTTCTTTTTTACCGCAGGACCCATTGAAGCGGCATTTACAGTCAAAGATCTCGGTATAGAGTTGAATGAAGAACAACAAAAATCCTCTGGTTTTGGTTCATTTGAACGAGCCTTTCATTGTTTAGAAACGGGGCTAGCTAGTGCTAATCCTTATATTTGTGGCAAAAATCTGACTGCCGTTGATGTATATGTAGGTTATTTCCTTATATTTTTGTGCAAGTATGCACTTATCCAGCCTACACCACTGATTAACCAATATATTGATAGCCTTGCACTTAATAATGAAATTAAACAATTATTAGAAAGCTTAGGATTACGATAAATTTTCTTATTATTAAACGTAATTCAATTAAGCTATCACCATAGTTGCTTAGTAGCATTGCTATATTTGTTTAATATATTTCATTTAAAATGCTTCTATTAAGACAAAAGGTCAGTTTTTAAGCTGACCTTTTCTAATTACATCTTGTTTAACTTGACGTAATCGTTTGCGTATTTAGTCTAAAGAAACACCGATTCGACGTGCAACTTCTTCGTATGCTTCAATTAATCCGCCTAAGCTTTGACGGAAACGATCTTTATCCATTTTATCTAAGGTATTTTTATCCCATAGACGGCTACCATCAGGAGAGAATTCATCACCCAATACAACTTTACCGTGGAATAGACCAAATTCGAGTTTAAAATCGACTAAAATAAGCCCTGCTTTATCAAACAATTCACTAAGGACATCGTTTGCTTTATAGCTAAGACGTTTCATTTCTGCGAGGTTTTCTTTAGATACCCAATTAAAGGTTTCACAATAAGATTCATTCACCATAGGATCATGACGTGCATCATCTTTTAAGAATAAATCAAAAATAGGTGGGTTTAAAAGCATACCTTCTTCAACGCCTAAACGTTTAACTAATGAGCCAGCCGCACGATTGCGGATAACACATTCAACAGGCACCATATCGAGTTTTTTGACTAGCACTTCATTATCAGAAAGCAAACGTTCCATCTGCGTTGGGATACCCGCTTCTTCCAGTTTATTCATAATGAAATGGTTAAATTTATTATTTACCATGCCTTTACGATCAAACTGTTCAATACGTTGGCCATCTAACGCTGATGTATCATTTCTGAATTCAAGGATAAGAAAATCAGAAGATTCAGTGGTATAGACTGTCTTGGCCTTTCCACGATACAACTCAGCTTTTTTCTGCATCTGACACACTCCAAAGATGTGATAGGTTTAACAAGAAATTTGCTTCCCATACTCTACTCTAGATTAGATAAAAAAGCTTTTAAAACGTGAGAACTATCACTAAAAAATCTTGAAGATAACGTACTGATAACAACACTGTTTATAGACAATAAAAGCAAATTATTAGCTTTAGCATTAAAAGTAACAATAATTAACCACTAAAAATAATAAAAAGAAGTTCTATAATAAAGTATAGAATATAGATAATATAAAAAATCAAAATAAGAATATTTTTAGTTTATACCACTGTATCATCTCCTTTTTAGAGTTATATTATTTTTAATAATTGATTGATTCATTTTTCATTACACCTATTTTTAGTTATTGTGAATAAAAAAACCAAACTAATTTCTTTTTTATTAGAAACTAATTTGGTTATATCTCTTATTACTAAATTACAATAAGCTATTTTTATTCATTTATCTTTGTATTTTTCAAATATTCCTACGAATACAAATGGCATAAAAATTTTATTACATAATAAAGCAATAAATTTCATAAGCAAACCAACCCAATAAGGCACCTGCTGGCAAATCAATTAAATAGTGTTGTTTAGTAAACATACAAGATAAAGCAATAAATAATGGGAATAAGAAAACCCAAGGCCCTAGTGTTGCATAAGCAAGACAAGCCGTAAGTGTTGCAACTGAAACGTGCATACTAGGGAAGCAGTTTGATGAGTCATCAAAGTGTTGAACAAACTTAAGAAATTTTTCTGATGCCGTTTTTCCTGGATTAATGGTTCGCCAATGTGCAGGGGTTGCAACAGGAAATACTACAAAGAAAAACATTTGCATGACCAACAGAACTATATAACTAAAAACAATCATAATAAATTGTCTTGAGTCTTGAATAATCCAGTTAAGATATAGAATTGCTGGATAATATAAGAAACTATAAATCCATGACCACCAAGGCCAGAAAGGAATTTTTTCATCAACAGGTGAATTAATTACTTTCACTTCTCTCAATGTATATCGTTGAGTAAAAAAATAGAATTGATAAACACCTACAATAAGTATCCCACTTAATATCAAGTGAATAATCATATCACCCGCACTCATAAATACTCCTTCATATAGTCAGAGAATGCTTTGTTATTTTTATTAAGAATAAGAATTGATGCAATATTACATAGATTTAAGATCATTGCATTAAGATTAATATTATTAATAACATCAAATTTAACATTATCATTAAAAGAGCATTCAATTTATGACAGATTTAATAGTGAATCTCTATTTAAATCTCTAGAAATAAAAATAAGAATAGATAACTTTTACCTATTAAAGACATAAAAAAACCGCACAATATCAATTGTGCGGTTTCTCTTTATTTTATAAAGCGGAATACTTATTTCACAGGTTTACTGAAAGCGGCTTTCAATGCTGCAACCATTTGATCATTCTGTGATTGTGTTAATGGCTTACCTTTATCACTAATAAATTGTAGGCTACTACGGTTATTTAAATCACCTACTTGTAATTTATAATCCGCTTCTTCTACAGTTGGTCTATCAACACCTAACGAGCTCCAATTTGCGCTACTCATTCCTTTATAGGTCACTTCAACTGAACCTTTAGAACGTGTGCGGTCGCCCATTTTCATTCCCACGCTTTCTAATGCGATTGGCAATCTATCCCAAACAACATCGAATGGCGCACGTACAATAATCACTGGAAGCCCTGCATTATCACTGCCACTCTGGACATCAATAATACCCTGAAGATTACTTGTAGCTGTATTTTCGCTTAAATTACGCATACGGTTTAAACCATCAACCAGTTCATTAAGCATTAAAATATTATAACGTTTCACTTCAGCTGGATCAGTAACATCTGTTTCGCCTTGGCGTAAACCTTCGTTAGTCACGGTTAATGAAATTACATTACCCGCTTGAGCTATTACTAAACGTTGACGTGTTTGGAAAGGCACGTTTTCATCTGCACGTAACCATGTTATCCAATCAGTATGAATTTCTTTTTGCCCTGCATCACTTTTTACAATAGCAACGCCTTTATCCTTTAAGATAGCCGTTACTTGCTCATATAGTGTTGTATTTTCAGGTGTGCTAGGTAAGAACAGTTTGCTGTTATCTGCATTATTTTCACTACGTGAACCACTTAATAAGTTCAGAGCTTGAGTCGGTGGACGAATATCAAGCGCTAAACCTACTGGCTCAGTTTTTTTAGGGGTTGGAATATCATATTCCCCATTTTGCAAAGGCAACACCATACCCGCCGGAATAGCTAAATTCTTTAGCCCTGCCGTCTCTAAATAAGACTCATCACCACTGACCTGACGTTTATAGCGCTGATCACTTGAACAGGCTGCCAGTAAAACCACCAGCGACAGACCCGCGACTTTCATAATCTTTGATTTATGCAATAGTGTTGCCATTAAAATTCCCTAAGTTTTACAGTATTCCCGCTGTTAACAGCGCTTTCTCGACAATTTGCTGACCTGATGATGTCAACGGAGTCATAGGTAAGCGCAATGTGGCGTCTTCAATCAATCCAATACGTTGACACGCCCATTTAGCTGGGATTGGATTAGGTTCAACAAATAACTGATGATGCAAGTCCATCAGACGTCGATTAAGTTCACGTGCTTTTGCAAACTCACCCGCATTTGCTAATCGACATAATTCTACCATCTCTGACGCAGCAACGTTAGCAGTAACCGAAATAACACCGTGACCACCAAGTTGCATAAAGTCTAATGATGATGCGTCATCTCCACTTAATAAGATAAAACTATCATCATTAACCAACTCTTGGATTTGACTAACCCTACTTAAGTTCCCTGTCGCCTCTTTAATTGCCACAATATTATCCAACTTGGCTAAACGTGCAACTGTTACTGGCAATAAATCGCATCCAGTACGCCCTGGCACATTATACAGGATTTGTGGTAGTGCAGTGCTTTCAGAAATCGCTTTAAAGTGCTGATACAAGCCTTCTTGTGAAGGCTTATTATAATATGGCGTCACACTTAAACAACCCACAATACCTTTGTTTTCAAATTGTTGTGTAAACCAAACGGCTTCAGATGTTGCATTGGCACCCGTACCTGCAATTACAGGAATACGCCCATCTGCCATATCTAATGTCATTAAAACGACATCAACATGCTCGTCATGACTTAATGTTGCAGACTCTCCTGTTGTACCGACAGAAACAATGGCAGCACTGCCTGCATTAACATGATAGTCAACTAATTTACGTAAACTAACCCGGTCAACATTGCCTTTTGCGTCCATTGGTGTAACCAATGCCACCATACTGCCTGTAAAATTAAATTCGTTATTCACCATAATCATTGCTCCGAGATAGACGTATACTCAATGGTACTCATTCATTGCTCTATTGAAAACTACTTAACTCTAGGTTTCTAATGAAATTTGCTAATATTCTTTGATATGAATTAAAGAGATATAATAATTGAAGATAGTGAGCAAGGGATCTTGGCAGAAATCAAAATTTGTGTTTACCTGTTAAGAATAAACTGAAAGTCAAAAGGAACCTCATTTTGCCCATACCTGATAAACATTTTCTCGTCATTACTGCATTAGGCGCTGACCGCCCAGGTATTGTTGATACCATTACACAATTAGTCAGCCAATGTGGATGTAATATCGAGGACAGCCGACTTGCGATGTTTGGTCAAGAGTTTACGTTTATCATGCTACTCTCAGGTGGCTGGAACGCTATCGCACAGTTAGAAGCGTTGTTGCCGATTAAAAGTGCGGAACTTGATTTATTGACCGTCATGAAAAGAACTAAAAATGGGGCTCCCATTACCTATCCTTCTACCATTGCAGCGAAGGTTGATATTGAAGATGCACCCGGTATTGTAGAACGCTTTACTAATTTGTTTAGCCAGCATAATTTTAATCTTGCTGAATTAATTTCTAAAACGCACCCGTCAGAAGATGGCACACCTGCCCGTTTAGAGATACAAATCACGGCGCATAACCCATTAGATGATCACGGTCTTGTTATTAATGAGAAATTCAATCAGTTATGTACAGAGTTAAATGCTCAAGGCACAATAAGTATCGTAAATAGTCTGATGATGAAACAGTAAAAAATGGAGAATGACCAAATGAACCCATTAAAAGCCGGTGAAAAGGCGCCTCAATTCAGTCTGCCCGACCAAGATGGAGAAATAATTAATTTATCTGATTTCGCTGGTCAACGCGTGCTCGTTTATTTTTACCCTAAAGCAATGACACCAGGCTGTACGACACAAGCTTGTGGCTTACGTGATGAAATGGACACATTAAAAAAGGCCAAAGTCGAAGTATTGGGTATTAGCACAGATAAATCAGAAAAACTTTCCCGTTTCGCTGAAAAAGAGATGTTAAACTTCACATTACTTTCAGATGAAGATCATAAAGTTGCAGAAGAATTTGGTATTTGGGGAGAAAAGCAATTTATGGGAAAAACTTACGATGGTATTCATCGTACTTCTTTCTTAATTGATAAAAACGGCGTTATTGAACATGTTTTTGATAGCTTTAAAACAACTAATCACCATCAAATCGTTCTCGAATATCTCACCCAGCATCCGTAAATAAATACCTGTATTGATAAGACAACAGACAGTTTTCACTGTCTGTTTTTTTTATTACCTTAATACTATCTTTAACTTTTCTTTATATGTTGCTCACTTGTAATTTCATCAGGTAATGCATGCAATACTGCTTTTATCAATGTTGCTAATGGAATAGCGAAGAAAACACCCCAAAATCCCCACATGCCACCAAATATAATTACGGATAAGATAATAACTAAAGGATGCATGTTCACTGCTTCAGAGTACAAAATCGGTACTAATAAGTTGCTATCTAATCCTTGAACAACAAGATAAGCGATGAATAACGCCCAAAAATCAGATCCTAATCCCCATTGAGAAAGCGCAATAACAATCACAGGGATCGTCGCTAAAACAGCACCAACATAAGGTACTAAAACAGAGACACCGACAATAACAGCAAGCAGTACGGAATAACGTAGATCGAAGAAGGCAAAAACAAAATAAGTAAAAATGCCAACAATAACCATTTCTGTCACTTTGCCGCGAATATAGTTGGTTATTTGCTGATTAACTTCAATCCAAACTTGCGCTGCCAGTATTCTATTTTTTGGTAAAACACGACGCACAGCATTAAGCATTTGTTGCTTATCTTTAAGCAAAAAGAACGTCATTAAAGGAACAAGAATAAGATAAATAGAAAGTGTGATAACACCGATTAATGAAGCTAAAGACACCTTTAAGACAGATTCCGCAACTGTTGAGAACTTACTACGTAAGTTTTCTGCCATCATATCAACAATACCCGCATCCATTAATGCAGGGAAACGATCAGGTAATTCATGTGCAAATGCATTGAACTTATTGATCATATTTGGGATATCTGAAATTAGAGTCATCCCTTGTTGCCAAACCGTTGGTGCTAAAATCAAAATAACGATGGCACTAATACCGATAAAAAGTGTCAGAATTATTGATACGGCCCAAATTCGGGCACATCCTAATTTCTCAAGTAAATGAGTTGGCCACTCTAAAAGATAGGCAAGTACAATTGCCACTAACAAAGGAGCGAGTATGCCACTGAAGAAGTACAGAATTGAAAAGCCTGCAATTAAGATAACCACAAGGGCGATAACTTGTGGATCAGCAAATCGGCGTTTGTACCATTGAACAAGCAAGTCCAGCATGAAAATAAAGATCCTTTATAATAATCAGAACAATAGAGCTATATGTATTCATTCATATAAGCAATAATCTTTTGACAGATTTTACGTTAGGTTTTGCTATCATACATCATTAATTATTAATTTTTCGTTAAGATAGCCATCAGGATATAGTTGTATGAAACTCAGACTTAAAAAACCATTAGTCGCGCTTCTTGTTTCTGCGTTGCTATCAACATCAGTAGTGCCAGCACATGCTGCGATTGATATTGAAGATTCTTTACCTGATATGGGAACCACTGCAGGTTCAACGCTAAGTATTAATCAAGAAATCGCTATGGGTGAGTACTATACTCGCCAACTGCGAAATAGTGCACCATTAGTTTTTGATCCCTTACTTTCTAACTACATTAATAATTTAGGGCAGAAACTCGTTTCTAATGCCAACTCAGTAAAAACTCCTTTTCACTTTTATTTAGTTAATAACCCCAATATTAACGCCTTTGCTTATTTTGGGGGAAACATTGTTTTACATTCCGCACTCTTTCGCTATAGCCGAACTGAAAGTGAATTAGCCTCTGTTATGGCTCACGAAATCACGCATGTTACTCAACGTCATTTAGCACGAATGCTAGAAGATCAGGCAAAAACAACCCCTCTTGCACTTGCTGGCGTATTAGGTTCTATTTTGATATTTATGGCCAATCCCAACGCTGGGCTTGCAACCTTTACGGGGAGTATGGCGGGGATGCAGCAGAATATGATCACGTTTACACAAATGAACGAGCAAGAGGCTGATCGTATTGGAATTCAAACACTCTATCGAGCTGGATTTGATCCCAAAGGGATGCCTGATTTTATGCAAATTCTTGCAGACCAAGTTCGCTATAGTTCTAAACCACCTGAAATGTTATTAACACACCCCTTACCGGATAGCCGATTATCCGATGCAAGAAGCCGAGCTAGCCAATATCCTGCGCGCCAACTTCCTCAGTCAGCAGATTTTCTGTTTGCTAAAATGCGTGTATTAACCATGCTAAATAAAAATCCCACCGCGGATAATGCATTTCAAACAACGCTTGATCAGTTTAAGCAAGGTACTACGCTTGAAAAATTAGCGGCTAACTATGCACAAATACTCATTTACTCTCGTGATCGTAAATTTGATGACGCAAGAAAATTACTCACTCCAATGTTAGAAAAAGAGCCTAATAATATTTGGCTTATTGATGCAATGACAGATATCGATTTAGAACAAAATCGGGCAAGTGATGCTGTCGCAAGATTGCAATTGGCATTAAAGCAGAACCCTAATAACAACGTTATTATTGCTAACTTGGCTAATTCTTATATACATAATAAACAATATAACGAAGCTAATCGTCTGCTTTATCGTTATACCTTTGATAATCCAAATGATCCTATTGGCTGGCAATTAATGGCAGAAAACTCAGCTAAACAAGGTGATAGAGCTCATGAATTAGCGGCTTATGCGGAAGATTTAGCACTCCGAGGTGACTTTGAAACAGCGATCCGTTATTTAGGTGATGCAAGCAGACAAGTTAAACTGGGCAGTAACGACCAAGCACGCTTTGATGCACGTATTGACCAGTTAAGAAAAATACAGCAAAGAGACAGTCAATTTAAATAAGGGACAACATGACCAAGAAAGTGACGATTTATCATAATCCACGCTGTTCAAAAAGCCGTGAAACCTTACATTTATTAGAAGAAATGCAAGTAACCCCTGAGATTAATCTCTACTTAGACACCGCGCCTTCAGTAACAGAAATTAAAACAGTTCTTAAAGCGCTAGGGTTTGATGATGCAAGAAAATTAATGCGTACAAAAGAAGAGATCTATAAAACACTCAAACTTGCTGACGAAACATCGCAAGATGCATTAATTCAAGCAATGCATGAAAATCCTAAACTTATTGAGCGCCCTATTGTGATTGTTGGGAATAAAGCCCGTTTAGGTCGCCCACCAGAGCAAGTGAAAGAGTTATTTAGCTAAGAGCTAGAATTTATAGCTAAGTTCCGAAAATTAAAGCCTACACTTCGCGATGTGTGAAATAGGCTTTATTTTTTGTTTTATCATTAATCCGCAACCGTTTACTCTCTTTTCCCCATTTAGGCATAAATTACCAAATGTTATTAAATTGTAATCACAGCAATTAATAAAGTGTTCTTTATTTCCTCAACAGAAAAAAATCAATCTCTTTTTGCCTTCAAAAAAATTCATCTCAGTTTCATATTTTTTATGGCTAATAAATCGTCATTTTTTGAAAAGTCTATCAAGATCACACTATCCCACTATAGGTCACCTTAAAAAGAAAAAAATAATCATGTGTTTCATTTATATTGTGACTCAAGTCTCTTTACACAAATGCGTTCCTACATATCATGGGCATCAGAAAATATGATAGCAGAGTTGATAAACACTAAATTCTCGCCACTCTATTTTTCCATTATCATCCAAGAAAGAAATTAACAAAAAAAATACATTTTAAATAATACTGCAATACAGCAATAAACTTTCAATTTGTTATTTACTCTATCTCTTCTTTAGTTGTTAATTTTTAATTTGATGACAATTAATCGGTGTGAAATGAAGTTATAGATGTATATGAAATAAACAACGTTATAGCCAACATTATGGGCAATTAAAACTAACCAATCATCATTATGGTGTCGGGTGATTGCTAGGCTAATAGGAAAACAGATGAATATCGTACTTAGATTAAAACTTGTCTCATTCCTCCAGTTCTTTATATGGGGATCTTGGCTAGTAACATTTGCCTCGTACCTCTTTGGAGAACTGCATTTTAAAGGTAGTGATGTTGGGCTTATTTTCAGTGCTCTTGGGCTTGCCTCACTTATCGCACCTGTCATTATGGGATTTATTGCAGATAAAATAAACAACCGCAAATTGGTATTTATTACTCTGCATATTTTTTCCGCATTAGCATTAGTGTTAATGTCGCAAATGACGACTGTTACCACATTATTTTTTGCTACCCTGCTGCATTTATTATTCTTTATGCCAAGTATTTCAATGGCAAACAGCATCATCTTTGAACTGTTAGAGCAAAAACATTTAGAACCTAACAACTACTTTCCAAAGATCCGTGTTTACGGCACAGTCGGTTTTATCGCGGCCATGTGGGTTATTAGCTTCTTAGGTTTAGGTAATAGCTATCATCAACTCTTTGTGGCTGCGATTGCGTCTATTATTCTCGCTGTTTTTGCCATGTTCTTACCTGCAACAAAAGCTGTTGATAAAAATGAAGCTAAAACAGAAGAAGTGGCATTTAGTCTTTCTAATATTTTGCAAGTTTTCAAAAAGAGAAACGTGGTTGTTTTCTTATTCTTCGCAACACTGTTAGGATCTGTTCTGCAAATTACGAATACTTTTGGTGTACCATTCCTGCAAGATATTGCAGCATTACCAAACGCTGATGATTCATTCTTTGCACGTTATCCTTCTGTATTCTTATCTATTTCGCAAATTTCAGAAGTCGTCTTTATTTTATTCCTACCTCTGTTACTAAAACGTGTAAGAATCGAAACTATTGTTTTATTTAGTATGATTGCTTGGATTTTACGTTTCGGTTTCTTTGCTTACGGCGACTACACATCATTGGGACAAATCGTCTTATTATTATCAATGATTGTGTATGGCTGTGCTTTCGACTTCTTTAATATTTCAGGTTCACTGTTCTTAGAAAAAGAGATCCCATTACAATATCGTTCCACTGCACAAGGTATGTTTATGACCTTAGTGAACGGTTTTGGTACTTATTTAGGTGCAATGTTAAGTGGCTGGGTCATTGACTTATATACCACAAATGGTGCTGTTGACTGGAAATCATTCTGGTTAATTTTCACAGGCTACACAGTTGCAATTACTGCACTTTATCTTATTTTCTTACTGGTACCTCAGAAGAAAACTAAAGTAGTAGAAGCACACTAATTATTTAACCCTCCTCCTTTATTGTTTGTATTTCTCACCGCTTGCCTTTTATAAAGACAAGCGGTTTTTTTATAGTTTTTAATACAAAAAACACCATTAAAAATAACGAAAAATCATTATCTTTAATTGGTTTAATTTAAACAATAGAGGAAAATTTGTGTTATTCACCTCATCTAATTCGATGAGGGATAGTATTGAGGTAAAAGCTATAGTTTAAGAATATCTTTCACGAAGGGAATAGTGAGTTTACGTTGAGCTACAATAGAAGCGTGATCAAGTTCATCAAGCATTTCAAAGAGTGTCCGCATTTTTCTATCAAGGCGTTTTAACACAAAGCGACCTACATCTTCAGGTAATTCGAAACCACGAAGCTTTGCCCTTAATTGCAATGCTTGAATTTTTTCTTCATCACTTAGTGGCTGCAAACGGTAAATTTGCCCCCAATCAAGACGAGACGCTAAATCAGGAAGTTGTAATTCAATTTGGCGAGGTGGTCTATCCCCGGTAATTAATAAACAAGTTCGACCATGCTCTAAAACTCGATTATAAAGATTAAATAAGGCGAGTTCCCACTCTTCATCACCTGCAATACATTGGACATTATCAATACAAACTAATGATAAATGCTCCATGCCTTCAAGGACATCGGGAACAAAATAGGCTCGTTTATCAAGCGGAACATACCCAACGGCATCACCTTTTAATGAAAGTTCAGCACATGCAGCATGTAATAGATGGCTCTTTCCACCTCCGTCGCGGGACCAGAAATAGATATAACTGCCATGAGATTGATGAATGGCGGTTCGAATTGCCGCGACTAATGACGCGTTTTCCCCTGCATAAAAGCTATCGAATGTCTCGTCATCGGGCAGAGATAGTGGTAATGATAGCTGTGACGGCGTATTCAGAAGCACCTCACCTGAATAGTTTAATAAACGTGGTGATTCTAACACAAATTCTCACAAGGTCAGAACCAATATTAAAAAAGCACATGACACTGATTAAGATAACAGCAAGATTTTCGTGATAGCCTGTTTTATGAACACTCATGCTTCAAGTTTCCCTAACATTGACCTTGTTTATTTACAGAAGTTGCCAAGCTATACCTCAAATTATTTAGCGTAAAACCCAAAAAGTATTCTTTGTCTAATTAATGTTTTTATTATCTGAATTTTAATTTCGCGACATCATTACCTGAAGGCTGCTGATAAATATCAAGCTTAAAATATTTAGCTGATGCATTTATATACTCAAAAATCTCAGATTGCGTTTCTTCGTATTCTACCCATGTTGTTGCTCTGGTAAAACAGTATAACTCTACGGGTAATCCCATGGGTGTTGGTGGCATTGTTCTTATCACTAAATACATATCAGGCCTAACATCACCACGCATTTTTATCCAATTTAACATGTACTTTCTAAATAACTGTAAATTGGTCACCCCTTTTGTTTCTAGCCATGCATTAATATCACCAATTTCTTCTTCTTTGCCTTCAAGCATTGTTTCTATGCTTTTACGAAGATGTGCAGTATTTTTTAATTCAAGGACTAATTCTTCTGTTGCAAATGAAATCGAAGATTGGTCAATATAAAAGCTACGTTTAATCCGACGCCCTCCAGATGAAAACATCGGTTGCCAGTTAGTATATTTTTCTGTCAAAAAATCCTTTGTCGGAATACGTGAAATCGTGTTATCCCAATTACGGACTGTGATAGTGTGTAATGCGATATCAATCACCTCACCACTGATATTACTACTTGGCAGTTCTATCCAATCATAAAGCTTTAAAACTTTACCGTTAGAAATAAGAATATTGGCGACAAATGAGATAAGAGTATGTTGAAAAACAAACATTAATACCGCAGCAATGGCACCAAAACTTGAGATAATAATAAGTGGTGATTGTTCAGTAAAAAGTGCAATGATCAAGATAAAAGAAATTATCCAAACGACGATTTTGGCAATTTCAATATAACCTTTAATGGAATTATTCCGATGCCACGCCTTTTTGGCATGTCTAATGTTAAAAATATCGAGAGCATTATTAAGTAATGAGGCAATATTGATAATAATAAAAGCACGAGCAACCGTCTCAAAGATAACATTCATCTCATGCGAAAAAGATGGTAATAACTGATTAATATAAAGAACTAATGTTACTGCAACTATAGAAGCACTCTTTTTAGCAATGTCTTCTATCGTTTCTTCATCTGAAAGTTCAGTAAATAAAAAAAGCAATCGCTTTGCAATCCGACGGAAAATCATCTTGGCGAGAAACCATACCACCAGCAACACAACAACTAAGAATATTGTGGTAAATATCTGCTTTGATGTTATGAAATCATAAACTTCAATGAGTTTTTCCATAAATTGCGTTATACCTTTTTTGAGTCTTTTCCAACCTTAAAACGAATGCCACTTAAATAGTAACTAAATGCCTATTTCGCATAAGAACAGACATCCATTGTCTCATTTATTTAATTTAAATAAACATCATGATTGAATTATTGATGCTTTTCTAAGTTTTAAACACTTGAAAAGTTAAATATCTCAGTTTTTAATTTTAACATAAAAACAAGATGCAATAAAAAAGACGGATATAATCCGCCTTTTTCGTTAACTTCAACATATCACTTATTTTTTATTTGCTGTACCACTGACTGATTCAATCGTGTTATCTACAAATTCTGATTCAGGTCGAACCACACTGACTAATTTAAAGATTAAGCTTAAAACAATACCCACAACTGTTGCTAAAGCCATACCTTTTAATTCAGCCGCACCAATGTGAATTGAAGCACCACTCACACCAACAATCAGAATAATGGCAGTTAATATCAAGTTTTGCGGTTTGTTGTAATCCACTTTTGAATCTAACAAAACACGAATACCTGATGCACCAATAACACCATAAAGTAATAAAGATACTCCACCCATCACTGGGACAGGAACAGCAGCAATAGCGGCGGCTAATTTACCCACACAGGATAATAAGATTGCAAATATTGCTGCGCCACCAATAACCCACGAGCTATAGACTTTGGTAATAGCCATAACACCAATATTTTCACCATATGTGGTATTTGGCGTTGAACCAAAGAAACCAGAAATAATGGTGGAGAAACCGTTTGCGAACATAGAACGATGTAAGCCTGGATTTTTCATTAAATCGCGTTGCACAATATTTGCTGTCACAACAAGGTGACCAACGTGTTCAGCAATAACCACTAATGCCGCAGGAAGAATGATAAAGATAGCACTCCATTCAAAACGTGGTGAATAGAATGTTGGTAGTGCAAACCAATTAGCTTCTTTAATAGGCGTTACATCAACAGCCCCTAAGAAGAAAGAAAGTGCATAACCCGCTAATACCCCTATAAGAATAGGAATAATTGCAAGGAATCCTCTAAACATCACTGAACCTAAAATAGTGACGCCTAAAGTAACCATAGAGATAAGCAATGTTTGATTATCAACTGGTGCATCTGCACTTGGTAATAAACCCGCCATTCCTGCTGCGGTTCCTGCTAACTCTAAACCAATAACGGCAACGATTGCGCCCATTGCCGCAGGTGGGAACATCACATTAATCCAGCCTCGCCCTGCTATTTTTACAATACCTGCCACAAGACAAAATAACACGCCACAGACGATGAATCCCCCAAGTGCTAATTCATACCCTAATGGTAACAGCAAAAGTACAGGTGAGATAAACGCAAAACTTGAACCTAAATATGCAGGAATGCGTCCTTTACAAATAAAGAGATAAAGCAGGGTTCCGATCCCGTTAAATAGCAATATTGTTGCCGGATTAACTTTAAATAATATTGGCACAAGTACGGTAGCGCCAAACATTGCAAACAGATGCTGAAGGCTCAACGGAATTGTTTGTAATAATGGTGGGCGCTCTTCTACCCCGATTGCACGACGAGTCATGCTTACGACCTCTCTTTAATATGAATGTGAAATTGGTTTGTATTTTTAACTTCATACTCGTCTTACTTTAAGTCGCCATGTTGCTGACTAGACCCACTCGCCCTAGCCATCTAACTGCACCTTAAAATATTTAGAGTATAGAACAAATAAGTGGTCCAAAAAAAAGCCGACTATCAAAGTCGGCTTAATTATTATTTTGTACCAAATATCTTATCACCAGCATCGCCAAGACCTGGAACGATGTACCCATGCTCATTAAGATGGCTATCAACCGATGCAGTGTATAACTCCACATCTGGATGAGCTTCTTCTAATGCCTTAATACCTTCTGGAGCAGCAACCAGTACTAATACTTTAATTGAAGTACAGCCCGCATTTTTTAATAAATCAATTGTGGCAATCATAGAGCCGCCTGTTGCTAACATAGGGTCAACAACAAGAGCCATACGCTCTTCAATATTGGATGCTAATTTCTGGAAGTAAGGGACGGGTTTTAAGGTTTCTTCATCGCGGTAAACGCCAACAACACTGATTCGGGCACTAGGAATATTTTCTAATACTCCATCCATCATCCCGATACCTGCACGGAGGATAGGAACTACTGTGATTTTTTTTCCTTTAATCTGTTCTATCTCTACCGGACCACACCAACCTTCAATTGTTACCGTCTCTGTTGCTAAATCGGCGGTAGCTTCATACGTCAGTAGACTGGAAACTTCTGAAGCCAGTTCACGAAAGCGCTTAGTGCTTATATCATGATCTCGCATCAGCCCCAATTTATGTTGAATGAGTGGGTGTTTTACCTCAACGATCTTCATAATTTCTCCTAATGTACGACGCAGCCTGACAAAAAAATCGCGAGATTATACCGCTTTTTTGCCAACATTCCATCGTTTTTCTATTGATATTGATCAAGCGCACAGCTTTTAACCACACCAACATGAATAATTGTGACCCAGAAAGAAGATCCTCGCAAACGTTTGCTTTGCCTGTTAGAATAGCGCCCGCACACATTTTTTCTTAACAGCAACTTGCCGTGAGGGCTCTACGTGACTAACAAATCCTCTCTCAGCTATAAAGATGCCGGTGTCGATATTGATGCAGGTAATGCTTTAGTCGATCGTATCAAAGGTGTAGTAAAAGAAACTCGCCGTCCTGAAGTTATGGGGGGTTTAGGTGGTTTTGGTGCACTATGTGCAATTCCATCTAAATACCGCGAACCTATTTTAGTTTCAGGCACCGATGGTGTGGGTACAAAACTCCGCCTTGCGATGGATTTAAATCGCCATGATGACATCGGTATTGATTTAGTCGCAATGTGTGTCAACGATTTAATTGTTCAAGGCGCCGAACCCCTTTTCTTCCTTGACTACTATGCCACAGGAAAATTAGATGTCGATACCGCAGCACGAGTTGTAACAGGTATCGCTGAAGGTTGTAAACAATCAGGCTGTGCGTTAGTAGGTGGCGAAACAGCAGAAATGCCCGGTATGTATCATGGCAATGATTATGATATCGCAGGCTTTTGTGTTGGCGTGGTTGAAAAGTCAGAGATTATTGATGGCAGTAAAGTTAAAGCCGGTGATGCATTAATTGCTTTAGCATCCAGTGGCCCTCATTCTAATGGCTATTCATTAGTCAGAAAAATTCTTGAAGTCAGTAATACACAAGCAGATAGCACATCATTAGGTGACAAATCACTTGCTGATCACCTATTAGCGCCTACACGTATTTACGTGAAATCACTGCTGTCATTAATTGAGAATGTTGATATTCATGCAGTTGCACATATTACAGGTGGCGGTTTTTGGGAAAACATTCCTCGCGTACTACCTGAAAATACGCAAGCTCGCATCGAAAGTCACAGTTGGGAATGGCCGATTGTCTTCAAGTGGTTACAAGAAGCAGGACAAGTTAGCACACATGAAATGTACCGCACCTTTAACTGTGGTGTAGGACTATTAATTGCAGTTAACCCAAATGATGTTGAAAAAACATTAGCACACCTTGCAAAATGTGGTGAAAATGCATGGCTCATCGGTGAAATTGCACCACAAGCCGCAGGTGAAGCACAAGTTATTATTAACTAATGAAAACATGTGAATGAAAAATATCGTTGTCCTTATTTCAGGAAACGGCAGCAACCTACAGGCGATTATTGACGCCTGTAGGGCACATAAAATCACAGGTAATGTGGTTGCTGTCTTCAGCAATAAAGCTGATGCTTTTGGTCTTGAACGAGCAAAAAAGGCTGAGATCCCAGCCTATTTTGTTGATCCAACCGAATTTAATGATAGAGCTGATTACGATAAAGCGCTAATAGAAAAAATTGATGCTTATCAGCCTGATATTGTAGTTTTAGCAGGTTTCATGCGCATTCTATCATCTTATTTTGTCACTCATTATCAGCATAAATTATTAAATATTCATCCTTCTTTGCTTCCTAAATATCCTGGGCTGCATACTCATCGCCAAGTTTTAGCAAATAAAGATTCTTTTCATGGCGTTACCGTCCATTTTGTTACAGAAGAACTTGACGGTGGCCCAATGATTATTCAGGCACGTATTCCTGTTTTGCCGGATGACACTGAACAATCATTACAAGCTAGAATACAAATAGAAGAGTATCGAATCTATCCATTAGCGATCAGCTGGTTAGCTGAAGACCGATTGACTATGAAGAATAATCAAGCTTTCCTTGATGATATCGCGTTGTTCGACAGCCTTGATTAACTATTTCGCTTAAGCTAAAAAGTCACATTGTGCTACACTGTAGCCCGCGTGACTTTTTTTGTGTCACCCTTTTCTCTTTTTTATTCAATGCATTCACCGAGGTGCTTATGTCCGGTGGTAGGAAAGTTCCACCTATAAAATTACGTCCTCTCGAACGAGAAGATCTCTCTTTTGTCCATCAACTTGATAACAATGCCAGTGTTATGCGCTATTGGTTTGAAGAGCCTTATGAGGCTTTTATTGAGTTAAGTGACTTATATGAAAAACATATTCACGACCAAAGTGAACGCCGTTTTATTGCTGAAAGTGAAGGCACTAAAGTGGGACTTGTCGAGTTGGTTGAAATTGATTATGTTCATCGTCGTGCCGAATTCCAAATTATCATTGCACCTGCACATCAGGGTCATGGCTATGCCGCACGAGCTGCAAAATTGGCGATGGATTATGCTTTTTCTGTACTTAATTTATACAAACTCTATCTAATCGTTGATAAAGAGAATGCTAAAGCGATTCATATTTATGAAAAGCTTGGCTTTAAAAAAGAAGGTGATTTAATAGATGAGTTTTTTGTTAACGGTGCCTATCGTTCTGCAATTAGAATGTGTACATTCCAAGCACCTTATTTTGAGCAAAAAGCCAAAGAAGCAAAACCCGAAAATTTTGTCAAACCGGGTGCGACTATTAAGCAACATGTCTGATTTATTCAGATATTAAGATTTAACTTTAACCCTAGTTGGAGTTCAGATGTCCCAGGAACGACTCTATATTGATAAAGAGATCAGTTGGCTTGCGTTTAATGAACGTGTATTACAAGAGGCGGCTGACAAACGAAACCCGTTAATTGAAAGAGTCAGGTTTCTGGGGATCTATTCAAATAATCTTGATGAATTCTATAAAGTCCGTTTTGCTGATGTTAAACGCCGTATCTTAATTAATGAAGAGCGAGGCTCTCGCTCTGCTTCAAGCCATGCTCGCCATCTTATCAAAAAAATTCAGTCAAAAGTGGCTAAAGCTGACCAAGAGTTTGATGCTTTATATAACGATTTATTGCTTGAGATGGCACGAAATCAAATCTTCTTAATCAATGAACGCCAAATCTCACCTAATCAACAAATCTGGTTACGCCAATATTTTCGTCAAAACTTAAGAAAACACATTACGCCCATTTTAATTAATCCTGAAACCAATTTGGTTGAGTTTCTTAAAGACGACTATACCTATTTGGCCGTTGAAATTGCACAAGGGCAAACTATTCATTACGCCTTATTAGAAATTCCATCAGATAAAGTTCCTCGCTTTGTTATTCTGCCAACGGATCAAGGACGTAGTAAGAAAAAATCCATGATTTTATTGGATAATATTTTACGTTACTGCCTTGATGAAGTTTTTAAAGGTTTTTTTGATTATGACTCATTGAATGCTTATTCTATGAAAATGACGCGAGATGCGGAGTACGATCTTGCGACAGAAATGGAATCAAGTTTACTTGAAATGATGTCCTCAACCTTAAAACAACGCCTTACCGCAGAGCCTGTGCGTTTTGTTTACCAACGTGATATGCCAGATGAAATGGTAGCATTACTACGCAGTAAATTAGGTTTATCAAATAACGACTCCGTTATTGCAGGGGGACGTTATCATAACTTTAAAGACTTTATTAACTTTCCAAATGAAGGTAGTAAATTTCTATTAAATAAACCTATTCCACGTTTACGCCATATTTGGTTTGATAATTTCCGTAATGGTTTTGACGCCATTAGGGAACGTGATGTCTTGCTTTATTATCCTTATCATACTTTTGAGCATGTGCTGGAATTGTTGCGCCAAGCCTCTTTTGACCCAAGCGTTATTTCAATCAAAATCAATATTTACCGTGTTGCAAAAGACTCTCGAATTATAGATTCCATGATCCATGCAGCACACAACGGTAAACGAGTCACTGTGGTTGTAGAGTTACAAGCTCGTTTTGATGAAGCGGCCAATATTCATTGGGCAAAACGCCTAACAGAAGCGGGTGTTCACGTTATATTCTCAGCTCCAGGTTTAAAAATTCATGCGAAATTATTTATTATTTCTCGCTTAGAAGATGGCGAAATTATTCGCTATGCCCATATTGGTACTGGGAATTTTAACGAAAAAACGGCGCGCCTTTATACTGACTATTCGCTCTTAACTGCGAATACTGAAATTACCAATGAAGTACGTCGCGTTTTTAGTTTTATAGAAAATCCTTATCGCCCTGTGATTTTTGAGCATTTGATGGTTTCACCTCAAAATTCACGAACTCTTTTAAACCAACTAATTACTAATGAAATTCACAGTGCTCAAGCAGGGCATCCCGCAGGTATTACATTAAAAGTGAATAATTTAGTCGATGAAGAGTTGGTTAATCGTCTTTATGACGCATCAGAAGCGGGAGTCAAAGTCCGACTTTTAGTGCGAGGCATGTGCTCTTTAGTTCCTAATCAGCCAGGATTTAGTGAGAATATTCAAGTTACCAGTATCGTTGATCGTTTTTTAGAACATGATCGCGTTTATGTTTTTACTAATAAAGGTGATGAAAAAATCTTCTTATCTTCTGCCGATTGGATGACGCGAAATCTTGACTATCGTATTGAAGTTGCAGTGGCTTTGCTTGATCCTCAACTGAAACAACGTGTTCTTGATATATTAGATATTCAATTTAATGACACCGTTAAAGCGCGCTTTATTGATAAAGATTTAACAAATAACTATGTTCCTCGTGGAAATAAACGTAAAATTCGTTCCCAGCTTGCTGTCTATGAGTACATTAAATTGTTAGAACAACCCGGATCACGAGCGTAATTTTATGCCTTTATCACAAGATGACTCTTCACCACGTCCTTTAGAAATTGCAGCTATTGACCTCGGTTCTAATAGTTTTCATATGATAATTGCGCGCGTTGTTAATGGCGCATTGCAAGTGTTAAGTCGCTTAAAACAGCGTGTTTATCTCGCTGATGGCCTTGACGATAATAATGAATTAAGCGAAGAGTCTATGTTACGTGGGCTTTCCGCCCTTTCTCTTTTTGCTGAAAGGTTACAGGGCTTTCCTGCCGAAAATGTTACTGTCGTTGGCACACATACATTGCGTGTTGCGACTAACGCTAAAGTCTTTCTCCAACGGGCAAAAGAAGTTATCCCTTATCCTATCGAAATTATTTCTGGACATGAAGAAGCCCGACTTATCTTTATGGGCGTTGAACATACACAATCAGAAAAAGGCCGAAAACTCGTTATTGATATTGGTGGTGGCTCAACAGAATTGGTTATTGGTGAAAACTTTGAGCCGATCTTAATTGAAAGCCAGCGCATGGGTTGTGTCAGTTTTAGTCGTCAATTTTTTCCTGAGCAAAAAATTAGTGAATCTGCTTTTCGTAAAGCACGAGAAAAAGCAGCACGTAAAATGGAAAAAATTGCATGGCAATATAAAATGACGGGATGGGATGTTGCTTTAGGCGCATCGGGCACCATTAAAGCGGCTCATGAGATCTTAGTTGAGTTTGGCGAAAAAGACGGTGTTATCACCCCCGAACGTCTACTTATGTTAACAAAACAAGTGTTGCGCTTTAAGAAATTTAAAGACATCTCATTACCGGGATTATCCGATGAGCGTAAGCATGTTTTTGTTCCAGGTTTGGCTATTTTATGCGGTATTTTTGATTCTTTAGGATTAAAAGCACTACACCTATCTGATGGTGCTTTACGTGAAGGTGTGCTTTATGAAATGGAAGGCAGATTTCGCCATCAAGATATTCGCCAACGTACAGCAAAAAGCCTTGCCGAGCACTATAATATTGATAGAGAGCAAGCAAAACGTGTACTTGAAACCATGCAGTCCCTTTACGAACAATGGGCGCAACAAAATCCTAAACTTGTTCGCCCTGATCTAGAAGCCATTTTAGTTTGGGCTGTCATGTTACATGAGGTCGGATTAAGCATTAATTTAAGTGGATTGCACCGCCATTCTGCTTATATTCTTTCAAATACAGATTTGCCAGGTTTTAACCAAGAACAACAGCTATTATTAACAACCTTAGTTCGCTATCACAGAAAAGGGATTAAGCTAGATGAATTGCCGAAATTTAATCTTTATAAAAAGAAACAATATTTCCCACTCGTACAAATACTGAGATTAGCAACTTTACTTAATAATCAGCGACAATCGACGACAAAACCAGCATCTTTGCGTTTAGTTACTGATGAAAATCATTGGACTCTTTATTTTCCTAAAAAATATCTTTCCGATAACACATTGATGGAATTGGATTTAGAAAAAGAACAAGAGCATTGGCAGTCAGTTCCGGGCTGGAAACTGGATATAAAAGAGGAATCTGCTTAACAATATGATATTATACAGAAAAAGACGCTAGTCAATGCGTCTTTTGTTGCATCTATCATACAACAACTATCACATAACAACATAGGTTTGATTTGTGACCATAATATGAACATCACCAACGCAATATTGTTCAAGATTCATATTTTTTATACGGAGAAGACCGATAATCATCCTAAAATGGAATAATTAGTGTTAATGGTTATCTCCCTCGTAAGAATTAAAAAGGAATAACATGTCTCAAACAGCTATCAACAATGATACTGCGGCTGCCATCAATCCGTATTCACAAAAAGTGGCACTCCTGCGTCAGCAAATTTTGAGTATCTTTCTTGAAGATGATCAATTTGTTGAAACCGTTTTAGGGGAAGCAAGTGAAAATGATAGGCTGAGCCACCACGAACTTCATGAAAAAATCACCACTGTTCGAGAATTACTACAAGATCTACACGCGGCAGATATTGCAGATATTCTTGAAGCCCTTCCCTATGACGAGCGTCTCGCATTGTGGCATTTGGTTGATAATAATGAACGTGGTGCTGTTTTAGTCGAAGCGTCTGTCGCCGTTTGGGACAGCTTGATTAAAGATATGACCGACCGTGAGTTATTACGATCGGTCGCCACATTACATGTGGATGAGCAAGCGTACATTGCAGAGCACTTACCTCGCGATACAATGCGTCGCCTTCTTACCTATTTAGAACCAAGCCTGCGTAATAGGATAAGAGAAGTCCTGCAATATCCAAAAGACAGCGTTGGTCAAATGATGGACTTTGAGTTCGTCACTGTGCGAGGCAATGTCACGTTAAAAACGGTACAGCGCTATTTACGCCAACGAGGCTCTATTCCTGAAGCAACGGATAAAATTTTTGTTATCGATAATAAAAATCATCTGTTGGGCGAACTTCCATTAACCACTGTTTTAACGCAATCTCCTGACAAACTTGTATCAGATGTAATGAAAACAGATACCGTGAGCTTTATGCCAGAAGAAAAAGGCGAAGATGCGGCGGGTGCGTTCGAACGTTATGACTTAATTTCAGCCGCCGTGGTTGATAGCAATGGTCTTCTTATGGGGCGATTAACTGTTGAAGATATCGTTGATAACATGCATGAAGAGAGCGATACCAATATTCGTCGTATGGGGGGGTTGAGCCCAGAAGAGGACGTTTTCGCTCCTGTTGGACAAGCCGTTAAAACACGTTGGACTTGGCTTGCTATCAACTTATGTACCGCTTTCGTTGCCTCTCGTGTTATCGGTGTCTTTGAAGATACTATTTCACAATTAGTTGCGCTTGCCACACTAATGCCTATTGTTGCAGGTATTGGGGGTAACACGGGTAATCAAACTATTACAATGATTGTACGTGCCTTAGCACTGCACCAAATTCAAACCGGAAGCTTCTCATTCTTAATTTTAAGAGAGCTTGGTGTCGCCCTTATTAACGGTATTGTTTGGGGAGGGATAATGGGAATTGTCACTTTCCTCCTCTATGGCGACCTTGCTATGGGTGCGGTAATGACCATGGCGATGGTATTAAACCTCTTAATGGCTGCCATGATGGGTGTATTGATCCCAATGACCATGATTAAATTAGGTAAAGATCCTGCAATTGGTTCAAGCGTTATGATAACCGCAATTACAGATACAGGTGGTTTCTTTATCTTCTTAGGTTTAGCAACTATCTTCTTAGTCTAAGAAAAGCCTCAATAACACTAACGCCACTGCTAATAAAATACAGTGGCGTTTTTGCTTCTTTCATCATATAAACTTGCCATTCTTCTCTCTTGAACTCTCAATATTATGAATATCAAACCGAGTGCTGTTCTTATCCATGTACCTGATGTTTCTAAAGGTCTAACGTGGTATCAACGCGCTTTTCCATCAGCCATCGCTGAATACTTACCTGATTTTGATTTTACTTTATTGCATGTTGGCGATTTCACTATTGAAGTTGTTCAAGCCGATAGCAAAGTAGGTACAGGTAAAAAAGCACTGTTCTGTATTGGCAGGTTGACGATTTTCACCTAGCTCTAATACATTTTCAAAAAGAAGGCGCGACTCTCTACCGAGGCCCTATGGCAATAGATAATGGGTTTTATATGTGCCAAGTGGTAGATCCTTTTGGCAACTTAATTGGTTTGAAAGGGCCGTAGGTGCAAAATAATAAACTCTAATTCAGTGCTATCACTTTATGTGATAGCACTGGCGAATAGATAGCAACAAATTAAGCCGTTGTTGAAAGGTAATAATAGACAAGCAACAATGCGATAATCAATGAAGTAATAAAAGTCTTTTTAACAGAGGCACTTAGTAAATAGCCGTCATTTTGATTGGTGTTATTAAGCATGGTTTTTAATACCAAACCACCACCTAATGCAACGATAGAAAGTGAGGCAAACAGAACAATTGCCGCTAAGAGAATAGCACTCATTGAGATAGAGACCATAAATCCTCCGACATATCAATTGACTTACTGTTGTAATTATAATCAAAAATAACTTTTTTGATGCTTCTTTTTGTTTTTATTTTTCATTTGAGAGATTGTTCTAAAAAATCACATTATGCATAAAAACACAAAAATATGATTATGATTATAAATTTAAGTGGCATTGAATTTTATAAAAAATAAATTTATTGAAATATAAAACCATAAAAATCAAATTTAACATATAGTAGAATATGCTAAGGATCTATTTCCTATCAGATCATATCTTTCACTATTAATACGAATAACTTTCTTAATTATCTAATAATAACTTTTTTTACAAAAAATAATAAATTAAATTCATAGCACTTTTATTATTTAATTGTTTATTTAAAGCATAATAAATATATTCAACATCACCTCGTTTTTATTTAGAGATATTAAAATTCATCCCAAAAACAATAATGCGTAATATTTTTACATTATATATAATAATTTCAATTTATTAATATAAAACACTTAAAAAACAAAACAAACAAGACGCTAACTCCATATATTGGTATTTTTGAAGTCTATTTGATTGTTTTATTTTAACCTATTTACATCATTAAGAGCTTCCTGTTATAACTTAAACCATCACCACAACATTATTCTTTCTCACGTAAATAGCCTATAAATAACCACCTACTGTTATTTATTTCCACCCTATTTTATTTGCTGATCCTAAAAGAATATATTTGTGACTTTATTAGTTATTAATTTTATCACGATGATTATTATAGGTTGTTATTATGACATCACAATCACACTCCACTCAGCCGTTGAGTCAACCTACGGCAAGACCATTAAATCGCAACGACTATAAAACGTTGGGTTTATCCTCACTAGGAGGAACTTTGGAGTTCTATGATTTCGTGATCTTCGTGTTCTTTACGAAAACATTGAGCCACTTGTTCTTTCCTGGTGATAACGCCTTTATTGCACAGATGCAGACATTAGGTATTTTTGCAGCCGGTTATCTTGCTCGTCCTTTGGGTGGCATCATTATGGCACACTACGGCGATATTATTGGCCGTAAACGTATGTTTACTTTAAGTATCTTTTTAATGGCCGTTCCAACATTAATTATTGGTTTATTACCCACTTATGCCAGCATTGGCGTCGCGGCCCCATTATTGCTGTTATTGATGCGTATCATGCAAGGTGCTGCTATTGGTGGTGAAATGCCTGGTGCTTGGGTCTTTATTGCAGAACATACGCCAAAACAACGTTATGGCTTGGGTGTTGGAACATTAACATCAGGTATTACGGGCGGTATTTTATTAGGTTCGATCGTTGCAATTATCGTTCAGCGTAGTTATAGCGCTCAGGAAGTTAATGATTTTGCTTGGCGTATTCCCTTTATTTTAGGTGGGATATTTGGCTTAATCTCTGTTTACTTACGTCGTTTCTTGCAAGAAACTCCTATCTTTAAAGAGATGGCCGCAAAAAAAGCCTTAGCACAAGAAATGCCTGTAATTTCAGTCATTAAAAACCATAAACAAGCGTGTTTAATTACAGCTGTATTAACTTGGTCTTTATCAACAGCCATTGTTGTCACCATATTGATGACACCTAGTGTAATTGTTGAAGGGATTTACAAAATTGATAGAACCACCTCATTGGAAGCGAACTGTGTTGCAACATTAACCTTAACTTTAGGTTGTATCTTCTGGGGCTGGATTGGCGACAAATTAGGAACACGAGTTTCAATGACATTATCATGGGGTGGTTTGATTGTTACTGCATTCCATTTCTATGGCAGTTTAGATACAGCAATGTCAGGTTTTCAGTTAGCATTTAATTATGGATTGATGGGCTTTTTTGTTGGTGCGATTGCTACAACACCAATTGTTAGTACAAGAGCATTTCCACCATCAATTCGTTTTTCAGGGTTGTCTTTTGCTTACAATATGGCTTATGCCGTGTTTGGTGGATTAACCCCAATGTTAACTGGTGCATGGTTAGAAAAGACAGCAATGGCGGGTGCCTATTATGTCGCTGGAGTCTCATTCTTAGCAATTGCTGTCGCATTCTTACCTTTAGCTTATAAAGGTTGGACTGCGGTAAAACCAACTACTCGTGAAAAAGACGTTGCATTACAAATTGATAAAGTAGTTGGTTAAGTCTTTATCAATGTATAAATATGCTCTATTAATATCCCCTTGCACAATACCGCCCTTAATATGGGCGGTATTTTTTTGTGCTACATTTTATGGTAACAAATACAAAAAAGGATGCCTTTTGGCATCCTCTATTTTCTTCAGCTTTCGTTTTTTAATGCTACAAATTATTGTGTCATTTTACTCAGCATTGGTGCAGTTAAAAGCATTAAGATTGCAATAACACCTGTCACAATACCGATTTGTAGGAAGACACTGCTATAGATTTCTAATGAGGCATGTGCGCTTTGAACATCTTCTGGTACCGCCATTAAACTTGCAACTTTACCTGCAATAATTGCAGCGGCCGCCGAAGTTAAGAACCAAGCCCCCATGATAAAGCCCATTAAACGCTGTGGTACAAGTTGAGCAACCATTGCAAGGCCAAGCCCAGAAATCATTAACTCACCAATACTTTGGAAACCATAGCTTGCTACTAACCACCATGAAGAGACAATACCAGCTTCATTTGCCATGCTTGCACCCAGTGGTAACACTAAGAATGCAGTCGCACTTAAGAACATTCCAACAGTGAACTTATAAGGCATTGGTAATTTATCGCCCATAAAGTTATACACTGCAGCTAGTAATGGACTCGCTAGCATGATCCAGAATGGATTAAGTGATTGGAACTGTTCTGGTTGAACACTGAAACCTAATAGAGAATGTTCAACATTATGGATCGCGAAGAAGTTTAAAGATGTTGGCATTTGATCGTAAAGAACAAAGAAGACCACGGCTTCAACCATCAGTAAAAATGCAACAATCATCTTACGGCGAGCAGCCCCTTTCATCATAAAGGTTTCACGCGCAAAAATTAGGATGATACCTAATGAGATCACAGCTAAAGACCAACTTGCCACTTCATTATTATGTAATAACCAAGTCGATACTGCCGTTAAAGCAACGATACCCACCAGCGTTAATAACAATTTTGAATAATTAAGCGGTTCAAAATCAGGTTTAGAGCCTTTATCTTTGATCCACCCCCGACAAACCATAAAGTTTGCTAAGGTGATCAGCATACCTACAACACTTAAGGCAAATGCTACATCCCAACCATAATTAGCTGCTAACCATGGTGTTGCTAACATAGATAAGAACGAGCCTACGTTGATAGACATATAGTACATCGTAAATGCACCGTCTAATTGCGGATCGTTTTTCTCATAACAGGTTGCAAGTAATGAGGATGGATTTGCTTTAAATAAACCATTACCTACAGCAATGGTTGCAAGCCCCCAATAAATCACATCTTTATCGTGATCTGAGAAAGCCACCATTGCATAACCAATTGCCAGAACTATAGCACCGAGGATTATAACCCTTTTTGTACCAAGGACTTTATCACCCAGCCATCCACCGATAGCAACAAAACCATAAACCAATGCGGTAAATGCAGCAAAAACGGTGATTGCTTCTGCCTCACCCATGCCCAGCATTTTAACCAGATAAACGGCCATGATCCCTTGCAGACCGTAATAGCCAAAACGTTCCCATAATTCGATTGAGAAGATGAGATAAAATGCGCGAGGCTGTTTAAATGCATTCAGGCTCGGTTTTTGTCCATCGTCAGGTGTGTTTGCAGTTGACACTAAAAACCTCTAATTATTTTATTACGCCTTTATATTTAGGCTAATTTTTACAAAAATGATTATTTTAAGACAGAGTTAAAGCTCGGTGAATTTCATACTGGATTGTTATTCTTTGAAAAGAGTTCAAACACAGAGAAAAACAAGGTTGGCATTCTATCACTGGAAAGCATAATTATCTAAGAATTATAACTAACTATTGCGTTTTATCATAGTTACAGGCATTTGTACAAAATAGTTATGCGATTAAAAAATCATCAAGCAAAATAACTTACTGATTATCAATAAATTATTTTCTACTTAATTATCCCTATATAAACAATTAAGCCACTCTGTTGTTTGTCTGTTTTTTAATAAATAATGGCTTATTGAATAACAACGATAAAATAATGCCAGTATCATTACATTTTAACTGCTTAAAATAACGCCAACAAAACACATTCCTTGACTTAATTTCCATATTTCCTCCATTTTTAACTGTGTAGAAACAGGTAGAATGTCACTATTCCAAAATTTCATTTCAGTATTTCTGATTAGCTAGTTGCCAGTGGGATCACAAAAGTAATGAATAAAAATAAAAATGCTAAAAAAAGAATTTCTCTTATTATCGCTTTAATCGTCGTAGTCGCAGGTGCTTACGCCTATTGGCAATTTAATGCAGCAAAAACAGCTACAGCTGAAAATAAAGGAACTCAAGCAACAAGCTCACAAAGCCGAAGCACAACTGGATCTCGTCGCCCTCCTATGCCGCCCGTTCAGGTCGCAACATCAATGCAAGAAGATGTGCCTCAATTTTTATCGGCTTTAGGTACCGTGAAAGCAACCAATAGCGTCACGGTGACAAGCCGAGTTGAAGGTCAATTAATGGCTTTACATTTCACGGAAGGGCAACACGTTCAACAAGGTGATTTATTAGCAGAAATTGACTCTCGTCCATTTGAAGTGCAATTAGCCCAAGCCAAAGGACAACTTGCAAAAGATCAAGCCACATTAGCTAACGCACGTCTTGATTTAGCACGTTATCAGAAGTTGGCAAAAACTAATTTAGTCTCACAACAAGAGTTGGATAATCAGCAAGCCTTAGTGAAACAGTCAGAAGCTAGTATCCGTATTGATGAGGCTACGATCAGTAATGCGCAACTGCAATTAACTTACAGTAAAATTACAGCACCGATTTCAGGTCGTGTGGGATTAAAACAAGTTGATGTGGGTAACTATATTTCAGGTGGTTCATCAACACCGATTGTGGTTATTAATCAAATGGACCCTGTTGATGTGCTTTTTACATTGCCAGAACAAGATTTAGCAAAAGTCATTCAAGCACGTAAAAACAATACTGATTTGCCTGTCACTGCATTAGACAGAAATAATCAATTTGAATTAGCTCAAGGAAAATTATTTAGTGTTGATAACCAAATTGATGCTACAACTGGCACCATTAAGTTAAAAGCACGCTTCCCGCAACAAGAGACAACATTATTTCCTAATCAATTCGTCAATGTCCGCCTTTATGTCACCACATTAGAAAAAGCAGTTGTTATTCCGAATGCTGCTCTGCAAATGGGTAATGAAGGTCACTTTGTTTGGGTTGTGGATAACGAAAATAAAGTTAGCAAATTACGCGTGGAAGTTGCCTTACAAAATGCAGAGAAAGTTGTGATAGCGTCTGGTTTATCAGCAGATCAGCGTGTTGTAACGGATGGTGTGGATAGATTAACACAAGGTGCAAAAGTCGAAATCGTGACACCTTCTGTACCAAAGACTAAAGAAAATAACCGTGTAGTTGCGGAGAAAGCGTAATGACCGAAAAAACACACGGTACAGGTGGAGGACCATCTCGCCTATTTATTCTGCGCCCTGTTGCAACAACCCTTTTTATGGTCGCCATACTATTAGCAGGGATTGTCGGCTATCGTATGTTGCCTGTGTCTGCCTTACCTGAAGTTGATTATCCAACTATTCAGGTTGTTACTCTCTATCCTGGAGCAAGCCCTGATGTAATGACATCAGCTGTCACTGCACCACTTGAACGCCAATTTGGGCAGATGTCTGGGTTAAAACAGATGTCATCACAAAGTTCTGGTGGTGCATCGGTGATCACACTGATGTTCCAATTAACCTTACCATTAGATGTTGCAGAGCAAGAGGTACAGGCTGCGATAAATGCAGCGACAAATCTACTCCCCTCTGATTTGCCTTACCCACCGATTTACAGCAAAGTAAACCCAGCTGATCCACCAATTTTAACTTTAGCGGTAACTAGCTCAACATTACCGATGACACAGTTGCAAGATATGGTTGAAACCCGTATTTCGCAAAAAATTTCACAAGTTAATGGTGTTGGTTTAGTCGCATTAGCTGGTGGCCAGCGCCCCGCAGTTAGAGTCAAACTCAATGCACAAGCTGCGGCGTCTTACGGTTTAGATAGCGAAAAAATTCGTGTAGCAATCAATAATGCGAACGTTAACTCAGCGAAAGGAAGCCTTGATGGCCCTACTCGCTCTGTAACCTTATCGGCTAATGACCAAATGAAATCATTAGAAGATTATCGCCAACTTATCGTTGCCTATAAAAATGATGCGCCTATTCGTTTATCTGATATCGCAACTATCGAACAAGCACCTGAAAATAATCAGTTAGGTGCATGGGCCAACAATGAACAGGCGATTATTATAAATGTTCAACGTCAACCCGGCGTTAACGTTATTGATACCACTGATAATATTCGTAATTTATTACCAGATTTAGTCTCTAATTTACCTAAATCAGTGAATGTTGAGATCTTAACTGATAGAACCACAACGATCCGCGCGTCAGTTAAAGATGTGCAATTTGAGCTTGGTTTAGCTATCGCCCTTGTGGTGATGGTAATTTATCTCTTTTTACGTAATGGTGTCGCAACCTTAATTCCAAGCATTGCCGTACCACTTTCATTAGTTGGTACATTCGCAGTGATGTATTTCTGCGGTTTTTCTGTCAATAATCTCACTTTAATGGCATTAACGATTGCTACAGGCTTTGTTGTCGATGACGCGATTGTTGTGATTGAAAATATCTCCCGCTACCTTGAGCGTGGTGACAAACCATTAGCTGCAGCGCTAAAAGGGGCTGGTGAGATTGGTTTTACCATTATTTCGCTTACTTTCTCTCTTATTGCTGTACTGATCCCTCTATTATTTATGGGGGATATTGTTGGTCGCTTATTTAGAGAGTTTGCAATCACCCTTGCAGTCGCCATTCTAATATCTGCGGTGGTTTCGCTAACATTAACGCCAATGATGTGCGCGCGATTGCTAAAACCTGAAAATGAAATCAAACACAATCGTTTTGAAATAGCATGTGAACACTTTTTTGAAAAGATGATTGCCGTGTATGCCGTTTGGCTAAAACGTGTATTAAACCATCAATGGATAACGCTTGGTGTTGCACTCAGCACTTTGGTGTTAACTGTTTTGCTGTATATGTTTATTCCTAAAGGTTTTTTCCCATTACAAGATAATGGATTATTGCAGGGTACCATTGAAACCTCACAATCTATTTCTTATCAATCAATGGTTGAAAAACAGCAACAAGTGGTTGATAAACTGATTGATGATCCTGCAGTTGATAATATTGCCAGTTTTGTCGGCATTGATGGCAGTAATGCAACTCTCAATACGGGCCGATTACAAATCACATTAAAACCCCTCGATCAACGCGACTCGCGTATTGATACAATAATTCCTCGTCTACAAGAACGCATAGCCTCTATTTCAGGCATAACGCTCTATTTGCAACCAACTCAAGATCTAACAATTGATACGCAAGTATCTCGTACTCAATATCAATTTACGTTGCAAGCAACATCATTAGATGAATTGGCACATTGGGTACCAAAGCTTTCTCAATCATTAAAAAATAGTCCAGAACTAACCGACATTAGCAGTGATTGGCAAGACGGCGGTATGATGGCGTATATCAAAGTAGACAGAGATTCTGCAAGTCGCTTAGGTATTACAATGAGTGAGATTGATAACGCACTTTATAATGCTTTTGGTCAGCGTTTAATTTCAACTATCTACACTCAAGCAAATCAGTATCGCGTTGTATTGGAACAAGATATTCGCAGTGGTGATGGTTTACAGGCGCTCTCAGCCGTACATTTAACTGGCAAAGATGGTGCTATGGTACCTTTATTATCTATTGCATCCGTAGAACAACGCCTAGCGCCACTTTCGATTAATCATCAAGAACAATTCCCTTCAGCAACATTCTCATTTAATGTCGCTGAACAATCGTCGCTTGAAGAAGCAGTAAAAGCAGTAAAATTGGCTGAAGAGCAGATTTCTATGCCTAAAGATATCACCACACAATTCCAAGGTGCGACGTTGGCATTTGAAAGTGCGCTTTCTAGCACATTATGGCTGATTATCGCGGCTATTGTGGCAATGTATATCGTACTCGGTGTGTTATATGAGAGCTTCATTCACCCTATTACTATTTTATCTACGCTACCTACGGCAGGTGTCGGTGCATTACTTGCATTAATGGCCGCGGGTAATGAACTTGATATTATTGCGATTATTGGGATCATTTTGCTTATCGGGATCGTAAAGAAAAACGCGATCATGATGATAGACTTTGCCCTTGCCGCCGAACGAGAGCAAGGTTTAACCCCTTACGAGGCTATTTATCAAGCGTGTTTATTACGTTTTCGTCCAATATTAATGACAACAATGGCCGCACTTCTCGGGGCTTTACCTTTAATGCTAAGCACCGGTGTGGGTGCAGAATTACGTCAGCCATTAGGGGTTTGTATGGTTGGTGGCTTAATTATGAGCCAGATATTAACTCTGTTTACTACACCAGTAATTTATCTACTATTTGATAAATTATCACTCTATGTAAACCGCAATAAACATATTGAGAATAATGACGGGGCTGTATCATGAAGTTCTTCGCCCTCTTTATTCAACGACCCGTAGCAACCACATTACTTAGTTTAGCGATTTCTCTTTGTGGTGTATTAGGCTTTATGTTACTGCCTGTGGCTCCTTTGCCTCAGGTAGATTATCCCGTGATTAATATCAGTGCCTCCTTACCGGGGGCATCACCAGAAACAATGGCATCTTCTGTAGCAACACCGCTTGAACGCTCTTTAGGGCGAATTGCGGGTATTGATGAGATGACCTCTAGTAGCTCGCTTGGCAGTACCAGCATTACTTTGGTATTCGATTTAAATAAAGATATCAATACAGCAGCGCGAGATGTACAAGCGGCGCTAAATGCTTCACAAAGCTTATTACCTTCAGGAATGCCAAGTCGTCCACGTTATTATAAATCGAATCCTTCTGATGCACCGATTATGATCTTAACGTTGACCTCTGATACACAAAATACAGGGGAACTTTACGATCTCGCCTCAACACGGCTAGCACAAAAAATCTCACAAATTGAAGGTGTGAGTGAGGTTTCGGTTGGTGGAGGATCATTACCTGCGATACGTGTTGCTCTCAATCCTGATGCGTTATTTAACCAAAATGTTAGCCTTGATGATGTTAGAAAAGCAATTAACCAAGCGAATGTGCGACGGCCTCAAGGCTTTGTCAATAATGATGAAAATCGTTGGCAAATTCAAACCAATGACGAGCTAAGCAAAGCGGCTGAATATCGCCCAATCATCGTGCATTACAATCAAGAGGCTGTTGTCCGTTTAGGCGATGTGGCGCAAGTCACTGATTCGGTACAAAACTCACGCGCAGCAGGAATGAGTGGCGGTGAACCAGCTATTTTGCTGGTTATTCGTCGTGAAGCAGGCGCTAATATTATTGAAACGGTTAACCGCATTCGTGATGAACTGCCTGAATTACGTGAACTTATCCCAGCCAGTGTCGATTTAAAAGTTGCCCAAGATAGAACTCCCACTATCCGCGCATCATTATCAGAAGTCGAACGTGCGTTAGCTATTGCTGTAGCGCTAGTGATCCTAGTCGTATTTTTATTTTTACGTTCAGGCCGTGCCACGCTGATCCCTGCAGTTGCTGTACCCGTTTCATTAATTGGTACTTTTTCAGCCATGTATCTTTGTGGCTTTAGTTTAAATAATCTTTCATTGATGGCATTAACCGTTGCTACTGGTTTTGTGGTTGATGATGCCATTGTGGTACTCGAAAATATCTCCCGCCACATTGAGAATGGTTTAAAACCTAAAGAAGCCGCCTTAAAAGGGGTTGGCGAAGTCGGTTTTACTGTCCTTTCGATGAGTATTTCTCTTGTTGCCGTTTTTATTCCATTACTGTTAATGGATGGTCTTGTTGGGCGATTATTTAAAGAATTTGCCATTACCTTAACAACCGCTATTGCTATCTCGCTATTTGTTTCTCTAACGCTAACACCCATGATGTGTGCGCATTTACTTAAAGGAATGAAACCTAAAGCGCAATCGCATTTACGGGGTTTTGGTAAGTTACTTTTCCGCGCTCAACAAGGTTACAGCGTCACATTACAAGTGGCATTGCGCCATCGACGCTGGGTTATGGCTATTTTTCTTGCCACATTAGGTTTAAATGCTTATTTATACATCAGCGCACCTAAGACGTTTTTCCCTGATCAAGATACTGGTCGTTTAATGGGATTTGTCCGTGCTGACCAAAGTATTTCATTCCAATCAATGAAAGAAAAAATGACCCGTTTTATGCAAGAAATAAATGCAGATAAAGACGTGGATAGCGTAACCGGTTTTACGGGAGGCGGTCGTATTAACAGTGGGTTTATGTTTATTTCCCTCAATCCACTGTCAGAGCGTACTGATAGTGCCAATCAAGTGATCAATCGTTTACGTGCCAAACTTGCTGATGAACCTGGCGCTAACCTCTTTTTAATGCCTGTGCAAGATGTTAGAGCGGGTGGGCGTCAGGCCAATGCCAGTTATCAATTTACCTTACTCGCTGATGATTTAAGCGAATTGCGTAAATGGGAACCCATCGTACGTAAAGCGTTAGGCGACTTACCTCAGCTTGTGGATGTTAACTCAGATAAAGAAGATAAAGGTGCTGAAATGGCACTGACGTACGATCGCGATACCATGTCGCAATTAGGTATTAATGTCAGTGATGCAAACAACTTGCTTAATAATGCCTTTGGTCAACGTCAGATCTCCACTATCTATGCTCCATTAAATCAGTATAAAGTTGTCATGGAAGTGTCTGAACAGTATACACAAGACGTTTCTGCGTTAGATAAAATGTATGTGGTAAATAACCAAGGCGAGCGTATTCCATTATCGGCATTTGCAAGTTGGTATCCTGCTAATGCGCCGTTAAGTGTAAATCACCAAGGACTATCTGCAGCCTCAACTATTGCTTTTAATATTCCTGAAGGCTATACATTGGCCGATGCAATTGATTCTATTGAACGCACAATGACCGAGTTGGGCGTGCCCAATACCGTAAGGGGCACCTTTGCAGGTACTGCACAGATCTTCCAAGAAACTATTAAGTCACAGCTTATTCTGATCTTAGCAGCTATTGTGACTGTGTACTTGGTATTAGGTGTACTGTATGAAAGCTATATTCATCCACTTACTATTTTATCCACCCTTCCTTCCGCGGGTGTCGGTGCGTTATTAGCGTTACAGCTTTTTGATACACCTTTTAGCTTAATTGCGCTTATTGGCATTATGTTGCTGATTGGTATTGTGAAGAAAAACGCCATTATTATGGTGGATTTTGCGATCACCGCACAACGCGAGGGTAAATTGTCAGCCAAAGAAGCCATTATTCAGGCCAGCTTATTACGTTTTCGCCCAATTATTATGACAACCCTTGCTGCATTATTTGGCGCATTGCCATTAATGTTAGGAAGTGGAGATGGTGCAGAATTAAGACAACCTTTAGGGATAACAATCGTAGGCGGGTTATTAATGAGCCAACTCTTAACCCTTTATACAACCCCAGTTATTTATCTATTTTTTGATGGATTGCGTGAACGTTGGCAACAACGACGTTTCAGCAAGAAAGAGGCTAAAGCATGAAACTGAGAAGCAAGCTGTTCTTGGTCATTTTCGCTACCTGTATGGTTGTGGTTCTTGCAATGCATATTGGTATTCGAGGTAGCTTTCAACAAGGGTTTATTGGCTATATCAAGAAAAACAGTGAACAGCGTGCAACTCTTTTAGCTGAAGCCTTAACAGATCAATATGCTTTAACTGGCGACTGGCGTTTTCTTAATAGAGATGATCGTTCTCTTTATCAAATATTACGCAGTATTGACCAAATAAGCCAAAGCAGTGAAGGCCCACCACCAAAAGGCTGGCGCACACAGTTTTGGATTGTTGATAAAAACATGAAGCGCTTATTTGGTCATGATAATCAGTTTCCCGAAGAAACATTCAAAAAACCAATTACTTCTCATGATGAAATTGTGGGTTGGGTGATTGTCAGTGCCGCAGATAAGATCAGTAGTGAAGCGGATATCAGTTTTGACAAACAACAACTGCGTACCAGTTGGATAATTGCAGGTTTAACGGTTCTTTTAGCTTTACTTATTACATTGATCCTTTCTCGCAATATGATACGCCCCGTTAAACGACTGGTCGAAGCCACACATAAGTTAGCCGCGGGTGATTTTGCTGTTCGCGTCACACCCAGTAGTAAAGATGAAATCAGCCAACTCGCCACAGATTTTAACCAACTCGCCAGCACACTAGAGAAAAATGAGCAAATTCGTCGTGATTATATGGCTGATATTTCACATGAGTTACGTACCCCCCTCGCTATTTTAAAAGGGGAATTAGAAGCGTTACAAGATGGCGTAAGAAAGCCCACGCCAGAGACATTAAACTCTCTGTTATTCGAAGTAACAAACCTGACAAAACTGGTGAATGATCTCCACCAACTTTCATTATCCGATAGAGGCTCACTCACTTATCGTAAAGATTTTATTGATATTAATGAGGTGATTTTATTAGCTGTTGCTTCTTATCGTCATACATATCACACCAAAGATATTGCCTTATACACTGAATTAGATGATGTCTCTCCATTAATTGTACAAGCCGATCCTGACCGACTTATTCAGCTTTTTCATAATCTATTGGAAAATAGTGTGCGCTATACCTATGCTGGTGGGCAATTACATATCAAGACAAAAAAAGAGAACAACTGCGTATTAATAGCCTTAGAAGATAGCGCACCTGGATTAGATAAATCACAGTATCAAGCCGTTTTCCAACGCTTTTATCGTGCAGAAAGCTCACGAAATCGTGCCAGTGGAGGTTCTGGATTAGGTCTTGCGATTTGCGAAAATATCGTTGAAGCTCATAATGGTAAAATAAGTGCTATGCCTTCATCTTTAGGTGGCATGAAAATTCTTATAGAATTACCCGCATATTCTGATGATCTCTAAGCCTATAACTATTGAGCCAATAAATGACAGCATCTGAATCACCCTATTCAATCCTGATTGTTGAAGACGAACCTAAACTTGCCCAATTACTTATTGATTACCTTCAAGCATCAGGTTATCAAACTCATTGGTTAGCAGATGGCGCCGAAGTGAGCCATTGTGTAAAACAGCAACATTACGATTTAATATTATTAGATCTGATGTTACCCGTTAAAGACGGCATTACTATCTGCAAAGAGTTACGTCATTTTTCCGATATTCCCATCATTATGGTCACCGCCAAAACAGAGGAAGTAGATAGATTGCTTGGGCTTGAGATTGGTGCTGATGATTATATTTGTAAACCCTATAGCCCAAGAGAAGTGGTCGCCAGAGTCAAAACCTTATTACGCCGTTTTTATCGACCACAAGATATTGTTCAAAGCGATAAGTTAGTTGTCATTGATGAACAGGCTTATCAAATCCAATATAACAATAAAATTCTCGACTTAACCACAGCTGAATTCCGCTTACTCAAAGCATTAGCCACACAACCTGGAAAAATATTAACTCGTGATCAGCTAATGGATCATCTTTATGATGATTACCGCATTGTGACGGACAGAACCATTGATAGCCATATTAAAAACTTACGACGTAAACTTGAGCAACTTAACGATCAAATTGAATTTATTCGCTCAATTTATGGTCAAGGGTATCGTTGGGAGACTCAAGCTTATCGATTTCGATGATATTTTTTCAGGAATACATTGAACCTCGCTACACTTAAGCGCTAGAATCCCCCCCTTTATGATATACCCCTACCCAATGTGTAGGGGACTGACTTGAAATCAGAACCAGGAAATTAACCATGTTTACACCCGAATTACTCTCTCCTGCTGGCTCATTAAAAAATATGCGCTATGCATTTGCTTATGGCGCAGACGCCGTTTATGCAGGTCAGCCACGTTATAGCTTACGTGTGCGTAATAATGAGTTTAACCACGAAAACCTTGCCAAAGGTATTCAAGAAGCCCATGAATTAGGTAAACGCTTCTATGTTGTGGTTAATATCGCACCCCATAATGCTAAATTAAAAACCTTTATCCGTGACTTAAAACCCGTCATTGATATGGGCCCTGATGCGCTGATTATGTCTGATCCGGGTTTGATCATGATGGTGCGTGAAGCTTTCCCTGAAATGGATATTCACCTTTCAGTACAAGCCAATGCCGTTAACTGGGCAACCGTAAAATTCTGGCGTCAAATGGGATTAACACGAGTGATCCTGTCTCGTGAACTCTCTATCGATGAAATTGCTGAAATTCGTAAGCAAGTTCCTGACATGGAATTAGAAGTTTTCGTTCACGGTGCATTATGTATGGCTTACTCAGGCCGTTGCCTGCTATCTGGCTATATCAATAAGCGTGATCCGAACCAAGGTACTTGTACTAACGCTTGCCGTTGGGAATATAAAGTCGAAGAAGGTAAAGAAGACGATGTGGGTAATATCGTTGAAAAATACACGCCAATTCCAGTTAAAAACGTTGAGCCTACTTTAGGTGTTGGCGCGCCAACAGATAAAGTCTACTTAATCGAAGAAGCAAAACGTCCTGGTGAATATATGACTGCGTTCGAAGATGAGCACGGTACTTATATCATGAACTCAAAAGACTTACGTGCGATTGAACACGTTGAGCAATTAACACAAATGGGTGTGCACTCTCTGAAAATTGAAGGTCGTACTAAATCCTTCTATTACTGTGCCCGTACAGCGCAAATGTATCGTCGTGCAATTGATGATGCTGTTGCAGGTAAACCATTTGATCCAACGTTGCTAACGACATTAGAAGGTTTAGCACACCGCGGTTATACAGAAGGTTTCTTACGTCGTCATACCCATGATGCGTACCAAACTTATGAATATGGTTATTCTGTCTCTGACACCCAACAATTTGTCGGTGAATTCACCGGTAAACGCGTAAACGGTTTAGCTGAAGTTGATGTTAAAAATAAATTTGTTTTAGGTGATAGCCTAGAATTAATGACACCAACTGGAAATATTCAGTTCACGTTAGGATCGTTGTTTAACAAAAAACAGCAACCAACGGATGTTGCGCCGGGTAATGGTCATATGGTTTATTTGTCTGTTCCGGAAGATGTTGATTTAGATTTCGCACTGTTGATCCGCAACCTACAAGGTACAACAACACGTCAACCGCATAAGATTGATGCTGTAGAAGTGAAGTAAAGCGTCATAATCTGATTTAAAGTGGTCAATTTCAAATACAGATCACATCAATAATGATTTGTTTACCGTATCATCAGTTCCGAAAAATAAAGAACTAGAATGAATACAGTAAGACTAGGAACCACCTCCTTGGCAAATCCAATCTCCCTTGGATTTGCCTTTTCTTTTTTCATCACCGTTATCAACTCTCCTTTACGTAAACACGTTCTCTTTTTCGTTATCATTTGTAAAAAAAATAGTAATTTTCTCGATATCCATTACCTTTAAAAGAGTGATTCAATTAAAGGGACTCATCAATGAGTAAAATTAGTTTGCTGATCATTAATGGAAAAAGCGCTAACAACGGTGCATTGAGAAAAGCCGTTTACCAATTACGTAACGAAGGTTTTAACCTCCAAGTAAGAGTAACTTGGGAATCCAGTGATATACGTCGTTTTGTACAAGAAGCTATAGATATACAGGCAGAAACAGTGATTGCGGCAGGTGGTGACGGAACGATTAATAGCGTTGTTTCTGAATTAATTCATCTTTCCCCCTCATCTTTACCGACACTTGGCATTATCCCATTAGGCACAGCAAATGATTTTGCCACCAGCGCACAAATCCCTCGTGATATGGAAAATGCGCTTAATTTAGCGGTTAAAGGTCGTGCTGTTCCCATTGATGTTATTTCAGTGAACAAGACACACTATTTTATTAATATGGCGTCAGGCGGCTTTGGAACCAAAATCACAACAGAAACCCCTGAGGCATTAAAATCAGCATTAGGAGGAGCAGCCTATTTTATTAATGGTCTTTTAAGTATCGACTCTTTAAAAGCTGATTATTGCACTATTGAAGCTGAAAATTTCCATTGGGAAGGTGAGTCTCTTATTTTAGCTATCGGTAATGGCCATCAAGCGGGGGGCGGACAAAAATTATGCTCTGAAGCCTTAATTAATGACAATAAACTCAATATCACTATTGTTGAAGCTCACGAACTTCTCCCCTCTATTTTAAGCAGCATGTTTGATAGCAAGAAAAATGACAAGATAATTGAGCGAGAAAGTCGCTGGGTAAACATTAGTGCTTCTCATGAAATGGTGTTTAATTTAGATGGAGAACCCCTTTTAGGGAATAAATTTGAATTTATTGTGTTACCTGAAGCGATCCACTGCCGGTTACCGCCTCAATGTGACTTGTTATCTTAATGTAGATAAATGACAATCACTCTCATCTCATCATGAACTGGAGTATGTAATGACTGATATAGTAAGTTTGTTAGGTGCTGATGCAAAATCATTATTAGACCATCGTTGCCAAACCATCCCGAGCGAAAATCTCTACCTGCCAGGTTCTGACTTTGTTGATCGTGTCATGATTGATAATAATCGCCCTAATAGCGTGTTACGTTCAATGCAAACCCTGTTTAATCACGGGCGTTTAGCGGGAACGGGTTATCTGTCTATTCTACCTGTTGACCAAGGTGTTGAGCACTCAGCAGCTGCTTCTTTCGCAGCAAACCCTCTCTATTTTGATCCAAAAAATATTGTTGAGTTAGCGATTGAAGCAGGTTGTAACTGTGTTGCCTCTACTTATGGTGTTCTTGCTTCTGTTTCTCGTCGTTATGCACACAAAATTCCTTTTCTTGTGAAATTAAACCACAATGAAACCCTAAGCTACCCAGCGCAATATGACCAAACACTGTATGCCAGCGTAGAGCAAGCCTTTGAAATGGGTGCTGTTGCAGTGGGTGCGACTATTTACTTTGGTTCACAAGAAAGCCGTCGCCAAATTGAAGAAATTTCAATGGCCTTTGAACGTGCTCATGAATTGGGTATGGTCACTGTACTATGGGCCTATTTACGCAACCCAGCATTCAAAAAAGATGGCGTAGATTACCATGCAAGTGCAGATTTAACGGGTCAGGCAAACCATTTAGCGGCAACTATTGGTGCTGATATCGTTAAACAAAAAATGGCTGAAAATAACGGTGGCTTTAAAGCAATTGGTTTTGGTCATACTGATGAGCGTGTTTACACGAAACTCACTACTGAAAACCCAATTGATTTAGTTCGCTACCAATTAGCAAACTGCTATATGGGTCGCGCGGGATTAATTAACTCTGGTGGCGCTTCTGGTAATAATGATCTTGAAGATGCCGTTCGCACCGCCGTTATTAATAAACGTGCTGGCGGTATGGGTCTGATCTTAGGCCGTAAAGCGTTCAAAAAATCAATGAAAGACGGGGTTGCCCTGATTAATGCAGTACAAGATGTTTATTTGGATAAATCTGTCACTATTGCTTAATTGATAAATTTATCTGTGAAAGCCACTCAGTTCAAACTGAGTGGCTTTTATTATTCATTGCTTAACGACTAAATGTTTTTGGTTTTTGCGTTTGTGTGACCAAATGTTGATGAGCCATACTTTCACTTTCTATTACCTTCATTGCATTTTGCCCTGCTGGTAATGCTCTTTCAACCAATAACTCTGTGTGGGACTTTGCCAAAATGGCTTGTAATTGCTGATGCTGACTACACCAAATAGCATCAACATCTTTATCACGCGTCGTATCTCGTTGATGAGTTAACGCCACCGTTCTCGCTTGAAAACGTGCCTGTTTCCCGCCTAACTCTAAGCCATAATCAGGAATTTTGGCATGAGACACAACAACTTGCCCATTATCAATCCATGAATTTACCGCATTTTCATGCACCACATAGCCTAACTCACTTAAACCAGCCAATACCGCTTCACATTGTTGTCGCATTGAGAGTTGTTGTTCATGAGTTTCAATGGTCTGTTTCAGCTTGATGATCATCATATCCAGCTGTTCAGCTGTTGCTAATGAGACAACCGCTTCAGTATCCCGGCTAAGTGTCACCATATCTTCATCATCAAAGCTTTCAAGCTCTGCACATAAACGAGCTAGTTCTTCCATTAATTCAATACGCTTTACGCTATTACGCAAACTTTCAGCCATATTCATGATCATTGAATCTGCTAGTAAACGCTGCTTTTGGCTATCAACAAGCTTTTGCATTTCAATAAACTGATTTGCATTGTGATTGGCCTCGGCTTCATTTCCTACAAGCCGTAATTTTTCAATCATCAACTCAATTTGATGACATTGTTGTGCAAATGGGCTTTGAGGCTCATTACTTTGCCATAATTGTTGGCTATATACAGATTGCGCTTTTAATTGTGCCAATAGTTCAGTTTGAACTGGGCTAAATTGCGCTTTCTGCACTTCAATTTCACTGGCTACACGAAAAAGTAATATGCTGATTTCCTCAGCATTCATATTTTCACTACGCTCAATTTCAGTTATCAAAACACTGTCAGTCGCTAATTGTGATTTTAATTGTCTTAACAGTGCCGATGATTTTTGTTTACCCTGTTGAATATGACGTGCAAGCGCTTTTTCTTCGAGCACTTGTTCGCGTAGATTTTTCATATCCTGTCGTAACGGGGCGATAAATTGGCTTAATTTATCTGTTAGCCGACCTACTGCCCGAGCATCTAACGCTTCCAATTGCGGGTTATCTTTAACCAATGCATCAAAAGCGGAGACAATTTGGTTAACTCGTTCATCTCGATACATAAGTTGTTCAACTAATGCCTGCCATTGTTTGAATTGTTTTTTACTATTCGCTAATTGTCGGTGATAGCGAATAACATTGGTTTCTTTCATAGAAATATAATGTACTGATGAACTCATCATTCACTCACTTTTTCATTCAGTAAAGAGGCATGTTGTAAGGCTTCAAGAAGTTGTTGTTGTGCTTCTTGGCGATGGTAAAACCACTGTGTCAACGAAATGCGATAATGATAAGGCACAACTTTGCGCAAAATATCTTTTCGCCATAATTCACGCGCACAAGCTTGGGATAACCACTCATGTTGTGGCATATCACACTCAATTCCCATTAATAATTTCCCTTGCTGTTTATCTTCAATTAAACAGTCAAAAGAGAAAATACCCGCTTGTTGTGATGGTGCAATATGGTATCCCTGAGATTGAATAAAGCGTGTTACATCAATAACAAATTGATCGTTCAGTTGATCTTGCGTTATCACATTAGCTTGAGTACGACATAAGCGCGCTAATAAGCGTTTATTTTCCTCTTGCTTATTAATCTGATGGCAATGACTCGCGTAAGTTAGATAGCCTTGTAAATAATCACGCGGAATTTCAGGGTGTTTATTGGTACTTAATAAGTCAGAAATTTCATCAATCGGCATTGATGACATGATCACGACTTGTTTTTTCGCTCTGGTAATAGCGACATTTAAACGACGCTCTCCCCCTGTTTGTCCTAATACTCCAAAATTACGCCTAAAAGTGCCTTGTGCATTGCGACCAAAAGTTGTCGAAAACAAAATAACATCCCGTTCATCACCCTGCACATTTTCAACATTTTTCACAAAAAACGACATATCTTCATCGTTATCCAAACGCGCGCTTTCTTCCGTATAAGCCTTTAAAAATTCCGCATCATAGTCATTGCGATCACGAATATGTTGATTAATTAATTGAGCTTGTTTTTGGTTAAACGTCACCACTCCCACCGAAGGCCGTTTATCGAAGGGTGTCTGCCACAATGTTGCTAAATGTTCGACGATCGCCAAAGCTTCTTTTTCATTGGTTTGATTTACATAAGTACCATTGATCGCCATAAAATGTAGTGGTTTTACTTTACTAATGGTTTTTACTGAGTGTTGAGCAGGAATATTTAGCCGATTCTCATAAAAAGCATAATTTGAGAAATTAATTAATTCTCGAAAGGCAGAGCGATAATGAATATCTAAAGTATGAATAGGCAATACGGTTCGAGCAAGATGAAGCAAATCAGGGCAATGGCAAATTTGACTGGAGTCCCATTGTTCACCGCTTTTCTCTTGTTGTTCATCTTCCTCGTTATCGTTATCTTCGTCATCTTCATTTCCATTAAATTTACCGCTGAAGAAAGATGAAGGTGGCATCTGTTTCTCATCACCACTGACGATAGCTTGTTTACCGCGATATAATGTTGGCAATGCAAATTCAATCGGCATTTGCGAGGCTTCATCATAAATAACACTATCAAAAAGCCCTGCTTTTAGGGGTAATATTTGGCTTGCTACATCCGGCGTCATCAACCAAATAGGGCGTAATCTTAACAATCCCATTTGTGTTGCTTCATCAATAAATTCGCGTAACCGTAATGCTCTAGGCCCAGCTAAGCGTGTTATTCTTTCCCAATGACGCGCACTTTCAATTTTTGATAATTCAATGTTTTCAGTTAATAATGCACGATTAATTTGCTGTAATTGCTGATAGCTATCCGCCAGTTGCTCAATATATTCCTGCAATTGTTCAACATGCGTCTTTAATACAGGATTTTTTATTTCAATGTCAGTTTTGACCGCAACATAAAACAGATAACTCAATGTTGCTTTTAAAAGCTTGATAGGATCAGAAGATGAGTTTTCATCAATCAACTGGCGTGATAATGCTAAAACTTGCCAATCATTAGGTGAAAAATGTGTCGTTCTTTCTCGAAATAACTGAAATTGGCTTAAAGAAGGCAAGCTTAACGCTAATTGCTGTAATGTGGTTGTCAGCAATTCGCCTTTTTTGATCGCATCATAAAATAGTTGATAGCAGTGATCGGTAAGGGTTTCTTGTAAACCCACTAATTTATTGAAGCTAGATTGCTGTGCTTTAGCGCGAATTATGGCATTTTCAATTTCTAAATATTGTTGCTCAAAGCCCTGCTTTTTCGCTGATTGAATCGACTCAACAATATGTTCAGGCTGAGGGTATAACGCTAATATCGCAATATCATCACCACTGGCTTTAAGGTCAGTGAGAGTCGTATTTATTGTGTTCTGCCACTGTGCATTTTGTCGATTAAGCTGCTGTTCTATTCCTAATTGTTGGTAAATAGGTTGCAACTCTTGATATAACAAGCGCCATTGTTGTTCAGTGATGATAGTTTTATGCAGTGTTATATAATGTTCAATTCTGTCTTCTTTACCACTTTGTGCAATAAAGCTTTTTAACTTACTGTTTCTACTATAATAATAAGGGTTTAAAAAACGCAGAAATGAGGGCTTAATTTTATCAGCCACAGCTCTTGATAACGTTGCTAATGCTGCATTATCTAACGGAGCAAGTAAGCGAAAAATCAAAGGATCACAACCTTCATTATCAATTTGCTGTAAACGTGCCTCTAATTGCTCTAATTGAGCAATCAACTGTTCTCCTTTATTTTGCTTACCTTGTTCATTTAAAAATAACGTTAACCAACGCGATAAATTATCCCACTGTTGTTCATTGCGATTTTTTAACAGCTGTTTACACTGTTCAAGTGTCGTTTCGTGAACAGTTAATTTATCAATTGTGATTTGTTGATAAGGCGAACTATATGCTATATCACGCTGCTTTTCTGCTTCAATAAATAGCGTGATACGTTCATTGAACTGACGATATAACGTGCTTTCAGGCAAGAATAAAGCAACGCTATTTAATGGTGTATGTTCATAATTAATTGCATACCAATCTAAACCATAGAGCGTTAATTTATCGATAAATTGAACAAAGGTTATTTTATTATATTGAGAAAGCAGTGTGGTTAATTCATCCGAATTTGTTATCCACTTTTGCTGTGATTCTAATTCGAGTAATCCAGATAACACTTCTCGATATGAATAATCATATTGTTTATCCGTTAGATATAACGCTTTATAGTAAGCATCTAAGGTTGTTTCATAAAATTGAATTAAGTTAAGCCTTCTATCACGCTCAAAAGGCGTGTCTTGCTTTATATCTGCGATCAGTTGTCTTTTACGCTCTAATGCCAGTTGTTCTCTGATCGCTGAAATAATCTCTCGCCCTTTAGGATTTTGATGAATAATCAATACTCTATCTTGTAAGCCATTAGCAACTAATCGTTTATACACCACATCCAAAGCAGCAGGCTTTTGACAAAGCACAAGTGCCGTTTTTTGTCGCCCGATTGCATCAGCAATTAAATTAACAATTGTTTGGCTTTTCCCTGTTCCTGGAGGCCCTTCTATCAATAATCCTGTCTGCTTTCTTGCAGCTTGAATAATGGTATTTTGAGAAGGATCTGCCAACGACAACAAATAGTTATCACTCAGTGGATCTTGTGTTTCTAATGCTTGTACTGGCGTATGCACTTTCAGCATAGTAGCAAGGGCAGTACCATTGATAGGTAAATTGGCAATTTGTTGTAAATCAGCACTTATCATTTGCCCAATAAAAGAGGTGTGAAATAACACTGCAGAACAATGAATATAAGCACTGTTTTCTGGTATTTCCTCAGTTAATGAAGGTAATGGACTTAATGTATGATCTGATGTGTTTAATAAAGATGAAAGTGTGAGCATCATTTCACTAACACTTAAGCCTGTCTGTGACATCAAACTATCGAGCACTTTTTGCCATTCATTAACCGCAGGAATACCGACAAAATTAGCAAGAGCAGGATTTAAACGTACCGATGCACGCTCTGTATCAAACCCAATTTGCACAGCGCCTTGAGTGCCACCCCAAATATTCATGGAAACAGGCCACAAGAAAAGCGGCGCAATACGTGGTTTTATTTTATTAGGTTGCGTATTTAGCACTACAAAAGGAAAGCCTAAATACATGCCGTTAATACCCGTATCTCTTTGGTAAGACTGAGTATTTTGTTGTAAGAGCCACAAGCGATTATTTAATTTCTCACGTTGACGTAATACTTCACCCTCTAATGAGAACAGTCTTTTCTTACGGTTAATTAAATGCTCAAGTAAGTTTGTCGCTTTTTCATTATCAAAACTGCATTCAGTTAAATCAACGCGTCCTGCATTTGACGTTAAACGCATTCTGACTAAATTACCCCGTTGACTTGTGGAAACTAATTTTTTAGCAAAAAAATGTAATACTTCTAAAATATATTTTTGCGATTCAGGTACTTGCCATTGCTCAACGGGAATACAGAGCATCACAATAATCTGTTCAAGAGGCAACCTACGAGTTAAAAGAAAATCATCAGCCCATCTATCAATAATATCGATATTAACACGCTTAAAATCCCCTATTCTTTCACTAAGCTGTTCAATCAGCTGATATCGAGGTGTGGCTAATAATACTTTTGCTTGTTGTTTATCAAACGTCTTAATAGCAAGATCTCTGGCTAATTTAGTAGCATTATTTACCAGTGAATCTATCGTGATATATTGCCCAATCTCTGCACTTAATAACAAAATATAGTCATTTTCATGCATATTCTTACGATCGATTAAGGCTCGTAGATTTTCATTATAAGCATCTGGAAATTCTGCACGAATAATTTCCCAGCGCGCAACTAATTGACTTAAAGAGGTGATTAATAAATAGAGTTGTAAGCTTTCTTCATTTAGTGGGATACGTTGTTGTTGTGCCCTTTCACGGATCGTACATTGACGATAATAAAGCTGAACAAGCCAATGTGTATCATCAATAGATTGAAGTTCCGTGGCGAGAGGCTGACAAATTAATTGATAACCTAATAAGGGATGTTCTAAAAGCCATGAAGGTGTAATGATCTCACCGCGATAAATCAGTGGCATATTCGGATTTAAAATTCGCAACGCGAATGTAAAACGTAAACTTGGCTCAATATCTTGTTTTTCAACTAATGACTGCAATTGAGCAATTTGCTTGCCACTATTATCAAATTGGCTTAACCAAGTCGTGATTTCACCATGAATAAATAATTCTGTTGCTTGATCCCAATATTGTGCTTGTGCCGCCACCATCGCAAACGCATCAGGTTGATTAAATTGATGATTTGCAAATTGAAATTGATAGTATTGCTGGCTTCCATTGTGATAATTAACATCAGGTGCTTGTACCGCTAAACCTTGTAACCACGCATTAACTTCGTTCCATTGCCAACGTTGAAAACGATCGCGACAGAGCAAGCCCCTTAAAAGTAATTGAATATTAGGTTCTAAATCATCTGGTAATTCAACACCATTGGTCATTACTTGAATTAAAAACGCATTATCATGGATATGTTTAAAACAGGCTCCTTGCGTTAATTGCTCAAGTAAAATTATCCCTAAACTCCACCAATCTGATGCTGCTGAAACACCACCCGCTAATATTTCTGGCGCACTATAACGTGAAATTTCAAGCGGGGAGACAATATCGAGATCGAATTCTGATAAACATGCTGAACCATATTCAATCACCACAATATCAAGGGGATCACGAGCTCGGATCATCAAGTTTGAGGGTTTTAAAGCACGATGACGCACACCTTGTTCCGTTAACGCTGCGATCGCCGTACCTAATTCTGAGACTAATACGTTAATTTCATCCGATTGCCAAAAATCACCTCGCTCAATAAATTGGCTTAGTGAACCACCGTTTAATCGCTCGGTAACATGCCAAGCACGGTTTTCCCATCGACCCGTTTCATAAAACACTGGTATATGGTCAGTAGAGATCAGATTTAAGACTTGATAAATAGCAGGATCAGGCTCTTCACCTTTAAGATAGAGTGTTAATACGCCTTCTTGCTCTGTTTTGATATTGCTTACGTTATAGCGCTCTCTTTCGCTATTAATAGAATTGATACGTTGTTCAAGACGCCAATCACCAATCAATCTAAACACTTCATTATCAGTAATACTGCTATTTTCAATCTCATCAGCAGGATCAGCACCACATTCAAAACAGATAAAATCATCTTCCCCCATCAAATGCCCGTTAACGCATTTTCGTGGCTGATCATGATTAAGCTCGGGAATAATCGTTGGTGTATCAATGGATGAAGATATAGGAGGAGATGGACGCCACCCAGACTCATGAATAGGTTCAATTGTTAGATCCCATCCACAAGGCTTATTATTAACCTGTCCCGCACAGAAAATTTCGGTTAACTGGCGCTCCGTTCGGCAATGAGGACAAAAACGTATCATGGTCATCCTTTATTCCATCTCTCTTATCTTTTTATCTGTTTTAATTGTGCATCTTGTTGTGCTAATAATTCACGCAAACGAGCCATATCCCCCTTTTGAGGAATACCTGTAAGATAAATGCGTCCTTGATTATCCATTGAGAGATCAAGCACTTTATCTTCTTCGGTCACACTTCTATCAAAAGCATTAAAACGTGTACTTCCCAGTGCAGTTAAACAATGGAGTTGCTGATTATCGCTACCTCGTAACATCAAACTTTGCGTGTTTTCTACTTGATATCGACCACTCATTAACGCATCAATTAAGCCTGACATTTTAGTGATTTGGGGTTCTATCTCATTCCAGTGATAACCACTATAAATAAAAATATCTCCCGAAAATTGCTGACGCAATGCTATTAATAGCGCATAAAGCGCCTCTGGTTGTTCAAAAGGTTCACCACCAGAAATCGTAATACCATTCGCAAATGAAAACCAAGGTTGAATTTGTTGGATAAGTGCCTCAACTGTGGTGCTTTCGGCTTTTCTTTCCCATGTATCTGGTGATAAACAGCCTTTACAACGTAAAGAGCATCCTTGAAACCAAATACCAATTCGTTTTCCTGGCCCCAATGTTGTGACTGGGAAATGGATTCGAGATAAGCTTATCTGCATTAATTTGCCTGCGGTACTAAAATAATATTGGTCATCTCACCTATTTGAATATCCGCAATTTGATAGGCTTTTCCTACTGCTAAATCACTGTCAAAAATAGCTCTTGAAAGAGGATTAATTAAATAAACCTCTAATTGGTTACGAATACCACGACCACCATTTGATAGGTCAGATAAACAGTAGGTTTTTAACGTCGATTTAGCTGTTTCTGATATCGACAATGTGAGTGATTGCTTATCAAGGCTAGATAAGATATTTGCTACCATTTGTTCAAATATTTGTTCTGCAACATCTTCTCGAATAAAATCAAAAACAATAATATTTTCACCAATACGGTTTAATAACTCAGGACGATTTAAAACCAATTTAAAATGACGTTCTATTTCACTTTTTACTTTACGGCTGACATTTTCAAACGGTTCATGAGGTAGAACATTTGCTACTCTCTCGCCATTATTATCAACGCGATAAATCCCAAGATTAGAGGTAAATATAATTAAGGCTTCAGAAAAATAAACGCGATCACCACGCCCTGACGTTAATACGCCATCATCTATAATCTGTAGGAATTTATCCATTAAATGAGGATGGGCTTTTTCTATCTCATCAAATAATACAACGCTAAAAGGCTTTTCACGAATAGCATTAGTTAATTCACCACCAGAGTTATAACCAACATAACCTGGAGGTGCGCCAATTAAACGTTGATCTGCATGTTCAGCACTAAATTCAGACATATCAAAGCGAATATAAGCACTTTCATCACCAAAAAGCAGTTGAGTGACTGTTTTTGCTAACTCAGTTTTACCCACACCTGTTGGCCCTGCTAAAAACAGTACGCCCCGTGGTCTTCCGCCTTTATTGCTACCTACCCCCGTCATTGCACGTTTAATAATATCGAGTAAGTGCGTGACGGCATGTTGTTGCCCCTTAACACGACGCTGTATAATTTGTGGTGCATTGCGAATTTTTTGTTTATCGATTTTTTGCCAAGGATCTTCAGTAATACCTACTTTGTAACGTCTTACCGCATCACTAATTCGCGTTATTTCCACTTCTTCAATACGTGCTAATTGCACTATTGCCACTAAATCTAGCAGTAGTAGCCCTTCTGTTTCATCAATAAAATCATTCAAAAGTGGCTCTTTTTCATTTTCAGCCAGTGATGAAAATCCCGCCAGTGATACCAATAAATTGGGCGCTAGCACTCTACGGATCTGGTTATCAGGCTTTGCAACAGGAATGGCTCGAATACGAGGATTATTAACGGTAAACCAATCTGGTAAATCAGTTTCTTTTTCTACGATCCAAAAAACCGTATTAAAGAAAGGCTGATTATGTTCACCAGCAGGTCTTGCTTTAGCTTGATGAGAAGTGACTAATGCTTGTGTAAACAAGCTATGTTCGGCAGGCATCAGATTATCACGATGAGAAAGTAAGCAAGAGGCAAAATCGATACATAACGCAATCGGCTGGCCTGTTATTGTTTGCCATTTTTCTAATACGCTATTTAAGCTATCAACATTACCCGATGCGCGATCCCCCGTAACGGTTAATCCTAGTTGTTGCATTAACATTGCGCCATCTTGCAAAGATTGGGTAGGATTAGCTATCCATTGAAATCCAGCTAACGGCGTATAAGTGATGATATGAACGTAACCCACTTCATACAAACTATTATAAAGTGTCTGGTTAAAAGGCAGTGGCGTTATCATATTAGGCGCAACTTCACTGGCTTGTAAGTCACGTACATTACCAAATAACACAAACTGACTTTTCAATGGAATAAAGCGAAGTAAATCACGTAACCAACGTGGTTTTTGAAAGGCTGTATTCATATCATCCCTTATTGAAAATAAAATATATCTTACCTTACTTCCTCAATATACAGGCTGTTTATATTGAGGACAGTGTTAATTATCTGAAGAGTATGATCATCAAATAGAAATAGAGCCATAAAGGCTCTATTTAAGATAAGTAATAGTGTAAGTAAAATTACCACCAGCGATGAAAATGGTGTACAGGGCCAAAACCTTGCCCAACTTCTAAACTGTCGGCATGTTCTAGCGCTTGCTGTAAATAGGCTTTTGCTTGTTCAACACAAATTTGCCAATTAGCGACTTGAGGACGAATAGCAGCTAAAGCAGCTGAAAGTGTGCATCCTGTACCATGGGTATTTTTCGTATTAACGCGTTTTGAGGTAAATCGCCACTCGCCATTTTGAGTAAATAACCAATCAGGACTTTCATCTTCAGTTAAATGCCCCCCTTTCATCAACACCGCTTTGCATCCTTGTTTTAGTAATTCATAACCTTGTTGTTTCATCGTTATTTCATCTTTAGCGACCTCACAGCCTAGCAGTGCTGCCGCTTCGGGTAAATTAGGCGTGATCAAATCAACCAAAGGCAAAAGCTGATTAACCATTTTATTAACGGCATCAGGCTGTAATAGCGGATCACCACTTTTGGCAATCATTACGGTATCAAGTACAACAAAAGGAATGGCATATTGCTGAAGTTTGTTACAAACCACATCAATAATAGTGGCATTAGAGAGCATACCAATTTTGGCACTATCAATTCGAACATCAGACAAGACAGCATCTAATTGAGCGGCAACAAAATCGGGGGATAAATCATAGACACGACGGACACCACAGGTATTTTGAGCAACAAGTGCTGTCATTACTGTCGTGCCATAAACACCCAGTGCGGAAAATGTTTTCAGATCAGCCTGAATACCCGCACCACCACTAGGATCGGTGCCTGCGATAGACAATGCATTGAATCTCACTGATTAACTCCTCCTTTCACCAGTTACAGAAAAGTCGGGCTCTGTTAATCAGCAGAGTTACCTTGACTTCCCTACGCTGGCATTATCCAGATCAGGTTATACGGGTTCATCTCAGCCATAAGGCGCCCCGAGCCAAAGCCTGTAAATTCAGGCGATAAGGAGTATCGCATGCTCAAGATAAAGATGCTAGTTTGATAGCTAATCTCGATTTATTAACTCTCTATTTTTGAGGCTTGTTATTCAGTAAGATAAATCAGCTCAGGTTGTATATAATAAATACTAAGCTGATGGCTTGTATTGCATGACACATCAATTTAAGGAATATATTTCAGCTATATTTAAATAATAAGAATAAAATAAATTATTTTGTTCATTTTAACGACAATCGATATATTATCTGCTAGATGAGGTATTTATAATGCATTTCTGGGCAATCACAGCATGCGGAGGGGCTAAATGAAAAATGAACCATCGCAACAGAATAATGAACAATCAATGCTTTATCTTATTCCTGATACAGACTTATCACCGCAGATAAAGAAAGTGAAACAGCCTACCTTGTTGAACTTAGATTTCGGCAAGATATTGTTTATGGAAAAACGACGTGAACTCAAATAAAAGTTTGGCGTTCCCGTATACCTAAACATCGAGATGCTATAAGAGAATTATCTCGTACTTTTTTCTGTAATCTTTTAAAAGTTCATAATATTGTCGTTACTGATGAAGAGCAAACTTCTGATGGTAAAGGCTTTTGGATTGATATGATTTTATGGGCTTTTAGCAAAGGCCATTATATTTATGCCTCAGATGGAACGGAGGAAGATAGACCATTACACTTAATTAACAGTATTGAAGATTTTTACAATAACTGGGATGCTTTCTGCTGGGGTAAAGAGCGCGATACGCATACCCATCGGCTACTTATCATTAGCCAAGAAAAATTATCTCAATAATAAGTAATCTATCTCCTGATAACGCGTGAATAATGTTTATTTAAACGTTTATGCTTTAGGATAATCTGCACCAAAAAACTGATACCACACTAAATAAAACCCACACAACTTAAACGATTTATAAACCAACACAGAATTTTTCTTTTTTTTATTTAACTCTTTTTATTCATTACTTTATCATCCTGTCAAAAATAAATACTTTTTTTATAAGTTAATGTTATTAAAATTAAATTTTTACTAATATTTAAATTAAATCATAAAAATAGATATTTGGTCAATTTTTTATATTGGAAATAACTCATCTTAAATAAGATCTCTTTACCCTTATTTATCAATAACTTATTTTCAATCTAATAAAAACTTAATTTTAAATTAAAAACAATACGTTACCATTAAAAGATAACAATATTGAATGTCTTAAATAAACACATTCACAAATACAACAAACTTGTTTATTTTCTTTATAACCGATTTATATCCCTTAAGATTTTAGTTAAGAAGTAAAGTTTCAGATACCTCTTATCTTAAATACTTGTCGATTAAATAACACTATTAGTAACGTTTATTTGTCATCACCAGAATCATAGCAATGCCGTACTCGGAGTTATATTATGTTTTCAACCTATTTTCACCCTAGCGTTTTAGCAACCACGTTGTTTTCGCTTACGTTAACAACAACTGCTTTCGCTTCTGAAAATAATTCCCCTCCACATCAGATTATTACTACAGAAAAACAGCAAACTACCAATAATATATCTCAATCTAATAACGAAGAGAGTTATTGGGGGAAATTTAAGCGTAATGTCAATCAAACTTGGGATAACGACCAATATAACTACTATTTACCTGTGTGGACTTGGCATAACCGTTTTACTTACGATAGAGAAAAAACTAATCGCTATAACGAAACGCCTTGGGGCTTTGGCATGGGGAAATATCGTTATGACAGTGATGGCGATTGGCACTCTCTTTATGCAATGGCATTTATGGACTCAAATAACCGCGTACAGCCTATTATGGGCTATGGTTTTGAGAAAATGTGGTATCCCGGTGATAAAGACGGTTTCCGTATGGGCGCAGGATTTACACTGAGTATTACAGCGCGCCATGAATATGACTATATTCCGATGCCCCTTCCTTTGCCGTTAGTGTCTGTCGGTTATGGGCACCTTTCACTACAAGCAACCTATGTACCTGGTACTTATAACAATGGCAACGTGTTATTTGCTTGGTTACGTTGGCAGTGATCTATAAAAATACCAAAAGATATACTTAATAATATTTTGATAATATCCTGAGTATATCTTTATTTTAATACTGGCAGTTATAACGCCAAGCATGAGTCAAAGCGGTACTAAACTCTAATTGACTCACTCTTTCTAATGCTGTTGTGAGTAGTTCTTCCCACTCTTTTTCAGAAAACTCATCAAATAAGCTATACATCATATCTATTTCATTTTGTTCACTTTCAATACTTCTTCTACGACTATTAAACAAAACTGAGTCATCATTTAAATTAAAGATACGAATTGATTCTTCTGCTTTAACTAAATCTTTATCTTTTAGGTTATCTTTAGGTCGAACCTTGCCTGTTGTTAAAAATAGAAAAAAATCATTTGGATTATCTTCATCTGGCTTGATTAAGCTTTCAACATCATAGCTACCAGTACCATTATCTTTATATATTCCACACCTATTCCAACCACCTTTTTGGCTTGAATCACCGCAAGAACCGAAAAGATTACTCCATATAAAAGTAAGATTTGTATGAGAGTCACGTGTTCTAAAATGTTCAATATGCTTTCGCTTTAAAGAACATTCACAGTAAGCACAAAAACCTTTTTGCATTACATCAAGTGATGCCCAAACACTCTCTTTATTAATTGTTTAATTATCTGCATAATTTCACCTGTAAGAAAACGGGAGTACGGATGTACTCCCGAATTTTACTCTTTACTTTCGCAACCCTAAATGTGAGCAATAAATTAGTGTCTGGCTAATCACCCGACAAGACATAATATGTCCTACGCTAAGGAGTCTATTAAGCTTATCGCACTATATATATATTTCCACAACACACCAACTTACCATCAACTCAGTTTTTAAATATCTTGGCTTGCTTGAGCATTATCTGGTGTTTTCTTCATACGGGAAATCTTAAATCCAACCCACAAGAACGCAATCCAGAATGGCATTAAAATCACCGAAATATTCACTTGTGGCATAAATAAGATAATCACTAAAATCATGCATAAGAAAGCAAGGCAGATATAGTTACCATAAGGATACCAAAGCGCTTTAAAGAAAGGCTCTACACCCTCTTTGTTTTTTGCGGCTCTGAATTTTAAATTCGCCAAACAAATCATAATCCAGTTAAGCACTAACGTAGTAACAACCAATGCCATTAATAGCTCTAATGCCTGATCCGGTAATAAGTAGTTAACTAAAATACCCAATGAAGTCGCAATTGCGGACAAGAGTAGTGATACAACCGGCACACCGCGTTTATTAATGCGAGAAAGTGCATGTGGCGCATTACCTTGTTTTGCCAAACCATAGAGCATACGACTATTAGAATAAACACCGCTGTTATAAACAGATAATGCGGCTGTTAATACCACAGCGTTTAAAATATTTGCGATTAAGAAATTATCCAAATTATGGAAAATCAGGACAAATGGGCTTTCACCTTTTACTACTTGAGTCCAAGGATAAAGCGACAGTAGCACCAACAATGAGCCGATATAGAAAATTAAAATACGATAAACAACTTGGTTAGTCGCTTTCGGGATGCTAACTTTTGGATTTTCAGCTTCAGCCGCCGTGATCCCCACCAGCTCAAGCCCACCAAAAGAGAACATTACAATGGCTAATGCCGACATAAAGCCAGTAAAGCCATGAGGGAAGAAACCTAACTCCCATAAATTACTAACAGAAGCTTGAGGTCCACCATTACCGCTTGCCAGCAAGTAGCTCCCAAATAAAATCATCCCAACAATTGCTAATACTTTAATAATGGCAAACCAGAACTCGGTTTCACCATACATTTTAACGTTAATCAAATTGATTAAGTTGATTGCCACAAAAAAGATAGCAACGGAAACCCAGACAGGGATATCAGGCAACCAATAGTTAATGTATTTTCCTGCTGCAGTTAATTCTGCCATACCAACAAGAATAAACATCACCCAGTAATTCCAACCAGATAAGAAGCCGGCAAAAGGGCTCCAATATTTATTGGCAAAGTGACTAAACGAACCCGCAACTGGCTCTTCGGCAACCATTTCGCCCAACTGGCGCATGATCATAAACGCAATAAAACCACCAATAGCATATCCTAGTATTACTGATGGGCCAGTCATATTAATGGTTTGCGCTATACCAAGAAACAGACCAGCGCCGACAGCACCACCCAGCGCAATAAGCTGGATATGTCGATTTTTCAGACCGCGCTTAAGTTCTGTCTGTTGCGACTCTCTCGCCATACATCCTCTTCTCTTATTATTTTATCAACTTAACGTGTAAACTAATATTTACGATTTTGTTTATTTCAAGCCCCCATTAAAACACTAATCTGACTTGAATAACAAATACATTTTATGCTAGGAGAAAAATAATAAGAAAAGCGATTTTTTAGCTATGTTTGGAGGGGAATAATGTGGTAAACCGACAAAGACCTTGCTGAAAGTCTTCTCCGCGATCGCAAAAGTTATCTAAAGCCATAAGATAGAGACCTAAACTAATGGCTAATGCAATAATTAAACTAATAATTATTTTCTTTGCGTTCAATTTAAAATCCTTTAAATACATTTTGTTAGTATGATTAATAACATTATAAGCATTCGCTTAAATACGATAACAACACGGAGAGTTGTTGTTATAAAATTCGCAATCAATTATCTCTATGAGTGAATTTAGCATAACTTTCATAATGAAAGGTAAACGCTTCCTCGACAGAATTGAGATAATTTGCACTATTTTTCTCTAAACTGTCGGCAAAATGAACACTTTTTATTTTTATTACACATTTTGCCAATGATAAGAAATAGCTATCCATTAATATGGATTTCTCTGTCTGCCACTTTTTGTATAAGATTAGGGAGTTAATTTTGATTTTTACCTTAACTTCATTGATAAAATGGAACTGTAATGCCACAAGATAATCATCTCGCATTGGTTTGCGCGCTAAGTAAATGGATTGAGGAGCATTTAGGCCGTGTTATCCATCTTGAAGAGTTGGCGGCTTATTCTGGGTATTCTCTTTGGCACATGCAGAAAATCTTTAAAGAAGTCACAGGCACCTCTTTAGGAAAATATATACGTCAGCGTAGATTGGCTGGCGCTATTCATTTATTACGTACCAGTGAGCGCTCTATCTTTGATATCGCCCTCGATTTTGGCTTTGGTTCACAGTCTCACTTTACCTACATGTTCCGTAAAGAGTATGGCATTACGCCTTTCGACTTTCGGCAAAATCAAGAGATCGTATTAGAAACCAAACAACCCTTACATTTACAATCACCTTGTTGTGATTAACCCTTCTATTTATGTGACATTATACAGATAGCCCTTAATGTCACATAAATAATACTCAAGCTATGTGATGATAGACCGCTTCGCCCTTCCTTTATCATGATTGCTTTTATTTAATATGGGGATGCTAATGAGTATTAAGCTTATCGCTATTGATTTAGATGGAACCTTACTCAACAAACAACACGAAATCACGCCCGAAGTACAAAATGCGGTTCAACGAGCAAAAGACGCTGGTATTAAGATTGTGCTAGCTTCAGGACGCTCTTTTAATGGCATCTCCCCTTATTTAAAGATACTCGGTCTTGATACTTCTGATTGTTACTGTATTAGCAATAATGGGAGCCAAATTCATCAAGCAGATAATGGTGAAGTCATTATTCAGGATTTACTCAATTTTGAAGATTACCTCTATTTTGAAAATCTCGCTCGTGAGATAGGTGTTCATTTTCACGTCATTAGTGATAATAAAATTTACACTACTAATCGTCATATTAGCCATTTCACTTGCCAAGAAGCCTTCTTATCTTGGACACCCCTTTACTATCGCCCACTTAATGAAATGCAATCTGATATGTATTTTAGCAAATTTATGATTGTTGATGCGCCAGCTGTTTTAGATAACGCCATCCAATATTTACCAGCCAATATTTACGAACAATACAGCATATTACGTAGTGCCCCTTATTTTATTGAAGTACTAAATACTAATGTCAATAAAGGGAGTGCGGTTCAAAAAGTCGCTGAGCATTTAAAAATTACTCCAGAAAAAATTATGTGCATCGGTGATCAAGGTAATGATTTAGCAATGCTGAAATATGCTGCTTTAGGTGTTGCAATGGGAAACGCTCCTGATGAAGTGAAAAAAGTCGCCAAATTCGTCACACTTTCTAATGAAGAGCACGGTGTTGCAGTCGCTATCAATAAATTTATTTAAACACGATCTTTTTTGTGTTTTATCGTGAATGTCTACAAAATTATATAGCATTTGTGATCCTTAGCAGAGGATCACACTGCTTTTTGACCAAAAACATAGCCTTTTATTATTCTATAATTACTGTTAAATGAGCGTTAAATCTGCCTTTCTTCTTACATATCCTTCAGAATTTGTTACTATCAATTCACTTTTCGTTATTCAAACTGCATTTTTACAACATATTCAGCTATTAAATAGGCTAAGAGTAGAATAACAAATATAAATCATTAATATATTTTCTTCACAGACAGGTAGTTTTAGTTATGCTTTCTACAAAAGACATGCTCGTTCTTGGAATGATGGTTTTCGCACTCTTCCTCGGCGCTGGTAATATTATTTTCCCCCCAATGGCGGGTTTTCAATCAGGAAGCCTTTGGTTTAGCACATCCTTAGGTTTTCTTGTTACGGGTGTCTTACTTCCTTTTCTTACCTTAGTCATTGTTGCAATTCGAGGACGTGGTGAACGTCTCTCTGTTGATTTACCTTCATGGGTTGCTGTCATTTTCTGGGTTGCACTATATCTTATCGTAGGTTCTACTTTCGCGATGCCTCGTGTAACTAACACCGCTTATGAAATGGGCTTCCTGCCATTAGGTCTTATTGAGAAAAATACCGCAACACACCTGACTTTCGCGCTTGTTTTCAATATTACAAGTATGTTTTTCATGCTAAAACAAGGCACAATGATCAGCGCTATTGGTAAATTTATGACCCCAGCACTGTTAGTCTTGCTGGTTGTTGTTGGCATTGCTGTTGTGGCTAAACCTATTTCTCCTATTGGGGAGCCAACAGGTCTTTATGCTGTTAATGGTTTCTTCTCTGGCTTTATAGACGGTTACCAAACCATGGATGTCCTTTCTGCTATGGCATTCGGTGGTATCGTTGCGCGTGCTTTGTATACCAAAGGAATTACTGAACCACGCCAAATCGGTTTTATTACCGTAAAAGCAGGACTCATTTCCGTTTTACTGTTAGCTGCACTTTATCTATGCCTGTTCTATTTAGGTGCCACTAGCCATTCTGTTTCTGTTTTTGCAGATCCTGCACTCAATGCCACAAATGGTGGTCAAATATTCTCTCGTTATGTTGATGCTTTATTTGGTTCTGTTGGTACTTGGCTAATGGGAGGGATTGTTTTATTAGCAAGTATGACCACTCTAGTGGGTGTAACAAGTGCTGCAGCTGACTATTTCGCAACATTCCACCACCGTTTAGGCTATCGCTTCTGGGTTGTTGTCTTTACATTAATGACCACAATTGTATCAACGTTTGGCCTTGATACTTTATTACGTGTGACCATTCCTGCGTTATTGATGATTTATCCAACATCAGTCACATTGGTATTACTGCAATTTATTCGTAACAAATTAAAATCACCGCGTTTTACCTATCGCTTTACTATTGCCATCATCGTATTAATGAGCCTTTTCGATACGTTGAAACAATTGAAATGGTTAAATGCTGATTTACTGCAATTATTTAGCTATATCCCGCTTTCTGATTATGGTCTAGGTTGGGTATTACCCGGTGCAATTGCATTCATAATTTCACTGTTTGTTAGCTTAAATCTTAAAGAAGAAAATCTTTCAGTAGAAAATACAGCAAAATAATTAGTATATAGCTCGTAACTTGTAGCGCTGATTGTAAGTTCAAAAAAAAGCGTCTTCCAACTTCTATAGTGGAGACGCTTTTTGCTTTTTGATCCCTTGTGTTTTTACTGTCAATTCATCAAAGGAAACTTTAAGTTCGGTATTTCTCAATCAAAGCCCTTAAAATAGCTTCTGATTGAGCATCAGGGAGCCCATTGGCTTTCGCTGATCTAAAATGCATTTGGAAAGCCTTAACGACTTTTTGTGCATCATTATCTAATATGCCATCTGTTGGTGTTTGATAACCATATTGCTGTAATAGCTTTTGGAAGTTTGCAACATCAACTGGCTCAGAAGGATCTCTACCGGCTAAATAAGCTTGTACTAACTGTTTATCAGGCCAAGCACCTATTCCTTGGTTTGCTAATCTTTCCCAAGGAAATAAAGGACCCGGATCAACTTTTCTTAAAGGCGCAATATCACTGTGGCCCAAAACATTTTGAGGCTCGATATCATAGCGTTCAATAATATCTTTCATCACCATTGAAATAGTGACAATTTGATCTGCTGTATAAGAATACCAATATCTAAATTTTCCATTATCACGGTAGCCCAGATTAACTATCTCAATACCAATAGAACAATGATTTAAGCTTGTCGCATCTCCCCATTGACTAACACCTGCATGCCAAGCAATTTGTCTTTCATCTACTAATGAAATAACAACAGGTTTTCCATCAATAGTTGAGGGATGTGTTGGTATAAGATAATGGCTACTAACTCGCCCAGCAGTGAGAACCTTCAATGAACGCTCATCATCTAGCGCGGTATAATGCATGACTAAATATTTAACACAGTCGTTAGCATCCTGCTTATTAGGGATAACTTTAGCAATATAATCGCCTCGATCAATAAACTCAGGTTGTTGAACGCAACTACTTAAGAGACTTACAGCAATAAGTAATCCAATGTAATACCGACTAGACTTCATTTCTGATCCTTGAGTTAATGTTCCCAAAGTTAAATTGTAATAAAAAAACCCATATTAAAAAATATGGGTTTCCCGTTTTAACTCTTTTTTTATATTCTTCAGTTATTGCTGACTTTTTCACATCTAACTAAAGGCTCATCAGGAATGATATTATTTTCCCAGATGCCATCTTCAATATCCGCTTGTAGCTCTGGATATTGGCGTATATCAAAAGTTGGCAATAAACCAGCTTGTCGTTGCTGGTTGTAATCTTTGACTAATTTTAATGCAACGCCTGAAAGTAATATAATGGCAATTAAATTTGTCATTGCCATTAATCCCATGGAGAGATCAGCCATTTTCCAAACAAGAGGCATATCTGCCAAAGCACCAAACATCACCATTGCTAATACAGCTGAGCGTAAAAGGAATAGCCCTGTTGTATGATTACGCCCAAGGAAAATCATATTACTTTCTGCATAAGCATAATTGGCAATAATCGAGGTAAAAGCAAAGAAGAAAATAGCAATAGCAATAAAGGTACTTCCCCAACCACCTACACTTGATGACAGCGCCAATTGCGTCAATTGAATGCCATTAATGCCTTCTGGATAACTATCGAGTACTCCTGATGACAAAATTATCACTGCTGTTGCACTACAGATAACCAACGTATCCATAAATACACCAAGCATTTGAATATAGCCTTGAGAGGCAGGATGTGGCGGATAAGGTGTTGCAGAAGCGGCAGCATTAGGAGCTGATCCCATTCCGGCTTCGTTAGAGAATAGGCCCCGCTGAATACCTTGAGTCATTGCTTGGCTAATGCCGTAACCTATCGCACCAGCTGCAGCTTCTTGTAAACCAAAAGCGCTTTTAAAGATTAAAAGGAAAACATCAGGTAAACGCTCAATATGATCAGCAACAACCCAGAAGGCTAATAATAAATAAGCAGTTGCCATAATAGGAACAACTAGCTCTGCAACACGAGCAACCCAGCGTAGACCACCAAAAATAATAAATCCGCTAGTTATCACTAAAAAGATGCCAACATAAAATGGATCAAAATTAAAGGCTGATGCTGTTGCTTGCGCAATCGAATTGGCTTGAACCGCATTAAAAACTAAACCAAAAGCAATGATTAGGAAAATAGCGAAGAGAACGCCCATCCAGCGCATTTTCAATCCCTTCGTCATATAATAAGCAGGTCCTCCGCGGTAATTACCCTCATCATCTTTTGTCTTATAAAGCTGTGCTAGTGTGCTTTCAATTAAAGATGTTGCCATACCGATTAGAGCAACAACCCACATCCAAAAAATAGCACCAGGCCCGCCTGCCGTTAATGCAATGGCAACACCGGTTAAATTTCCGGTTCCTACGCGCGCAGCTAAGCTTGTGCATAATGCCTGAAAGGAAGAGATCCCTGATTTATCTGACTTATGGCTATTTTTTAAAATAGAGAACATATGATTAAAATGTCGGATTTGTATAAACCCAGTACGGATAGTAAAATAAATACCGACTCCTAGAAGTAAGTAGATAAGGACATATCCCCATAAAATGTTATTTGCAAAGTTTATTAGCCCAGTCAAATTAATCCCCCTGTATAATAACGTATATAACTTATCCTTACATCGCTATTGAAATAAAAACGAATAAACACCGTGTAATTGAATCAATTAATGATCCAAGTATGTCTTTATGTAATATCAAAAATTGCTGTATAAAAAGCGAATTAAATGTAACACAAGATTGTGCGAGATGTATATTTTTTGTTTATTTTTTTATATGTTAGTATTTGAATTTAATTATCTCATTAACTAAAACAAACAATATTAAAAAATAAAAAATCAATATATATCATCAAGATAAATAAATATCTCTTAATCTTATTAACTCAAAAAAGAAAAGTTAATACTTTAATAATTAAGTTAATCAGTCATTTTAGAAAAAAAACATATAGCTCAAAAAAACATCAACAAATAACTTTCTTTATTATCTTAAATAAATTTAACAATGAAGAATAAAAACGATTCGTTAAAGTAATTTTTTGAAATCTTGATTAATCATTATGATAATTAACATTTAGGAAATAAGCTTTTTATAATCATTAACAATAAAAATTTTGTATTATATAATCAATGAAGTGCTTTAATATTAATAAGATTTTATAGTAAGATAAAAAGTATGCTATATAATTTCCCTTATAAATTTATATAAATATTTAAATTTTAATATATTTTTTTGTCTGTCATCTGTACGAATATCATTGATTGGTATCTGTTCTCTTTTTTATTCACTTACTATTCATTAATAGCGCTCCTTTTTTTTAAGTACTAATTAAAGAGTATTAAATATTTATTTTATATTAATAAAAAAATGAAGAATCACGTAAGTTTACCTATTAACCATTTAGTTAATTTTATTTATACTATGTTTTTCCCTGGTGTTGTATTATTTTTCGCCCTGTTTCCCCAACAGGGCATTTTTTTATATCAATATTTCAACACCTTACCTTAACCCCCCATCAAGTAATATAAAACAAACACATAGCACACACACACCCAATGAATTAACAATATTTATCTATTTTTAATGCAAATTTCTTTGTTTTGTTCATTGATCTAAATCAAATTAAACATTATATTTATTTACTCTTTGCAGAGGTAAACTATTTTTTAGTCTATTTTAAAATAGATTTAATTATGTGTATAAATGCGATTTTTATCATTTTCATTATTTAAATTACCTATAAAGTAGTATAACAATTAGTGAATATTTATTTTTTATTGTTATATTTAATGATGCTGATTAAAAAAACACCTAAATAATGCGTATGTTTTTTATCATTATATAATGACTAATATCTTTATTTACTTGCATTAATAAGCATGCTCTTTTACTTTATTCGTATTGTTATAGGGAGGAGAACGATGGGTTATAACCTTTCAGAATTAACACAAGAAGAAAAAGACAAAATAAATGTAAGCTTAGCCGCTTCAGGTGTTGCCTTTAAAGAGCGATATAATATGCCTGTTGTTGCTGACGCAGTTTTACGAGAACAGCCTCAAGCGCTTCACGCTTATTTTCAAGAAAGGCTAATGTTTTATCGAGCAAGAAGCCAACACTATTCTCGTTTACCTTATGAGCCTCAAGCGAAAAAATAATAGCACTTTCTTGATAAAATTTAATGACAAAAAAAGAGATAAACTTGAGTTTATCTCTTTTTTTCAATCTGTTAACAATGGAAACTATCACTTATTCATTATTTAGGTGAAACATAAGTGATGGTATTTTCGTCGCAATTAACTTGAACATTGTAACGAAGATCTGTTCTCGCTCCGCGAACATTCAATACCATCTGATAGTTATTATCCATCTTGATAACTTCGTTAGCATTGATACTTGCTACAGGTTTCGGACCCAACGCCTTTTTATCTTCTTGCCAACGGGGGAGACGATTCTGTAGATAATCATTCTTCACTCTAGTAACAAGTTGGTTGTTGTCTAAATTAACGCAACTCGCAAAGGGTGCAGAGCGTACAATATCTTTATTAACATTATCGACACTTTCTGCAGATGCCCCCAAAGAAACAGCAAGTAAAAGAGCTACACCAAGTATCCCTGTTTGACCTGCTAACTTGCTTAATTTCATATAACCTCCCGAAAATATCCCTTAAAACAGGATGTGTTTCCATTAAGCATAGCATAGGGTTAACAACATATTTGTGACATTTGTTAAAAAAATGTTTTATTCATTCTCGTCATCAAATATGATAGAAACCGATTCACGCGTTGTGTGTTTTTCTCTTAATTCTTGAGCAACCAACTGAATAGCCTCTCCACTACTCATTCCCTCGGCCATAAGAGATTGAATTTTTTCTACTGCTTTTTGTTGTTCTTCGTGTGTTAATGTAGGCATTCCTAGAAACATAATGTTACTCTTATCTTTATCAACTTCTATTTTGTATTTACATGAATATAATCTTTTTGATTACAATTCATTGTGCGAATGATACAACATACTTTGTTTACATGGTCATAAGATGGATATGCAATTACAACAACGTGAGCTCATTTATACCCCAGATCTAGCACTACGGGTATTCTCTCCCATCGCTTCATTGCCTTGGTCTAGTTTACTTCATTCTGGCTTTGCCGAACATCCTCATAACCGTTTTGATATTATTGTCTCTGATCCTCTTGTAACTTTAGAAACACGCAAACAAACCACAACAATTAAAGAAAAAAATGGTGCGATCAGACGCTCTAAAAAAGATCCATTTACACTGATCCAACAAGAACTAGAACAGTTTAGTTTTCATCCAGAATACAATGATTCATTACCGTTTTTAGGCGGGGCTTTAGGTATTTGGAGTTATGACTTAGGCCGTCGTATTGAAAAACTACCTGAAAACGCTAAAAATGAACTCAATTTTGCAGATATGGCTATTGGAATTTATGATTGGGCATTAATTGTCGATCATGAATTAAAAAAAGCCACTTTAATTAGCTATGATAATATTGATGAGCGATTGCAGTGGCTAGAAAACCAAATGCCCACATTGATTGATACTCCATTTACCTTAACCACAGACTGGCAATCGAACATTAGCAATGCTGAATACAACGAAAAAATTGCTAAAATTCATCAATACTTACTTTCTGGTGATTGTTATCAAGTTAATTTAGCTCAACGTTTTTGTGCAAATTATACTGGTAGTGAATGGGCTGCATTTTTAACATTGAATCAAGCAAATAAAGCACCTTTTTCATCTTTTATGTGTTTGCCCAATAATTTTGTATTAAGTGTTTCACCAGAGCGTTTTATTCATTTAGCTGATAATAAAATAGAAACACGCCCGATAAAAGGAACACTGCCACGCAAAGTGACCCCCGAAGAAGATGATGAACAAGCGTTACTGCTCCAAAGCTCACGTAAAGATCGCGCAGAAAATTTAATGATTGTTGATCTTATGCGTAATGATATTGGAAAAGTTGCCGTTACCGGTTCCGTTAAAGTACCAGAACTGTTTGTTGTTGAACGTTTTCCAGCAGTACACCATTTAGTCAGTACTATTACAGCACAACTTCCCTCACATCTAACAGCAACAGATTTATTAAGAGCTGCGTTTCCCGGCGGTTCAATCACTGGCGCACCTAAGATCCGAGCAATGGAAATCATTGAAGAATTAGAACCACATCGCCGTCATGGATATTGTGGTGCCATCGGCTATATTAGTTTTTGTGGCACAATGGATACCAATATCAGCATCCGTACTTTATTGACAGAAAAAAATAAGATTTACTGTTGGGCGGGCGGCGGTATTGTTGCTGATAGTGTTGCTGAAAAAGAGTACCAAGAAACATTCGATAAACTTGGGCAAATATTAACTGTTTTAAGTGAGTCTACTATCGATGACACCCATTGATACTTTTATCAATCGTTTTCAACTCACATTACCTGATGATAAGGTAAATCAGCCACTCCATGCTCAAAAAACGGCAGCAGTATTGCTGCCGATTATCAATAAACCTAATCCAACCATATTATTAACGGAACGCGCATCAACATTACGCTCGCATGCAGGTCAAGTCGCTTTACCTGGTGGCAAACGAGATCCTGAAGATAATAATCTTATTGAAACCGCGCTCAGAGAAGCTCACGAAGAAGTCGCTATTCCACCCAATGCCGTTTCGGTGATTGGGCAATTACCACCATTACAAAGTTCAAGTGGATATTTGGTTACTCCCATTGTGGGCGTGATCCCAGCAGGTTTATCTTTACGCCAAAACCCAGCTGAAGTCGCCTCTATCTTTGAAATGCCATTAAGCCATGTACTCAATGCACAACATTATCAACCACTCGATTTTCGCCGTTCAGGTGAAAATCATCGGATCTATTTTTACCCTTATGATGGACATCTTGTCTGGGGATTAACGGCAGCTATTTTGCATAAACTTGCTTTACATATCACTTAAGGCGTTATTTTCTGTCCAGCTTGTGCTTTTTATCATCGCCTTCACAACTCTACTTAGCTATTTTAAAAAAATGTTGTAAACTACATCATTAACGGGACGATATAATCGTAAAAACGATCCCTTTACTATAAATAACTATATTTTATTCTTTTTTAACCCTCTCTCTTATTATTAAGGAGTCTGACGTGATTAGCGTTTTCGACATGTTTAAAGTGGGCATCGGACCCTCTAGCTCTCATACTGTAGGGCCAATGAAAGCGGGTAAAGAATTTGTCGATGATTTAGTCAACCAGGAATTGATTGCGTCTGTCACCCGTGTAGCTGTTGATGTTTACGGCTCCTTGTCTTTAACAGGCAAAGGTCACCACACTGATATTGCAATTATTATGGGCTTAGCAGGTAACGCACCTGCTACTGTCGATATTGACAGCATTCCCAGCTTTATTCGCAACGTTGAAGAAACTGGCAAACTATCATTAGCAAATGGCTTAAAAATTGTCGACTTCCCAGCAGAAAGTATGCATTTCAGTAATGACAACCTCTCATTACATGAAAATGGTATGACTATTCATGCTTTTGCTGGCGACAAAGAAGTATATAGAAAAACTTACTACTCTATTGGTGGTGGTTTTATTGTTGATGAAGAAAACTTTGGTAAATCAACACTTAATAGTAAACCTGTTTCATACCCTTATGCTAGCGCCGAAGAGTTATTAAAGCACTGCAAAGAAACTGGTTTATCCATTTCTAGCTTAATGATGAAAAACGAGCTAGATCTGCACACTCAAGCTGAAATCAATGCATATTTCGCTGATGTTTATAAAACAATGCAAGAATGTATTGAACACGGTTTAAATACAGAAGGCGTATTGCCAGGTCCATTACGTGTACCTCGCCGTGCGGCTGCATTAAATCGTTTATTAACATCAAGCAACAGCTTGTCAAACGATCCAATGAAAGTTGTTGATCTCATCAACATGTTTGCACTGGCTGTTAATGAAGAAAACGCAGCTGGTGGACGTGTTGTAACTGCACCAACTAATGGCGCATGTGGTATCGTGCCAGCAGTATTGGCTTACTACGATCGTTGTATCGAACCTGTGACACAAGAAACCTACTTACGCTATTTCTTAGCATCAGGGGCAATTGGTATTCTTTACAAAATGAATGCTTCTATTTCAGGTGCTGAAGTAGGTTGCCAAGGCGAAGTTGGTGTAGCTTGTTCAATGGCAGCAGCAGGTCTTGCTGAATTATTAGGTGGAAGTCCAGAGCAAGTCTGTATTGCCGCTGAAATCGGTATGGAACATAACCTCGGCTTAACATGCGACCCCGTTGCAGGGCAAGTACAAGTTCCATGCATCGAGCGTAATGCCATTGCTTCGGTTAAAGCAGTTAATGCGGCACGTATGGCCATTCGTCGTACCAGCGAACCACGAGTTTCGCTCGATAAAGTCATTGAAACCATGTATGAAACAGGTAAAGACATGAATGCTAAATATCGCGAAACATCACGCGGTGGTTTAGCAATAAAAGTACAATGTGACTAATTAACCTTGTTTTAGTTAAAAGCCATTCATTTTGAATGGCTTTTTTTATTACTAGAAATTTTATTTTTAATGATCACTTAACCTATAGATAATTAAAGAAAAATATAAGATTAATAATTAAATAAAAAATACTTTTTTTTAAAAAAATCTACTTTTTATTTTTCTATATTTATTAAATATAGAATATAAAGATTAAATATAGACGCATTAAATATAGGCTTATTTAATATCCATTTAATATTTAAAAAATTAAACTTATTATTTTTAGGTGTATTCTTCTTAATTTAAAAAATTAATTTTTTATTATAAATATAATTACAATCCATTGTTTATTATATGGTTAATATTTTATCACATTGAAAGTTATCATTTTTTTAACATTTTAAAAACGTTCCTTATATATTTAAAATCGCCCAAGTTAATAATGATAATTATTATCAATATCATCTTTGAAATATAATAAATAATATGTTGCCTTTCAGAAATAATATGTTATCTTCTGCATCAAGTCATTGGGGAGTAGCCTGTCTTAAAATAAAACTTAATTATTTTAAGAAATCTGTATCAACATACTCGCTTATTTTTATTTAGCGTGGTGCAGATGCCGTAATACGGTTGGCAAGACCATAGACACATAATTGTACTTCTTTGGTTGGGGGTCAATTGTGTGTATATGGAAATACCCCAACCGAGGCTTTATTATGAGTTTCTACGCTACTATCATCCTTGCCCTTGCCCTTTCTATGGACGCATTTGCTGTTGCAGTCTGTAAAGGTGCCACATTACATAAACCTCGTTTTCGTGAAGCACTCCGCACTGGATTTATATTTGGTATTATTGAAGCCAGTACACCCGTTATTGGTTGGGCATTAGGTTTATATACTAGCCAATATATTATTCAATGGGATCACTGGGTTGCCTTTGGATTACTATTTGTTCTTGGTAGCCGTATGATTTACCAAAGCGTAAAACGTGGTGATGAATGTCCTTGCGAAGAAGCCGCGCCACAACGCCATGGATCGCTCTCTTTAATAGCAACCGGTATTGCCACCAGCCTTGATGCAATGGCAATTGGTGTTGGTTTAGCATTCCTTCAAGTCAATATTGTTCATACTGCGATGACCATTGGCATGATGACGATGATCATGGCGACACTAGGTATGTTAATTGGGCGCTATATTGGCCCAGTACTTGGGAAAAAAGCAGAAATTATTGGTGGGATAGTATTAATTGCTATCGGCTTTAATATTGTATTCGAACATCTTGAATTATTTATGTACGCAAAATAATCACCAATTTAACAGAACACAATAAAAAGCTTAGGTTTGAATATCATGCCTAAGCTTTTTTATTTACATTATAAATTGTTTATTGCTTTCGTTATTAAACATGGCGTTGATAAATTCGAATTAAAAAATCCGTTTCACATGCAAAACATTCACTTTCAGCTAATGACTGTTTCACTTCTTCACTTGCTCGCCATGCAAACGGCGTCATTTGTAATAAATCAAATGCCTGCTTACCGTTTAAATTCATCATATAAGCAACTTGATGCTCAGCCACTTTATTGAAACCATCAAATTGTTCTTCTTTTAATGGATGAAGATGTACTTCTGAATAAATCAGTGCTTTTAGCTGGTATAGGTGACGAGGTGCAGGAGTGACCGTAATAATATATCCATTATTTACAATGACTCTTGCTAATTCACCACTATTACAAGGAGCATAAATACGAATAACAGCATTTAAAGAGGCATCACAAAAAGGTAAACGCTGACTTGAAGCCACACAAAAATGGATAGATGAATAACGTTTAGCTGCATATTTAATCGCAACTTTAGAAACATCTAAGCCATACACTTGAGGATTATGTAATTTTAGATTTTGATAAAACTGGTGGGTGTAATAGCCTTCACCGCAACCAATATCCAATACAACGCTATTATCCATAGGCAACAATGCTTGTAGTAAATCAGCTACTTTATCTCTCATTGGCTGGTAAAAACCTGCATCTAAAAACTCACGGCGAGCATTTATCATTTCAGCGCTATCACCCGGCTCTTTTGAGCGTTTAAATTGCACTGGTAGCAAATTTACATACCCTTCTTTCGCGCAATCAAACTGATGATTATTTTCACATACCCAACTGTGAGCCCGAAGATAAAGTGCCTGATTACATAATGGACATTGATAGGACATAGTAATATTTTTGTATAACCCCTAATAAAATTGAGAGAGATAATAACATACCTCTCTCAATCTTGCGGAAACCTTATTTTTATTTTTTGAGACTGTTTTTTTATGCTCAGTGACTAAGTAAACATAATTTATCGATTTTTAAGTCCGTTTTAACTTTTCAGTATTAGCAATAAATAATGCGATAACTAGCAGTAAAATTGCGCCTGATTGGATTAAAGTATCCACAGAATCTTTGTGTTCAACAATAATCAAACGCACAATTGCAGTAATACCGATATAGATAAAATATCTAAGCGGGAAATGCCCACCAGATAAAAAATATTTAACAATAAGTGCAATAAACTCAAAATAAAGAAAATAGATCAAAATACCTTCTAGTAATTGATAAGATGACTCTTGTGCACCTAAATTAAATAATAATGAAGCAATTACATAAGTTTCTTTGATAAGAAAACTAACTAATACAATTGCTAAAATAAGCAATCCAATATTAAGCACCCACTGTAATATAGTGGCAATACATTTAAGTAAGTCTTCGCTTGATTTTCTCATATAAACTATAACCTAGTGAGATCATTCCATGGATGTGTAAAAAGAACAAAAATAGCTATTAGGCAATTGGCTAAATTTTAAAGGATTTACTCGTTCATCACACCATTTTTTTATCTTTTAGAGCCTAAAAACCCCAAATAATGATGCAATAATCGCAATATTTGCTTTTAAATTTCAACTTGTAAGCTAATTTACTTATACTGACTTTTAAGGGCTAATTTATTTAAAAGGTAGACTATGGCTAACAAATACCTTGTTGCAATTGATTTATTAGAAGATAACAGAATTCAACGAATGATTGCTGATATTCACTTCCTTGCCTCAAAACCAGAAAATTATTTCCATTTTATTACGGTTATGCCTAATTTACGCTCTTTAGAAGCTTATGGGCTTAATTGTGATTGCACTTCCGTTGTTGAGAAAAAGCAACAAGCTCTAATTTTACTAACTGAAAAATTAGAACAATGTGTAAAACAACAATTTAACTTACCTAAAGAGCAATACCAGTGCCATGCTGTTATCGGCACACCTAATTATAATATTCTAGAATTAGCAGAAAAAGTGGATGCAGATACCATTATTATTGGTTCAAGCTCGCGTAATCAACGTAATATATTACTAGGATCTACTGCTGATTATATTGTGAATAATACGTCACGTTCAGTAATGGTTATACGTAAATAAAATCACTAGCCCCCTACCTTTTGGCAATAATGCTAGGTTGTTTATTGCCAAAAGTATTCTGCCATCATTCGGGCTATAAATAGCACTAAATGCACATTAATTTTTTCACTTCAAATAGTTAACTTGTTAGAATATTGACCAAAAAACTAAAATTCCAGGTCTTTTTAGGTCCAATATTTACAATTAATCCTATTCAAAAGATAAAGATTGTCCTGCATTAAAATCTTTCGCATTAAGGTATTTTCGTCCTAACACGCCAGTGCAATGGCATCCATACACATCAATATTTTTATCTATTGCTTTCTTAGCACGTTGTAATGCTGATGGAGTTGCACAACGCAAATGTAACCCCCCCACAATTGCTTGAATTTGATGATTACCTGTTATTTTTTTCGCATGTTCAACTATAGATTCAATACCAGAGTGACTACAGCCCGTAATAATCACTAAGCCTTTTTTTCCTTGCCAAACAAGAAAGCTATCATCAAGAACATAATCATCTTCTTCACCTAATTGATGAATAATAACACCATAACGTTTACTCACTTGGCGTTGTGTCACCTGTCCTGAATAAATGAAATTCTTCTCAATTGTTAAAGGAGCTTCTGTTAATTCAAAAGAAAATTGTGTTTCAAGTTTTTTGCGATCAAAAAAAGGGGCTAATCGTTTAAATTTAATATTTTTATTGCCTAAAAAAAGCGCTGAATAACGAACCGAAAATAGATGAGGATGAGCGATAACTCGTGGCTTATTGGGAAAAAAGTCTACTGGTAAATGCGTAAGTCCACCAAAATGATCATAATGCCCATGGGAGACAACAATTGTTTTCAATGTGGTTAAATCAATTCCCATTTTTTTGGCATTTGAAATAAAGGTAAGATCTTTTCCTGTATCAAAAAGTATTTTAGCTTGGCACTCATCATCTTCTAATAATAATGATAAGCCAGGATAGTGATTAAGCTCAGGATTGATTGATTTATTTTCTAGTAATGCAGTGATGGTTAACATTAGTTTTGATGATTATCGTTATTAGAAGATGGCTTATAGTAATGAAAAAAAGGAAGTGTTCCAAATATAAAAACCATTGATTTGTGCGATCCTCACTATCTCGTTACACAACCGCTGTTATATTAAAATCAAATATAACAGCGGTATTGTTATAAATTGCAGTTACTCTTATACAACTATACAGTCTGCTAAGTCTTATCTCACCACCATAACAGAGCGTTTAGCGTAGCGTGTAATATCAGCAGCTGTTGAACCAATATGATAAGAATCATCTTCGGGATTATGAGAGCCGATTACGATTAAATCTGCGTTTACTTCATCTGCAACCTGCAATATGGCATCTCGTGGTGTTCCTATGCAAATATGTGTTTGCATTCTGTCTTCAGGTAAATCAAACCGTTCAATAATTTTTTTTAACTCTTTCTCAGCTGACGTTTTTAAGCATCCTTGATCTAATTGATCGCCATTCATAACAAGTCGATAATAAGAAGATTGTGGAAGTTTTGGGAGTACATACAAAAAATGAACATAAGGATCTTCATTTTTTGCAATATCTTCCACTAACGGAATTGCTTTGTTCATCAGGTTATCTTCATCAATATCAATGGGAACCAAAATATTCTTATACATACCGCCTCCTTTTATTTTAATTGTAGGATAGTGTATTTTTAAAAAATTACCGGATGTAGTTAACATATTTTAAAAATATTTTATCACACCTAAATAACGCCTATTTTTCACTCAGTAAATAACAAAACATACACTTATTAAATTAATAATTGAGCCTATAATGAGATTATGGATATATAAGTCTAATATCTTTATTTTAGATTATGTCTTTTTATAAATTAATTATTTTATCAGTAATAAAAAATTCAAAAAAAAGCCTTATTAAATTAAATAAGGCTTTTCTCTTTCATTACGCGATGAATACTTTATTTTTGAACATTCTTTTTTTGTTTGTTCTTTTTAACATATTGATAGCCTATTGCTAGTGCAATAAACCACAATGGTGTCACACTTAACGCTTGGCGAGTATCATGTTCAAAAGCCAACAATACTGTCATAAAGGCAAAGAAAGCAAGACATAGCCATGACATCAAAATACCTAATGGCATTTTATAAATAGATTTCTCATGCAACTGTGGACGTTTTTTACGATACGCTAAATAAGAGCATAAAATCATACTCCAAATAAACATAAATAATAACGCCGACACTGTTGTTACCAAGGTAAATACATGCATAACATCGGGAATAAAGTAAATTAATACAATTCCACATGATAAACATAAACTGGTGAATAACAGTCCATTGGCAGGTACAGCTCGTTTAGATAATTGGCTAAACTGCTTTGGTGCTTCGCCCTCTTTTGATAAACCGAATAACATACGGCTTGTGGAAAATATACCACTATTAGCAGAAGACGCGGCAGCCGTTAATACGACAAAGTTTACTAAACTTGCAGCTGCGGGTATTCCTATCATGACAAATAGCTCAACAAATGGGCTTTTATCAGCCAAAATTGAACGCCATGGTGTCACCGACATAATAATTGCTAAAGCCAAAACGTAAAAAGTAATAATACGAATGGGAATCGCATTAATCGCTTTTGGCAACGATTTTTCCGGATTACGTGTTTCAGCTGCAGCGGTTCCTACTAATTCTATGCCGACAAAAGCAAAAATAGCGATTTGGAAGCCCGCAAAAAAACCACTTAGCCCTTTAGGGAACATTCCCCCATCATTCCAGATATTCTCTAATGCCGCTGTATGTCCTGCAGGAGATTCAAATCCAATACTGATAAGAACAATCCCCACAATGATCAAAGAAACAATAGCTGTTATTTTTATCATGGAGAACCAAAATTCCATTTCCCCAAACAGTTTTACTGTCGCTAAGTTCAAAATAAGCAGTGTCAGCACACAAATAAACGATGTTCCCCATTCAGGGAAATTAGGTGCCCAATAACTAATATAAGACGTTATGGCGACAATATCAGCAATGCCCGTAATAACCCAACAAAACCAATAAGTCCAACCGACAAAAAAGCCTGCCCAAGGCCCTAATAAATCACCAGCAAAATCACTAAATGATTTATATTCTAAATTTGATAATAACAACTCTCCCATAGCTCTCATAACAAAGAACAGGACAAAGCCGATTATCATATAAACAAAAATAATTGATGGCCCAGCTAATGAAATGGTTTTCCCTGAGCCCATAAATAGACCCGTACCAATAGCTCCACCAATAGCAATTAATTGAATATGACGATTTGTTAGCCCGCGTTGTAGAGTGGCATTTTTCACTCTAGCGGGAGGAGAAATTTCTGTTTGCTCTTCCATACCATACCTGAAATGTGTTCATATTTTTGATGTTGTTTTGCCACTATTTTATTTTTTGACGTGGCAATGTGTTTGCGAAATTATTGTGACACAAATCTCAGTGTAAGTAATGAAAAGATCACTTTTAGTAAAATGAATGATGCTTTGATAACCAGATAAGATCCTTTCTTTAATTTATTTGGCGATATTTTATCCATTTGAAAAAAAATTAAAATAAGGGCTTGACCATCGCTTTTGAGAGGAGAATAATCTGCGCATCGGGTTGTTAGCTCAGTCGGTAGAGCAGTTGACTCTTAATCAATTGGTCGGGAGTTCGAGCCTCCCACGACCCACCAAATTTAAGCTGATAAATCAGACATTTATGCCACTTAGAGATAAGTGGCTTTTTTGTATCTGCAAGAAAATGGCGACAAAATGGCGACAGAGATTTTCCTATCAAAAGCACCTTTTATTATTTAGATCTATCTATAACAATAGAATTAATTAGTAATGCATTGCATAATAGTTAAATAACTTTAATATATTATGCTTTACATTTTATGGTGAACAGATATGAAACCAGAATTAACATTCGATGATAGAGATGATTTTCATAGAAAAAAAACAGCTGAAAATCTAATAAAACTGATTATGAGTGATATTGACTTATCGCCAGTAGTAATAAATGGAGATTGGGGCATAGGGAAAACCGAATTTTGTATAAAAACTGTCAATGAAATAAAAAATAAAAACTTAGGCTATAATTGTGTATATATTGATGCATTTAGTGCTGATAACTCTGATGAACCCACATTAACATTATTGGCTTCAATTATTTCATTATTACCTAAAAATAAAAAGGAAGAATTAAGAAAAAAAGCTATACCTGTTATAAAATACTTAACTAAAGTTATTCTAAATGCAGGTACTAATGTAATACTAAAAGAAAACATTGATAAATTAAGTGATGAGTTTTCTGATGCAATAAAAGAACAAACAACAACAGTAATAGATACAACAATAGATAATTTACTTGAAACTCATGAAGAATCAAACAATTCTATTATAGCCTTAAAAAGCATACTAGAAGATATATCTAGTAAAAGTCCATTAATTATTTTCATAGATGAATTAGATAGATGTAGACCTAACTATGCAATAAAAATGATTGAATCAATAAAACATATATTCAATGTAAAAAATGTAAAGTTTGTGTTGATTGCAAATATAAAACAACTATCCTCATCTATTAATAAAATATATGGGGAGTCAATAGATGCTGATAAATATTTAAATAAATTTATTGGATTTAAATTAGATCTACATACCTATAATATAAATAACTCTAGTAACAACTCCACTTCATACCTAAAAATTTTATTAAACGAACATAACTCAGAGTTAAAGTCAATAAATGAGGAGACATTTATTGAGATAATGTCATTTCTAATTAAAAAAAATAATAATTCATTAAGGGATGTAGGTAACTTAGTAAAATATATACGAATATCTCAAATGTTTAATTTAGAAATATCACGTAATGATTTGATGCATTCCATTCTTAGGCTATTAGGTATATATATATACGCAATAAATAGCAAATTAAAAAATAGTATACTAACCCAAAATTATACTTGTGAAGAGGTAATAAAAACCTTTCCATTCATTTTAGAAAAAGACAACACTAAAGACTATACCTCTAGTCTAAATATCATGATAATTTTATTAATAAAATCATCATCTAATTATAGTGAATATATAATTAACAATAATATACTAAAAACTTCAGTTGAAAGTATTTATCCAGATAAAACTGATGCAAAATATGATTTCACTATTCCAGGAAGTAAGCCTTATGATTTTGTAAATCAAGCTCTTCATACTGTAATGTTGATTTAATTTTTCAGTTTCAAAAAATATTATCTCTATGATTAACCAGAGTTATTTTATTTTCTCTGGTTTTTTATTTAGATCATCACCCCACGTAAAGTACGAAATTTCTTTTACTATCAATGCGTTAATTATTTATCGCGATCCTTTTTCTACCTCGCAAACTGAAATAACCTGAAATCTTTTTCAATCATTTCAGTTTGACGCCTACGCAAAGAACCCAATCCCCGCGCGCTCTCGCAATCTATTTTGTAAAAATTTCAAACTGAAATATTTTTTTGATCCAAATTGTGCAGGCGGGTGCGGAGTAGTGCGTTTTACGTGGTGAATGATTTTATTTCGTGGGGATTATGCGTCCTGTGTCGCACGCTATCAACGCGATCCATTTTGAGTTAATGCAGATGTATTATGAGAATTGAACGCCGTAGCGTGGCGTAGAAGTGGATATATTTACGGGCATAAAAAAGCCCGCAAGCGCGGGCAAGGATGGTAACAATTTTATCACCCAATCACGGGTGAATACTTCTGCTTAAGTCCTGTTGATTTAGTGCCAGTGTTACTAATGGCTGAAGCGTTTAACGGGTTGCCTGTGTTGTTATGAGTATGGCTTGCAGTAAGTGAGGCCAACTCATTGACGACGTCTAGCGTATCTAACATGCACTGCATCACATTCAATTGTTCATTACCCAAATAAACAACCGGTGCCATGATTTTTTGCATGGCACCAGCGATACTGGAACGCACGGCCCCAATTTTTTCCTCTAACTGCTGGCCGACATCAACCGTCATATTTTTACCAACTGCCACAACCTTATTGGCTTGCGTTGCTTGGCTAAAGTCACCCTCTGCAATTTGCATAATGGCACCTGCCATTAACTTGCTTGTGCCTATCACGGTCGTTTTATCGGTGGCTTGTACGGTGGTTTCTCTGGCGATAACCGTGCGATTTTCTGTGTCGGTTTTAACTTCACGGTGCATCGATTCTTCAATAATTTTTTGGTCAGTTTGACGATGCCATGTGCCGTCTTGTGTTACCCGCTGTGATACCTCTTGGCGTTGCTGTTGCAGTTGTTCGCCTGGTTTGATGTCGGGCAAGGTATTGCCATGACTTAACACTTGGCGAATAAACGGTTTATCTGCACGGCCATTTTCAAACGCAATTTCGACCATCGAACCCACAGGCGGATATTGAAACATTCCCGACTCGTTCCCCGCCATGGGTAATGGTAACGGCACCGCATGATAAACGGGTGCCACATCATTGCCATCGGCATCAACCATTTGCACGTCAACGGCGTATTTTGGTCTAAATGGATCTGAAATATCCCCTGCAGTAGTATTTTCTGTCGGGGCTTCAACACGGGCAAATTTCGGCAAGTGTAACCCTGCAGACAATTCAGGGTAGGCATTATCAATTTGCTGTTGGGCTATGGTGCGGTTTTCGGCTCTCCCAGTGATAGCATCAGGGCTTATCCACGTTAACGTCATATTATCGTTATCCAGCGCCACACGTTCTAAGCGTTTATCATTCACTTTCACACCAGGGCGTAAACTTTGCACCATCGGGATGGTCATCTGATTACCGGCACGCTGTTCGGAAGAGAATTGATTGTCTATTTCAACCTCTTTATCTTTCCAGAATGAATCCGCCCAACTCCCCACGAACACGTCACCGTCTGGCGTTTGATACCACACATAATCGGGAATATTGAACACTTTTCCCAGGCTATTTAATAATTGATAGCCCGTGCCATTATGGGTGTAATGTGGGATTGGGGTATTTACATATTCGGCATCCGGTAACACAAAATGTAATCCGCTGTGCTCTTTTAGATAATCGGTGATCTGTTTTAAGGTAGGATGCTGAAAAGAGCACGGCCACATTCTGTCGAATACACCAACTAACTCCCGCACAAACAATTTTTGAAAACCATTTTGTGACGGTTGCGAACGTTCTACGTAACCCGTGAAATATCGTAATAGTAAATCAGTGTAGCCAATATCAAGGCGCACCAATTTACCCGTGTAATCGGTATCGGTTTTAGCCGTAATAAAGCCACGGCCACATTGCGATAATTCCAGCACCATTTTAACGTCGACAAGGTGCGTTTCATCACCGGATAAATAAAGTCGATTAATGGGTTTCATCACTTCCCCCTAATGCCTCGTTTAACGGTTTTAATACCCTGCGTTCAAACCAATTTAATTTTTGTTCTTGCTCTGCCGTTCCCTCACCCTTGGCGTTCGGTTTATTACTCATATTTTGTGTTTTGGCTTTAACTTGCCCTGCTGAACGACTTTCGCGTTTTTCGGGCACCGATAAATGCTCACGTAAGGTAAACGTAATTTGCCAGGCTTGTTTACCGTCCATCTTTGACGCATCAATGCCGTTGGTAAATGTGCCAAGACGAAAATTAATCGCGCTGGCCATACGGTTGGCCACACGATAGCGTTTTAGTAATCCATTTTCTTTGGCTTCAGCTAACGCAAATAAACGGGTTAGCGTTTTTTCTTCGGTGAAAGGAATAGTGCCCGTAATGCGGAGTTCTTTAGGCTTAATGCCCTGCTCACTATTGACGGTACTTGAGGACTGCCCTGATTGGTCTTTGTCCTGATACATCATCGAGGGTGTGACGGTCAGGTTTTTTAATAAAATGGCTTCACCGTCCAACGCCAACGTAATGATTTGGCTGATTTTCGGTGTGTTATTTTCGTAAAGTGGTGTCTGTGTCATGCATCATTCCTTTGATTGCATCAATATCGCCCGCAAAAAGCGTAGCTAAGGTGTAAACCGCATCTTGTTCAGGGATTTCTTTTTTCATTTTATCGGCTAATTCCGCGCCGTTACCTTTTCCCTGGAACACCCAAACGGTGGTTGATTTTCCCAGTAATCCCGTCAATGAATCAGCCATGCCTTGTAAGATATTTTTTCGACTTTCAGCAAATCCTTTTACGCTAGAAAGTAACCCTGCCACACTTGCCCCGCTTGAGGCTTCACTTTTTGCTTTTTCAATTAATCCCGCATTGATTACCGCACGGCTATTATTGGTTGATAATGTTTGCGGGTCAGGAATACCAGCTATCGTTTTAGCCGGTATCTGCATTTTGGTAATATTTAGGCTTTCGGCGGTTTTGGCCATACGTTCAACTTGACTAAACACAGGCAAAGGCAATACCCCCGAAAAGCCTTGAATTGCATTGATAAACTCGTCATGGGTACGGGCACAAATCATCGTCACCACAATATCAACCTCACCCGCTCCCTGAATTTTATTAGCAATATAATTAATTGCATTAGTGGGGCTTAAATAACTGCCTGTGGCAGTGTTTTGTCCGACACCATAAATAAACGGGTGAACGGGTAATAATGAACAAGTAATGCCCGTTAAATCGCCCGGAAGTGCGAATCGCTTACGTTGCCATTTCATCTTAATTTCCTTTTCCTTGATTCAAAATCCTATTGCAAACCACATAACAGCAATTATCCCTGCGGGCATTTCCATTGCCACTTTAGATAAAGTTGATTTTTTTAAATTAAACCCTGGATTATTTGCACCATCATAATCAATGGCATGAAATGAAAATAATTTATTCGGAAACGCAATCGGGAAATTAATAAAATAATCGTTATAGGTAATAGTCTTTTTCCCCCATTGATAAATAATCCCTGTATCACCACATTTCCACCAACCATTTTCCGAACGGTTTGCGGTTGATTTCAGTCCTGCTCCCACATCGCTAGCGTTTAAGGTAATATCCGCATTTAACTGCTTACCATTCACTTTACGGGTATTGGGCACGCGACCATTGGCATTGTTATTGGCATTATTGGCCGTAGTTTGTGCAGTATTGGCTTTAGTCACCGCACTGTTTGCCGTATTTTGCGCATTGGTCGCCATGGTTTTGGCTTCATTGACTTGTGCTGGCGTCGAAGCGCCCACATCGCTAGCGTTTAAGGTAATATCCGCATTTAACTGCTTACCATTCACTTTACGGGTATTAGGCACACGGCCATTGGCATTGTTATTGGCATTATTGGCTGTGGTTTGTGCAGTATTGGCTTTGCTCACACCATCATTGGCGGTCTTTTGGGCATTGTCGGCCTTAGTAACCGCACTGTTTGCCGTACTTTGTGCTTTATCTGCCTTGGTTACTGCACTGTTTGCTGTGTTTTGCGCATTGGAGGCCATCGTTTTGGCTTCATTCACTTGCGCAGGTGTCGATGCTCCGACATCACTTGCGGATAAAGTAATATCTTTTGTGCCATCAAAAAGGACACCCGAAATTTTGCGCGGAGTCGCCAGCTTTTGTGAGGCAACGGCCGTTCCTGTTGAAGGTAATCGCGTATTGGCATTGTCGTTAGCTGATTTTGCTGATGCCATTGCGTTATTATGTAAGTCGGTCACTAGTTTTTGTGTTGGGGTTAATGCCTGACTAGCACCTGTTTTATCCGTCAGTTGAGTAAACCCTTTGGCCGTTAATGTTGCATCAGGGTGATTACGAGACTGAGCATGTTTCTTTAACGCATCATCTAATTGCTGAAAATCCAGTGTTCCTTTAGGGCGTAAATCGGTAATTTTTCCGTCCGCTGAAATCGACGCTATCGCAAACACAAAATGTGCAAAACCTGCATTATCAATATAGTTTTTTAAATCAGGTTTGACGGTCAGCTTAATGTGGGTTTGCCAACGACTGGTAATATTGCCCTGGTAACTCACATCAGCATAAACTTTGGTATTTTCCGCAGGCACGGTGATATTTTGGTTTGTGATTAATTCCGCCCGTAAACCACCGATGTATCCAATACCTTTTGTGACAAAATATTGATTCCCTGTCTTAGCTACTAAAAACGCATCATCAAAAAAAGAGGCCTCACCGTAACTGTCGGTATTAACTAGGCGTTGCATTTCATCAATGCCAGAAAGTCTGGCGGTAAAATCAATCTGCCACATTTCTGCAGGTGTGGTAATGGCGGTTTCTTTGCTTGCCCCTAAATACTCCAGCAAGAAAGAACGGGTTAACACGTTGCCCTGTTGCCCTGCTTGGGTTTTAATTTTTCGTTGAGTAGGCGCATGCACAATCATCGCTACTGTGCCCGATTTTTTATTTAATAGCCCAATCCAGTTAAAATCAAAATCACCAATTTCGGCACCGATAGTCACCGAATAGGCCACCGCATTTTGATTGACGACGCCCGTTTTATTGACGGCTTGGCGATGCACGATATATTTTGCATCGGGCAGGCCTTCATTGCGGTCAATCGGTTTTTCAATCTCTAAATTCGGGATATGTGCAAAGACGAACTCGTCTAACACAATCAAGTTTCCATCAATCGACTCTTGGGCTTTCCAGCGCTCAAATGCCGTTGTAATAATAGATTGTGACATTTGTTACTCTCCTTGTAACAGTGATGCGCCAAAGGTCTGATATTCACAATCAGCCCAACCAAACCGCATCACTAATTGATTATTGGTGATCACTTCAAAACGATAACGGCGACACGTGCGTCCATACTGGCGAATAATGCCCATCAACAAATCTGGGTTGCCTGCGATTTGTCCGTCACTGACCCGTAAAATAATGACATCCCAGTCAATATCAGGCTGACGCTCTAACAGCTCGACATAGCCCACGCCTAAGCGCTCAAAAATAGCAATAAAACCACTGACCGACCCCGCATCACGGGCATTAATAAAGGCAAATTTTACCCGCTTGCGAAATAAATCTAATGGCTCCCCTTTAAAACGGTGAATATCACGCTGATAGGCCAGCACTGATAACAATTCTTCTGAGCAGGTTTCTGCGTCCAATTGTTTGAGTGGCCATAACATCCAGTCATAAACACCCGACCAAAATTTACGCACCGCATTTAACAGTTTTGCGGGTTCGCCTTTGTTCATCCATGACGGCAAATTTAAGCCTTTTAATCGTTCCTTGAAATCAGGCATCTTGTAGCTCCACGGTCAGCGATTTTAAACGGGGCACACTCAATTCACTGATGATATCCGTTTGATTAAATTGCAGGGAATCAACCAAGGAGAAATGGCGGTGAATTTCACGCCCTAAATTAGAAAATGAAAAACGCGAGTAAGGCCATGTTTTTTTCACGTCATAATTGGTGTTTTCACGAAACGCACAACGCACTAAATTTTCAATGTCTTGCCGTAATTTGACTTGCTCGTTATCGGTTAGGTTAGCGAGATTCTGCACAAATACCGTTAACTTAATGGCATGGTGTGTTTCAGGCATGGGCATGCACTGCATATCATCACCGTGCCCATGATGGCCTTGTGTGTTGACATAATCGTTAACTTTGTCGATAAACGGCTGACTAATGACGCCACTGTCTAACAATAAATAAGCATTGGCAGTACCCGCGCCTCGAGGCGCATCATGCAAAAAGAAAATGCGGTCAATACTCAAGCCGACGACACTGGCAATCATGCCTTGATATACCGCATCAGTGTGGTAATTCCCCACTAGATTATATTGATTACGGCAACGGTCACGTAAATCATCATCGCTCTCTTTATCCGCACCTGGCACCAATAACCAATTTTCCTCGTTTTGCGCTCGTTCAATGCCTGGCACGGCAACGGGAAGAATACGAAAATAGCCTGGTGCCAGATTAAAGGCTCCGCCTGCGTCACTGGCATCAACCGCAATCAGGGCAGACTCTTTTTCAATCGTCACGGTTTCCGTGGTCACCACACTGTAAATCTGCCCGTTAATGCGCTCTGTCTGCACGATAGTACCCGCTGGCACCGTGACACTATTTTGCCCCGCAATACGGTAAAAACGCACTTGTCCTTTGGCTTTGGTGGCGGGCTTACGTTGCAGGTTAACGCCCCAGGCGAACATTTCCAGCCATGAGCCCGATGCAGTAGCCAGATACATATTGGTGAACACCAAATTAATCAAGACATCTTTGAGCCACTGAACGGGCGTAGTGACAAGAGTATTAATTAAGCGCCAAAATGGTGACATATTGGACGCATTGGTAATTAAGCCTTCTTCTTTCACAATGTCGTTAAATTGCTGATTAATTTCATCGGCAGTAATCGGCATGCCGTTATCTTTTAATGCCGACTCGTAGTCAATTTGTGGACGTTGTTTATTCGCCATAATTCACCCCGACACTAATACGGCCAAAATCATAAGTGTCTGCGGTCACCCATAATTTTTTTACGTTTTCTTCATCAACAATAATGGTGCCTGGAATCAGTCGCTCATCATCTTCAACCAGTAACACAATCTGCATACGAATATCAGCGCGCAAGGTTGGGCTACGTTCGGCCACTAATTGGGTGGCTAAACCGCTCTCAACAATCGCATGCGCAATATCTTGCGTAATACTTTGACGGTTATTACACAATATCGGCTCAAAGCCCGCATTGAGCGTGAAATCACGCTCTGTTATCAGTAAATCAATATATTTCGCCTGTTCCATGGCATTATCCTTAATTCAACGCGCCCCACTCTTCCAAATCCGCAGGTGTCATCACATTGCCATTATTAATCGTGATATTTCCGTATTGCCTGCGGTTATCAACGCTGGTTTGATTGTTATTGATCTCTTTACTCAAACCACCTTTGTTAATGCCTTTTAACTCATTCCCTGTTAATAATGACGGCTGATAATCAAAACGGCGGTTTGGTTGGTTTTGATTAATGGCATTTAAATCAGCTTGAACCGGCACACTGGGTAACGCCGAATTAACGACGGCGGTTTCAGTTTCTTTTAAATCGATATTGACGCCAGGCAGATAATTTAATTTGCTGGCCACCGCATTAAACACACCGTTAAAGCTGTCACTTAACCATTTCCACAGCCCATCAAAGACACCTTTAATCGAATCTGAAATACCGTTAAAAGTGTCACTAATAGAGAAGTTTTCAAACCAGCCACACAGTGCATCCCAACCGCCTGCAACCCCATTCCATAAATTGGCAAACAGTTGTGATACCGTGTTATAAATCTCAATAAAGGCTTGCACAGGTGACAGTGAGAAAAACCACTGGCACACTGCATCCCAACCTTTGGCAATACCTGCATACATCAAATTCGTGATATGGGTAATGGATTTCCAAAAGCTGGCAAACACTCTGACAGGGGAGATGCGTTCTAAAAATTGAACAGTAGCCCCCCATGCAGTCATGATATTGTTTTTTAGGTCATTCCATGTTTGAGAAATCCATTTCGATGCATTAATAAAAGCCGTCACAATCCAGCCCACTGCTTTAATGACCATTCGAAATGGTAACGTTAATAATTCGATAGCCTTCGCGACACTCTTACCAAATATTTTCCCCGCATTTGTCGTTTGGTTGAGCGCATCTTCTGAAAATTCAATCGGTGTGAGTAAATCTGTAAACCAATTGAACACACTTTTTACCGCTTTCCACACCACACCCAACGCGTTGCCAATATCGTCAAACATGGAACCAACGGGCGACATAGAGTCAAAGGCCTCTAAAAACCCTTGCACAAACCCTTTAAAAAATGCCTTGATGGGTTGCCAAAATTTCACAACGGCGATCGCAATTAGGGCAAATAAACCAATTAATAATAAAACAGGCCATGTGATAGAGGTAAATCCTAATGCTGTGGCCAACGAGGCCATTTTGGTGATGTTTAAAAATCTCGTTAATTTGGCGAGGGAACCACTAAAAAAGCCTGTGGCTTTTGTCACTAAATCGTACTTACCTTTCATCAAGGACAGTAATACTCCGCCCGTTTTCCACAACGGCAAGATACCGACCCACAGCAACCGACCAATTCCCAATACGATATTGGCCATCGCCCCCATGGCCGTAAATGCAATAAACCCTGTCACCACATAACCAATGGCACGGGCAATATTGGGGAATAGCTTCAACCAACGCACGAGCATTTGCCCCATATCAGCAATTTTATTCATCAGGGGCACAATCACGGGTAACAATGTCATACCCACGGCAATGCGGATAGACTCCCAAATCGACAATAACCGCTCCCACGGATTAGCCAACATACTGGCCATTTCTGTGGCACGTTTCATGCCATCATCACCGCCTAATGCGGTAATATTTTTACGTAATACCTCGACGTTATTAAACAGTGATTTCACGACAATAGCGGAATCGCCAAAGGCGTCCTCAATTTCTTTTTGAGCCTGTAAATTACCTGCAATGGACTTGCCATATTTGCCTTGTAACTTTTCCAGCATTTCAGGCATCGTCAGCATTTGCCCTGACGCATTAACAAACGATAGACCGAGTTTTTTAGCCCCGTCCGTTGCCCCTGACAGAAACGACTCATACGCACTACTGGATTCTGTGCCTAATGAACGTTGCAACTCGCCTAATACGGCTAACTGTTCATCAATACCGACACCAAATTGCGTACCTGCAGAACGCGCCCCTTCCATCAAATCAGTAATTTCAGCCATCGACGTGCCGAAGGTTTGCGACATAATAACGGCCTTGCCTGCCAGCTCTTCTGCGAACGTCACTTTGCCCACGCTGTCGGCATAGCCTTGAAACTGAGAAAACATTTTGCCCATATAGGCATTGGATTCTTCGGCCGTGGTTTTTAGTGCTGATGCCGTAATGTTGCTGATTTTGGTTAGTTGCGGGAGTTCATTATCTGAAATGCCACTAATGGCCCTTCGGATAGAGAGAGAGGACTCAACGAATTGCACCGCCGATTTACCGTATTGCGCACTGAAAGTGAGTGCTTCATCGGTGATTTTTTTCATTGCACCATCATCAACACCCGTGACTTTCGCCATATCAAGGGCATCTTGAATCGCTAACGCGGGATCTAAGACGTTTTTTAACGCAAAGACGGAGCCAGCCAAGCCCGCCCCGCCGACCGCAATATTTTTAAACGCCTGTTGTGAGGTTTCAGCAAATTGAGTCACACCTGCTTGCACGGCCTTCAAGGGCTGAGTGACTTTATCAATCATGCTGAGTGTAAAATCTAATGTACTCATCATTCACCCTTGAAAGCTAATGCAATGCCATTTGCGACCGCGATGCGGTGATTTTCTGTGAAGTGATTATCTAGCCAAATTGCGCGGGCGAAACTGTCGATATCATCCTGCTCATGAGGGAGATAGTGCCGTCGTAACGTTATGTATTGTTCTAAGGCACTGCGTTCAATAGCATCGACTCGCGCCGTTAGTTTTTTAGTTCAATATCCAGTTTTGGCGCATATTCTGAGTTTACTTTTTCCAGTAACTGCATTGCCGAACCAGGGATATTTAAAATCTCTGTTAAGGCTTCTTTGCTTTCAGGGGCAATAATTCGGCGCAAATAGGTAACAGTAGGCGCCACTTTATCGTCGGCAGAAATCGCATTTAACCAGCCATTGTACGCGGTCATATTGGGTTCAAAAACCAGCTCTTTGCCCATCACGACTAAAGTAATTGTGTTTTTCTTGGTACTCATTTTTCCATCCTTTGACGAATTTCGTCCGTTAATTGGTTGTGCCTCACAGCACATTTTCCGTAAATTTCAACATATTCTAATAATGCAGTGGCTAAATCCGCCCCAGTATTACCGTTTAACTTTGGTAATGTCGTCGGGCATTTTGTCAGTAGATTTTCCTGATAGGGTACGTTCGGCACTGTCGATTGCTTCGTTGTACATCCTGACAAAATCATCACTAACACAAAGGTTAGTGAACACAGGCTTAATAATTTCGGTGCGTATTTCAGGCGGTTGCACATTGGCGAGTTCCTCTAATTTATTTTCTAACGTCCTGGCTGATTGACTCGCTAAATCTTGTTGAGCCTTTAAACTGGCGTTATTGACTTCATTCGCCGTTTTTAATGCGACCAGCTCAAGGCTGTCTTGATGCCAACCTTTAACCAGCCAGCCCGCCGAAAAAGTCAAAATAAACGCAAAAAAAATCACCGTTGCTTGTTTCATTATTTCACGCCATTGTGCTCTAACGAGTAGTGATTACCGTCATTGAAACGACCGCCCCACGTACCGCCAATGGATTCCCAATATTCGCCAAGGGGCTGATGGTCAGTTGTCTTTGTGAGATAAACACCATTTTTAAACAGGTTGAAATCCACGGCTAATCGCTTAGTGTGTAAGCTGTTTTTAATACCACTGCCTGATTTAGCATTTAACTTTGCTTGTTCTGGTGTGCGATACGCTTCTGAGAATGTCAGTTCATAGCCGTTGTCATAAGCAAAGATAATCAAGTCTGCAATCATGCGCGTAAACTTGCGTTGTTTTTCACCGAGTGTCATTTTTTTAACTTCCCTGTCAGTAAATCACTACCTCGTTTTTTCAGCCACAATTCCACTAACTGAAAGCCTGCAATGCCTAACGCTGAACCTAACCCCGTAATCGCTAAAGGAGAAATACCAGGGATCCAAATCAGTAATGCTCCCGCCATTAATGACACCGCTGAACCTAAAATAACGCGCCCAATAAAAAGACGTAGCGTAATAGGCTCACTCCCTGACATCATTTTACCAATAGCTATCAGTGCCCCTAAGATAATCAGTGAAATCAGTGTTTTATTATGTTCTTCCATGAACATGTCCTTTATTACAGTTTGTCTGTTAATTCAGACTCTAAGTATGGAATACCGTTAATACGCACAAAGTCCGGTGAGGTGACAATAAATTTAATTTTATGCGTCATCACGGCACCGCCTTTCGGGTCAACGTCTAAAATATCGGTGACGTTTAATTTACAGCCGAAAGACTCAACCTTAAGCTCTTCTGTGCCCGCTTTCGCGTACCACATCAAATCGACTAACGGAATGGCACGCCAAGAGCCAGCACTACGGGCTTTGGCTGTAATGACGTTGAGGTATTTAGTGGATAATTCCAGCTCCCCCTCTGCCGACACATCCCCATTCACATAACCATCCGGCACGCCATTCGTTTGAGCGACACCTGTATTGTCTGTAATCGATAGACTGACTTTTTCAACATGAACTAAATCACCGTCGATATTAAAATCAATCGACTGCCCCGAAATCCGTTTTCCGCTCATTATTCATTCTCCAATGACGTGTCTAACAGGATGCCAATGGTGATCCCTTTCGGGCATTCATAGGTTCGCACCGTGATATACACTTCAACGTTATTTTTGTTTTTCCATGTAATAACCACATCACCCTCTTTTGGCGGTTTCACTTCACCAGGGAAACTTACTCCGTTAATTTGCGTACTGCGTGACATTTCACGTAATACTTTGGCAAAGTAGGCTTGATGGGCTTCAATACTGGATGGGGTGCTGTTTAAACTGCGGTCGGCAATTTTAGCAATGGCACGAATACGCACTGTGCGCGCGACTTTATCAACAACACGCAAGTTTTCGATTGACTGATAATCACCGCCTTCAACGTCTAATGTGCGACCGTCAGACCAATAAATGCCGTCATAGTCTGGATACCACATCGGCACACTAAAACGCTGTTTTTCCAATGCCTGCAGTGTTGCTAAATCAAGGCTTTTACCCGTACCGTCGAGCGGTAAATACGCACTACCTAAATCGGTTAATGCGCCTGTTTTGACTCGTGCGGGGCTATCAGCAATGGTCACTGCACGGTTACATAATCGCCCTGCTAATGCTCCCGCTTCATTACCCCATAACATTGGTACTAATTGAATGGAGGGTTCCGCTTCCCCTTTTGATAAAGCAGACAAGCGTTCAACATAGCCTGACCACGTTTCATCGTCTTGCGTTGCACCGACACCCAAAATGGCAAACAGCCAGCGCCCATGTTTAGCCATTAAATCCGAGCGTAAGGATTTAGCCGATTGAATAACGGCTTTCGTCGCATCACCCACTAATACGTAGCCTTCACAACTGGCGACCGCTTGTGCATCCATCACCGCGTCAACAAATGCCAATTCTTCGGCATCTTCTGCTAATACATGCACATAACCTGACCAGTTTTGACCTGCGTTACGCATAGCTGATAACACGTTACTTTTTAACGGGCTATCTGGCGTTCCTAACACCTCATCGAAATCGCTTTGCGTATTGACCGCAATAGTTTTACCAATATTGGTTTTTCCTTTACCAATAAACAGTAAAATGCGCTCAATTTCCTTTGTTTCGCCTTGCAGTTGGTTATGTTGATTAACCTGAACAGTTGGCCACATAGTAAATTCCTTTTTTATGCACCGTAGCCGATGCCTTGTAATTGTCGTTCCAGTGACTTAATAAAATCCTCATCACTGATACCGAGAAATACCCGTGATGGAATATCCACTTCCCACGAACTTTGTGGGGATTTACCGCTTAATTTACGAATTAACAACCCCGCCTGAAAAAAGCGCATATTTTCCGTAATTTCTTTTAAGGCAGGTTTTTTCCATCGTTTCCCTTTTTTCACTTTATAGCCAAGTGCGCGTAATTTTTTAGCCTGTTTTGGCGTCGCTTTTTTATCTTGCGCCCCTTGCGAGATATTACTGGCTTGTGCGTTTTTACGGCTAATTTTTGCTGTCATGCCATTTTGTTGGCTATACCCCACAATACCCGCGTCAACAGGTTTATTGCCATTGCGATAATTACCACCACTAAGATAAATACGGACCATCTCTTTTTCGGGCATTTCGCGGATATGCATCATTTTTGGCATATTGCGGAGCATCTTTTTTTTGTATTTACCGTGTCTGCTCTGCCATGCTTCCCCATCAGGATTACTCTGTTTTCTGATATTGCGCTTTGATGCGACGATTACGCCATATTTCGCAATTCGCCAAAGCAACCGCTGGCGTTTTTTCTGGGGCAATTCCAAATCTTTTAATTTGGCTCTTAATGCCTTTAGTTGTTCTGCGTTTAATTGCCCTTGAATGCTCATTTCACACCACGGGGGATCACATCAATATTTTCAGCAAATAACACTTCAGGATTGGCTAATAACCAACGTTTACCGTCAAAGGGCACGAGGCCTTTCTCATCTTCTTTTAACACAATGGCATCACTTAATTTCAGGGTCACTACAACCATCGCGATATCATCGTCAATCACATCAACATCAATAGTCGGTGGTTCATCATCGAAATCAGGTTCGGTAAAATCCGTTTCTAAATCTTGATACCATGCCTCAATTAATACGGGGATATAACGTGTATCAATTTCACGATAAGGCCAACGCCCCCACGCAATTACCGCATCATATTCTTGCGTTAAAATTTGATATTGTTTTTCGCCTAAATCATTGTGAGCGCGTTTAAATGTAATATCATCCATCTCACTACTAAATTCGGTTGCAAATACGGGTTCAGGCAAATTTGCACGTAAGAACGCCGTCAATTTTTGTAGTCGGGTCATATCATTTTTACCGTAATGCGAGGCAACTGTTTCATATTGCGAATAACAAAAGTTGATTCTGCTAATAACCGTGACCGTAATTCGTCGCTTTCTTGCTGTGGATTGGGCGCTCGACTGACAATCGACAAATATTCACCCAATAAATCGGCTTTTGCCCTGGCATAAACGGCTTTTTTATATTGCGCACAAAGGGCATTCACCCCTTTTATTTTTGCGCCTGGGGCGTCTTTTGCCTGATTAACACCTTTTGATAGCCAATAACTTTTTACGTCTTTTAATTCAGAATTAATTTCTGTTACTGTGGTTAATAATGCATCAGCAATAAAATCAGCATCGATATTGGCGGGAATAGCGCGACTTTTTTGAAAATCACCTAAATTTAAATCAGGCCAAAATTCATCATTTGTCAGTTCTTCATTTTTATAGGTAATGCCATCGCCATTTAACATGCTGACCTCTAAATAAAAAAACGGGCGAACAGGTTTCCACGACCAATAACAATCAAATTGTTTTGTCTCCACCCCGCCCGTTTTGGCTTGCGGTAGTCTTTACTCTTGCTCTAATGCCCGTAATCGTGAAGCGATACGCAAACGATGCGTTTTAACCCCACTTTTCGGGTTTAATTGATGCGCTCTGGCAAGATAAGCATCGGCTTGATTCAGTGTATCGACACAATCAATTGCGCTGGCTCTTGCATCGCCCACATCGCCTTTTAATAACTCTAACGCGTGGAATTTAAACCACTTCGCTTGTATTTTTTCGTGAACCCGCCAAATTTCTGTGACATTCTTAAATGTCCTTGAAAAATAAGGTTCAATGGGGTTTCCTGCCTCCACTTCTAACTGTGCCCATGCAAGGATAGTGTCAGCCACAAAAGCAGGGAAACCACTTTTAAAATTGTCAGGGGTGCGCTGTCCTTGCGCGATGGCGATATCCGCCCAGTCCAGTCCTTTATCGAACTCCCCCACATCAAATAGCCAAATGACGCAATACACAAAAATCGGGTTTTGATACACTTCGCCTTCATCTAAATAGCGTTGTGCTGTCGGTAGATACATGGGCAATAATTCTTCACGTTTCATTGCCACACGTTCATACGTTTGATTGAGTGCTCGCAGTCGTTTGACATCCCGCTCAATGGCACGCGCTTGAAGATGCATACTTTCACCGTCAGCAATGGCAATTGCCTGTCGCTGTTCAAGTTTTTGTTGCATTTCAACTTCCATTCGGTGTCGTTGTGCGGGTGATAACATTACTCTTTATCCAGTTTTTCAGCAGGTTCGGTTAATTCACCAATGGTGACCGCATTTTCATCATAAGAAGCATAAAGCTCTGGATATTCCAACGCATAACCTTCATTACGCAGGTATTTGTTTTCATAAGCCTTACGGTCTTCTACAAACTCCGCTTTACGCTGACGCGTATTCCGTTGAGTGTAAATGTGAAGATTTGACAGCATAGTGACTGTCATACGTTTACCTGGCATAAATGGCGGAATAATGGCATTGCGTCCTGCAATAGTATTACCCAACATTTGTGCGGCAATTTTTTCCGTTGGTCTGTCAGCCGATTGATATAAGCGATATTGCTCTGCTGAAACCAAATCAGCACCGACAAGTACAACTAATCGCGGGTCTGTACGATGTTCTACTGGAATACAGGTATTAATAAGGTCTGATGCCATCGCATCTAAAGAACGAAAATCACCTTTATCGTCCAGTTTGACTGGTGTGGTAATAACTTGCTTACCACCATCCCATTTTTTAGCAATTGCATGCCAACCGATATTAACGTCTTCCCCCATTGGGTGAGCGTCAGGGTCTGTGCTATCTGCAACACGTTCCCCATTAAACCCGACACGTAGCATATCTAATGCAAAACATTCATTGATAAACACTTGCATGCGTTGGAAAAATTCATTTTCTGTGCCTGAATTTGCCCAAACTGACAGCAAATGCCACGTAAGTGATGCACCTGAATCGGTTTCAACCAATTGATAGGTATTACCATCCACATTGGTATCACGAGAAAAACGACCGCCTTTTTTACGTCCTGTAAAAAGACCTGGATTACCCACAGAAACGACTTGGCCTTGTAACTGGTCTACGTCCATGCAGGTGATCATGCCTAGGAAGTCAACCGATTCCATCAATGCCGAACGCAGTGCCGTTTCTTTTGGGTCTGTTAGCGAGAAATATTTAGAAGTATCATCAACCCCGTAAGCCTCGGCTAACCCATTAACATAGGCTTTTAGATACTGTCTAGCCCGTTGATTTAATTGCATAGAAATCCCTTTCCTATCCTAGTGAATTAAAGAAAATCAAAACGTTTGTTTTTATTTCCTGTCGGATTAGCGCTAGGTTTTCTTGTTGAAATAGAGTCTAACTTGCTAAAGTTTTTAACAATATTTGGTAAGTTATCGCGCAATTTTGAAAATTCTTCTGTATCAACCACTTCTTTGACGGTTTCAACATCCTCTTGCACTTCATCAACATTTTGTTGTGTTTGGGCAAGTTTCGCTTCAAGTTCTGCGATTTTGTCTTCCGCTTGTGCGAGTGCCTGAGCCAGTGCCTGTAATTTTTCATCATTTTCAGGCGTTGGAGCTGGTTTCGCTTCTGGCTCTTCAATATTGAAAGTTTTACGCCATGATCCCTTTGTCATACTTTTATTCCCTTTATTTTCTTTCCGACTAAAGTTAAAACGCGTAGTTCCGACGCAGGCAGGGTCATCAACAACCGCTAATCCCTCTAAATATGTAATCCCTTGACCTTGGAAATCTAAATTCATTTCCACAGATGGGAATAATCCATAGTCTTGTGCGTTCATTTCCAACAATCGAATGAATGGACGCAATATGGCATAAAGGTGCAGTGTGCCTGTTTCGTCTTCCTCCGCTTTAACTTCGATAACTTCTCCGACAGGTTTCTCGCCAGGCTCTCTGACGTGTTTCCCATTTGGCGGATGTAAATACCAAATCATGGCGGTATAACGCTGATAATCGTAGGTTTCCGCCATTTCAATAATTTCATTGCGGAGAATTTCGCGACCATCAACGGTTTCGCCTTCCGTGGCTATGCAAACCCACGTCGTCCTTAACTGTGACATTGTTTACATAATCCCCCCTTTCCGTGGGTACTTTCGATAATTCCGTTTGAGGTAACAGTATTGCGAAATTCCATCAGGTGGGCGAATGGTTAAATTTGGATATGGCGCATAACCAAATTTGTGGCAACGCCAGATAGGCTGTGACTCGGCATAATGTTTTACATTATGACGAACTCACGATATTCAGATGAATTAATAGGAGTAGCGAAATCGCTGTACTTGCGACGCTATACTCCTGCAGAAATTGCAACCGAACTTAATTTGCCGAATCGGCGGATCGTTTACTACTGGGCTGAAAAAGGGAATTGGCAGGATTTGCTCAGTCATGAATCGGTTTTAGATGCGATTAATCGACGCATTATTTTGCTCAGTGAGCGAAATAATAAGACCGTTTTTGAACAAGAGGAGTTAGACCGTTTAATTAACCATCATATCAAATTGATGGCACAACAAAATAAACACGCCGAGAAGCTGGCACAGGCAAAAGCACAAAATCAATCTGGCTACTCAAATGACAATGAGTTTGACGATGGCGAACCAAGGAAGAAAAAACGCTATCGTAAAAATGATATTTCCGAATTAACAGAAGAACAATTTCAGCAATTTGCTGATAAAAATCTATTCGGTTATCAAAAACATTTACGCAATAACATTAAAAAATCTATTCGTAATATTTTGAAATCACGCCAAATCGGAGCGACTTGGTATTTTGCATTTGAAGCGCTGGAAAATGCGGTGCTCACAGGTGACCCGCAAATTTTCTTATCAGCATCAAAACCGCAAGCCGAGGTTTTCCGCTCCTATATTGTCAATATTGCAGAGCAATTTTTCGGTGTGACATTAACTGGTAACCCCATTCGTTTAAGCAATGGCGCAGAACTGCGCTTTTTATCCACCAATAAAAACACTGCCCAAAGTTATTCTGGCCATCTTTATTGTGACGAATATTTTTGGGTACCGAACTTTAAACATTTAAATGAAGTTGCCTCTGCAATGGCAACCCATGATAAATGGCGCACCACCTATTTTTCTACGCCTAGCTCAAAAACCCATCCCGCATACCCGTTTTGGACAGGTGACGAGTGGCGCGGTACAGAAAAAGCCCGTAAAAATATCAAATTCCCTACATTTAAAGAAATGCAGGACGGTGGACGCGATTGTCCTGATGAGCAATGGCGTTATGTCATTACGCTAGAAGATGCGATTAAAGGCGGTTTTAATCTGGCATCAATCGAAAAACTTCGCAATCGTTATAACAAAGATACATTCAATATGTTGTATATGTGTGTCTTTGTGGATAGTGGCGCATCGGTATTTAAATATAACGATTTAGAAAAATGCTGGGTTGATGTGGGATTATGGGAAGATCACTTTCCTGATGAACCTCGACCATTTGGTGATCGGGAAGTTTGGGGCGGTTATGACCCTGCCCGTTCTGGTGATACTTCCGCGTTTGCTATTTTAGCACCGCCCTCTGTATCTGGTGAGAGGTTCCGTGTTCTGGCTATTTATTACTGGCAAGGTATGGCGTGGAAACATCAAGCCAAAAAAATCCAAGAACTTTATGGGCGTTATCGCTTCACCCATATCGGCATTGATACGACAGGTATAGGTCATGGTGTCTATGAGATGGTGCAAGATTTTGCGCCACGCGAAACGATGGAAATTCGTTACAGCCTTAGCATGAAAACCCAACTCGTTTTAAAAATGGTCGATTTAGTCGATGAAGAACGTATCGAATGGGATAGGGAGCAAAAAGAAATCACCGCCAGTTTTTTGGCTATTCGTCGAGACACAACTAGCAAGGGCGGTGCCATGACCTTTGTGGCTGACCGTAGTATGGAAACAGGTCATGCCGATAGTTTTTGGGCTATTTCTCACGGTGCTATAAATGAACCGTTAAATACTGATAAACAAAATAAATCTAAATATTTCATCAAGAAAAAGGTTGCCTAAATGGGAAAGAGAAAATCAAGGAAGATTGAGCCAGTTTCTACTAGCCGAAAAAAAATGAGCATTATCACATTGGGTAAACCCGAGCCCATTTTGACGACACAGACCCAATATCAAAATATCTGGTACGACAATGATTATGACCATTATATCTTACCCATTGAGCGTATTGCCCTAGCACAATTAGTTAATCTCAATGCACAACATGGTGGCGTTCTCTATGCTCGCCAAAATATGATATTGGCTGATTTTATTCATGGCGGATTAACCCATGAAGACTTAAAAGCGTCGATTATGAATTACCTGATTTTTGGTGATACGGCCATTTTAAAAGTGCGTAATTACTGGGGGGAAGTGGTTGAACTATGCGTATTACCCTCTTTATTTATGCGACGCCGTAAAGATGATTGTTTTGTTATTCTACAAGAAGGTGAACCGTTAATTTATCCCCCTGAAGATGTGATTTTTATTAAACAATATGACCCACAACAACAGGTTTATGGTATTCCCGATTATATCGGTGGTATTCATGCTTCTTTACTTAACAGTGAAGCCACCATATTTCGTCGTCGCTATTATCACAACGGTGCCCATACAGGTGGCGTTCTTTATTGTAATGACCCATCACTGACCGATGAAGTCGAAAAAGAAATTATCCAAAACTTAGAACAAAGCAAAGGCATTGGTAACTTTTCCACCATGTTTGTACATATTCCCAATGGTGATCCCGAAGGGATTAAATTTATGCCGATTGGGGATATTTCGGCTAATGATGAATTTAATAATGTCAAAAATATCAGTGCTCAAGATATTTTAACCGCGCACCGCTTCCCCGCAGGTTTAGCGGGGATTATTCCTGGTAATGTTGGCGGACTGGGTGACCCAATAAAAGCCCGCGAAGCCTATCGACAAGATGAAGTTATCCCTGTGCAACGCATGTTTGAGAATGCCGTCAATAGTGATCCTGAAATACCATCACATTTGCATATCAATTTTAAGAAAGATAACGACCGTTTGGGTGCAGAATGAGACAAAAAAAGGTAAAATTACGTCAGTTCGATTATTTTGGAGTTCGGAATATGAAAGTGATGAAAGTCCTCTGCCCCGCATGCGGTGAAAAGGCAATCATAAGAACAACAAATAGAAAACATCGCCAATTTGCAGACCTTTATTGTCAATGCACAGACTTAGAATGCGGAATGACTTTCGTATTAAACGTCACTTTTAGTCACACGCTAAGCCCTAGTGCGAAAGACGTGAATAAAATGATTGATAAACTGCTACCGGATAATAAACAAATGGCGCTTGATTTACTCAAAGCGCCCATTGCTTAAATTATTGAGCCACATTGTGTGGCTTATTTTTTTCCAATAAGTCCACTCTGGCATTGTCGGCTAACTCAAATATTAATGATAAAACGATATCTTTTTCCTGTGATGTGAAAGAATCAAAACTGCCTACTTTTGCGATAAGTGCAATTCTTTCAAATGCTTCCATGCTTTTTATATTATCTGTCATTATCATACCCTTAAAGAATACTGTATGAATAAACAGTATAATAACTTTATGATTTTTGTGAACCCCTAAGTGATAATAATGTGAGATATATTTACTTATTGCACATTCATAGATTACCTATCCTCGCTCATACCAATAAATTTACGATATTTATCTGCAAGGAAAAAATAGAATGCTATCAAAATATAAAATGGCCATAGCATGGAATAATCTATCGCTGAACCTAAGCTATATTTTTCATGATAGCTTTTTTTAGACTTTATAGTTCTGTATATAAAAAGAACTATTGATATCAATAAATAAAATAAAACCCAATATCTATACATTTATTCCCCTTAATTTATTCACTTTATTAAAAATACGGTCTTTTCTTTCGTGAAATTGACGATATTTCAGTTGTGTTGTACCCGTTCTTATCAAAGAACCATCGTCAAAACTTCTAAATGCAATATCATCAATGACTATTCCCGACCCATTTCTCATTTTTTTGGCATCTTCTAGGGTTATTTCATGCCCGATTGACCTGAAATTATCTAAAATTTCCGTTACCCCCTTTTCTTCATCGTTAATCGTCCGGGTTTCCCCCGTACAGTTATTGACAGAACTCCAAGGGGCGCTAATCGCGCCATCAAAAGCCAAACCACTCCCTTTAACAGATGTGGATTCTTTGGCGACCAGTTCCCACTTAGCGGTGCGGGTAAGATAAAAAGAGTCCTCACTCGCAAGCGGTGAGTAAACCCCTTTAATTTTTTTTACATCTTCGCCGTATTCGTTCCCCATTTCCGTGACTTCATAAGAAAGTCTCACGGTTAAATCTTGGCGTTTTACTGTTGCACCACCTTGTAACTCGGTGTAGGCATACCAATCGCCCACATCTGACGCAAAACGCACATTATCCATATCTTCCGTTGCTAGAATTTGCTCATCACCTGGCAAGCGACGCAACTCACGCCAAACCGACACCGGAGCACCGCCAATTTGCTGAAACTGACGAATGCGGTGTAAGCTCGCCCATGCTGAAACCGCTTTAGCCATGTCTTTGCATTTCTGTCCCGTTTCATCATCTATCTCGTCATCCATTGCGTAACCATCAATATTTTTAGAAATATATTTAGCGATATAGCCCGTTGCGGAACCTTTTTCTTTATCAATAGGTTCAACATAAAAACGGGCTTCTTTTGCCTCTTTGGTTTTTAACTCAAAAGCATCTTCTTCGCGGGCATATTCCGCAAAAATTCGTCTCAACGTTGCAACGTGATCAGGATGAACAAATAACAATAAATGCCAGTGGGGAGTTGAATCATGGTGAGGTTCTACGACACGAAAGCCGAATGGACGGATTCCTTCGCGGGCATATTCAGCGCGAACTTTTGACCAGACTTTACAAAGATATTTCTGAACATCACGAGGGGATGCGCCATTCCATTGTTCAATGAAACCGCCTTTACTGTATGCATTGTGATATTTTGATGGGGCTGTGAGGGTATAAAACTCACCAACATAGCCCATTTCATTAGCCATGTTTTCAAACCCACGCATACGCACCATCAATTCACAACGGCGAACGGCAGGATTAGAAACACTGGCTAATACCATTTCTTCAAGAGAAACACGATCACCATTTTCATTGATTAAATCGAAACTTTTAATGTAATCCCAGTTACGTTTTTTTTGCTCTGTCCACTCATGTAAAGCACGACGGGATATATAAGGGGAAGCACTTTTTTGCACTTGCCCGACTGCAATAGCCAAATGTTCAGCACGCAAATCGCGCATGCGCTTTAAACGTCCATACCACCACTTATCAGACATCATGCGTAATAAGCCTGATAACATTTGCCCTTCTGTTATTCCACGCCCTTGAGTGAACTGCTTCCAGTACGGTGGCACAGTGCCTATTTGTGAAGTGATCTTACTTATTTTCTTGTAGCCGAACTTAGCCCCGTCTGATTCATTCTCATAATCAGCACGTTGGCAAAATTCAGTAAATGTAGATGTAAGATAGCGGGCGATACCGTTCGCCAGCTCTTTGATGGTTCCACGGTCTAACGTGTGTAGGTTAGAAATTTGTTCGACGTATTTTTCAGGGAAAAAATCATAACCTGATGTAACACCATCAAATTGATACTTTGATAAAACAAGGTTGTATCTTGGTAATACATTCTGTGCAAATTTGCGTAAAAATGTATTAGCAAGACGCCTACTATTTTTTTTCCCACTTTTAAATATTTTTGAATATCGGGTAGCAAAATAAATCGCCAATGAATCGGGCACATTACCCAAGATGCTATTACGGAATTCAATATCAAACGGGTTTGCATCATACATAATGCGTTCAGCCAAGGACGCTTTTGGCGATAGCCCTGGCTGAAATTCTTCTTTTTGGCGACGCATTGAGATAAATACGTCGCTGTTATTCTCCACCGCACTAGTCATATCAAACCAGTTCTTGCGCTTGACGTTCTAGCTCTGATGCTTCACTTTCCAACAGTTCAGCAACGTCGGCGTAATCCATTTTATTTTGAATAATTAAACTAGACAGTTTACGAATACGGGAAGCATATCTATCCGCACAGACTTGCTTTTGTTCGTTACGCGCCAACGCTAATGTGGAATCTAAAACAAGAGCGTGTTCGTTATTAGCAATTTTCGCAGGCATAAAAACGGGGGTTGGTATTGATGTTCTCATAATATATTTCCTTTATTTAGGTTGTAAAAAACCCTGACCTATTAAGGCCATTTATTTTTATTTTGGGTTTAATTAATTATTGCGGTAATGCTAATTGTTTAGGTAATAATGCCGTAACGGCTTTGATATGATTAATAGCTTTAATAATGTCGAATATTTCCGATGTTTTAAAATCTTCAAAATTTAAATCATGTCTTTCTTTGGGAATACCTGCCATATATAAAATGACGCCTAAGAATTTTTTATTTTCTTGATAACAATCATCAAATCTATCGCGCATATCAAAAAAGAAGCGCTTTAATTCTTCATTTTGTAAACCAAAATGGCGAGAACGTAATTTAGCGGTATGATTTAATCCATCAACACGTTGAGCAACTGGAATATGAAAAGCTCTTTGTTCGTTTTCAACTTGATTCTGATACATAATAACCTCTTTAATTAACTTAAAGCTGATATTAATAAATAACCCATAAATAAAATGAGACTAACAATATAAATAGAATTGTTATTTTCATTTTTAAATGAATCACTTGATAATTTATATTTGTGTTGTTGAAGCTGTAATGAATTTAATTTCATTTTAAAACCTCACATCATTGATGGGCTAAGATTAGCGACTGCATCCACTGCACAGGCAAACGCCGGATTAGTATGTAATCTTGCCGATAGTGTTATGCCTGCCAACGTTAAACAACGAATTGCTGTATTAACAGAACGTTTAAAGTCAGCGACACGTGCATTATTTAAATTACCGCCTGAAACTGTATTTGTTGCTAACTTCCCCACTTCACCGACCGCCGTTAGTAAATAAGTAGGTACATTAGAATCACACACTTCATTAACTGGCACTGACGGCTGACATTGCATTTGTTCTAAGACACCATCAAGGATAGAGGCGTCCTCAGTTGCATCAGTCAGTTTCATTAAATCAATGCACGTTAATTGGTGCGGTTGTTCAGGGTTTAACTTGTTACGCAACATTTGGGCGTTCATGCCGATGCTTTCAGCTATTTGCACTAAATCCCCTTTATGGGTATTTGCGAAAGCACGGCATGCATTATCAAATTGCGCTTGTTTGGAAACCTGATAATCAAACATGGTGTTTATTCTCAAAATACGAAAGACTGACCTTATAAATTCGGTTGAAATGAAAGATTACAACCTTCTGATGCATCTGTATAAAGGGCAAGCATATTGATTAATACTTTTCCTCGTTTCATATCAATTGATTTAGCGCGTACAGGCAAACGTCCATCAGAAATCATGTCTCGAATGGTTGATTTAGGTAATCCAGTGCATTTGCTAAATGCATCAATTGTAAGATAAGGCGTGTTTATGTTGATTGTAATATTAGGACGCATAAGGCAAAATCTCCTATTCAGTTTAATTCGATGCTATTCAGTTTTGTTCGTGTAAAACAAAGATACTAAAGAGAGATTACTTCACATGAGACGAAACGTCAATACAAAAATAGCATCAAACTTTGTCTAACACGAATTCAGGAAGATATGAATGAATAGTGCATTTGATTTTATATCATGTGATAACAGTGGTGAGGTTTTAGATAGAATCATAGAAGCTTATGGTTTTTCATCAAAAATAATGCTCGCTCAACATTTCAATATGGTTGCTAGTAGCTTATCTGGGAGATATAAAAGAAATATATTTCCTGCTGATATGGTTGTACGTTGTATGTATGAAACAGGTGCTAATTTAGAGTGGTTAGCATTTGGTGAAGGCAAACCGTTTAACCATGAAAAACTAGATAACTTAAAAATTCCTAACTTTCAACTAAAAAACGGACAACTCATCCCCTCAGACCATATCATGTTTGATAAAGTGATTTTTCCCAATCAATCCCCTTTACCATCAGAGCCTATATCTATCCAAGATGGAAATAGTTACTTCATTATTGATAAAAAATATAACGATGTTTTCGATGGTAAATGGCTCATCGAAATTGATGGAAAAATAAGCATTAGAGAACTGACTAGAATGCCTCTGCAACGCGTTAGGGTTTCAGGTATTGGAATGGCTTTTGATTGTGAAATTTCTGATATAGAAATTCACGGTCGAGTAATTACTATTATTGAAAATCAGTAACTAGATAAGGATTTTCATAATGAAAAAGATTTTTTTTGTGCTAAAAATATTAATACTTTTATTTCTAACTTTATTTTTTATTACTGGTTTAAGTCTTACTTTTTCGCCAGAAATAGAAAATAAAGGTGTATCTATATTTATGTTAGTTGTTAATGGTGCGTTAATTATAGGTTTATCACGCATTTGGTTTTTCAATAAGAAAAACACTACAATAAAAACAAATATATCTACAGAAAATACAAACTCTCATAATAAAGAAATAAAAACACTCCATGACACCAATTTTGATATCCAGACAAAAGAATCAATAGAACTACCTAAGATAGCCGGAAGTATTCATACAGAAGATAAAACAAGGACTGTTATTGCTGATGATGTAAAAACTTTTGTTATGAAAAATGGTAAATCTCTTCTATGGCAAGGTATAACTAATCAAGCATCGTTTAGAATCAGAGATAAAACTGATAAAGTCTATGGCATATTTACACGATTATATATATATGATGATGGTGAATTCTATTTAGAGCTCACAGACCCCAACACTGGTGAAGCAACTTATATTCCTGAGAAAGAAATCATTACAGCAATAACTATCGGGTCATCAAGATATGACTTTAAAGACCTTTGTAAAAAGAAATTAAAATTAGATTTGCATGAACTTTTTGAATATGCGAAAGATGTTAGATATAAAGCTAAGGAAATTAAAGTAATAGCCGAATTTCCTCCTATTCAAACTACATTTACCTATTTGTCTAATTCAGGAAAAATTAGAAGAACCGTAGATATAAATCAATACAAAAAGAATGGTTATGGTGATGAGTATATAGCTGGTTATTGTCATGTAAGAAATGAACAAAGAACTTTTTCTGTCAGAAACATTCAAACAATGATGGCAACTGATGGACACAAAAAATACTACTTTCATGATTGGTTAAAAAATGTAGTTGGTATAGATAGCGATGGCAATAAATAAACAACCAGATGGTCGTTGGCAAGTTGAGCTTTACCCCAACGGCAGAACAGGTAAACGAATTAGAAAATTATTCACCACAAAAGGCGAAGCCATTTCATTTGAACGTTACGTTCTTGAACAAACAGAAGATAAGCCATGGCTAGGCAAAAAAGAAGATAAACGTTTATTGTCTGAGTTGGTTGAAATCTGGTTTCGTGCTCATGGTATTACATTAGCTGATGGTGAAAGCCGAAAACAAATGATGTTATTCGGTTGCCAAGCAATGGGTGAACCTTTAGCAACAGAGTTTAATGCTAAGTTATTTTCTGTTTATCGTGAAAAGCGATTAAGTGGAAAAATCACTCGTGCCGATAGGATCAAGTCTGTTGCTCCACGAACAACAAACCTTGAACTAGCTTATTTTCGCGCTATGTTTAATGAGTTGCATCGATTGGGTGAGTGGAAAGATGATAACCCATTAAAGAATGTTCGTTCATTTCGTACTGATGAATCAGAAATGGCGTTTCTTTCTGATGAACAGATTATCCAACTGCTACAAGAATGTGATAAAAGTAAAGCGAAAGACTTATCTGTTATTGTCAAGATTGCGCTTTCTACTGGAGCGCGTTGGTCAGAAGCTGAAGGTTTAACCGGTTCACAAGTTACTCCTTACAAAATTACATTTACCAAAACAAAAGGTAAACGTAATAGAACTGTACCTATATCAGAAGAGTTGTTTAATGAAATTCCGAAACGTAAAGGCCAATTATTTACGCCCTGCTATTCTGCTTTTCGTTCAGCAATAAAACGAGCCAATATTGAATTGCCTCATAGGCAATCATCGCATGTTTTACGACATACTTTTGCCTCACACTTTATGATGTCAGGCGGTAATATTTTAGTTTTACAGCGGATATTAGGTCATACCGATATTAAAATGACTATGCGATATTCGCATTTCGCCCCAGAGCATTTAAATGATGCGCTGATGTTTAATCCTTTGGTTAAATTGAAGATATGACTATTTTAATTTACATTTCTTGTGCCTTTCTATTTTTATTTTTATTTTTATTTTTATTACTTAAAAATAAAGAAGAATCTCGTCCTTTAAAAGAATATTTTCTCGATAAAATTATCCTAAATGAGAATGGTTTACACAAACAAGGCCTTTTTTGGTTTGCTATCCTATTTCCTTTATATTCGAGTTTATGTTTTATTTTCCTTTTGGGTTGGGATTATCCATTTAAATGGGATGCTACTGGATTTAATAATTTTTTAAACATACATAAGTTTTCACTAGGTATTTTAGCTTTATCACCAATATTAGGCGCTTTTGTCGTTAGCGCACATCGTTCAATTCAAACAGCTAAACAAATAGAAGCCACAGAGGAAAAAAATAAAGTTGATATTTATATTGCAAGAAGAAACTTCATTATTGGAAGGCTAGAAAAACTAGCTTTTTTTAATAAAACCAATGTTAATGTTATTTATGATTATTTTTATATTTTTGATAACTACATTGATATTGTAAATAAAAATAATTTTTCTTCCGTTGAAAAAAGAATCGATGCTATAAATAAGCTCACTAATAAAATTAAAAGTTATGAAACTTCATTACACTTTAAAAATGATATCCTTAATGATCTTAATGCGTTATTAGGTATAGTTAGTAACCTTTCAAAAGAAACTGGTTTAGTATCATCTTATGTTGATGAGTTAAAGCAAATGAATAGAGAATTAAAAACTAAGTTCGATGAAAGTATTAAACTTAATAATAACATTTACTATGATGATTTATATTTTCACCTACTGGGTTTTACTTATAATTTAAGTCAAATTCATTCTTCACTACATGAATTATTTACTATATTACTTTTGGAAAAAAAAGTCGGAGACTATTTACCTAATTTAGAAAAGCTCATTATAAATCTTGATGGCGACAAAGTGGCGACAGAAGACCAGAACAACCATGAATAATCATGTTTTATCGTTTTCTAACTTATTGAAAAAATTATAACTTATTGATTTTACAGTGGTATAAATACTACTCTTAATCAATTGGTCGGGAGTTCGAGCCTCCCACGACCCACCAATTTTACGCTGAGAAATCAGGCAGATAGGCCACTTAGAAATAAGTGGCTTTTTTGTTTTTATAGCTGAGTGTCGCAAAAGTATCGCACAAGTTTTTATCTCTCCCTTCCGAAAGCCGAAAGTTGTCGATTTTATTTAAAAATAATTAATCGTAATAAATTTAATAATTAATAAAAAACAAATAGAATAAAAAACCATTAAAAATAATAAAGCCAGATAATCCATTCACATCCACTCTATGTTAACCAAGCATCTCAAAAATAAATTTTCTTAATCATTTCTATTTGACGCCTACGCAAAGAATCCAATCACCACACTCTCTCGCAATATGTTTTGTAAAAAATTCAAACTGAAATAATTTTTAGATCCAAATTATGCAGACGGGTGCGGATTTGTGCGTTTTACATCATAAATGATTTTATTTCGTGGGATTATGTGCGCGCAGTTGCACGCTATCGATGAGATCCATTAAATAACGTAGAAATGGATATATTGACGAACAAGGATAGTAATAATTTGTTGACTTAGTGCGCACAGGTAAACATCCCTCTGCGATCATGTCGCGAATGGTTGATTTAAAATGTGCTGAACGCGTCAATTGTAAAATAAGGCGTGTTTATGTTGATTGTAATATTAGGATGCATAAGGCAAAATCCCATATTAGGTTTTATTCGATGCTACTCGATAACAATCGCTTTTAACTACAAACCAAGGCCAACCTATTTCGTATTTAGCTACATATCAAAGTTATTTTGTAGTTTTTACGACAAGAGTGGTATATACATGGGAAAATTTCACCTAGAAATGGTTGGGGCTAGTGCTCCAATATTGGATCGCATAATAGAAGCTTATGGATTCAGCTCTAAAATAATGCTAGCTCGACACCTAGAAATGGCATCTAGCAGTTTAGCTGGAAGATATAAGAGGGATATTTTTCCTGCTGATTTAGCTGTCAGATGTGTTGCTGAAACAGGAGTCAGCCTTGAATGGTTAGCGACAGGTAATGGAAAACCTTTTGATTATGAAAAACTAGACAACTTAAAAATTCCTAACTTTCAACTAAAAAACGGACAACTCATCCCTTCAGATCATATCATGTTTGATAAAGTAATTTTTCCCAATCAATCGCTTTTACTATCAGAGCCAATATCTATCCAAGATGGAAATAGTTACTTCATTATTGATAAAAAATATAACGATGTTTTCGATGGAAAATGGCTCATCGAAATTGATGGAAAAAATAGTATTAGAGAACTGACTAGAATGCCTATGCAACGCATTAGAGTTTCAGATATTGGAATGGCTTTTGATTGTGAAATTTCTGATATAAGAATTAACGGTCGAGTAATTACTATTATTGAAAATCAGTAAGAAAGGTATTAATGATGAAATATCTAGCATTAACAATCGGATTGTTATTATCTCTAAATGTATCTGCAAAAATGAGTGAATGTGATATTGCAAAAGAAGCTTTTAGAGATTCATATTCATTGATGAACGATATTTTTCTTTTTGGTATGGATTCCGATGATAAACCTAGAGAATATAACTATTACCATACATGGTATAAAAATTATTACCCTAACAAACTCGAAGATCTCAAAGATAAATATGGATCATTAGCAAACAAAATAGACAGTAACAATCCTATATATTTAGGTACTACATCAATCGCTCAAGTTAACGGTATAGCAAGTGCTATGGATCTATACTTAAAGGATAATTCTAATAAAAGCAGATTAAAAGAAGAATATCTCTTATATGATTCTATGTACCAGAAATTAGTTGAAAATTGCGGAGAGATTTTCTCTTATGTTGATAACTAAACAACCAGATGCTCGTTGGCAAGTTGAGAGCTACCCTAACGGTCGAACAGGTAAACGAATTAGAAAAGTATTCACCACAAAAGGTGAAGCTATTTCATTTGAACGTTACGTTCTTGAACAAACAGAAGATAAACGTTTATTGTCTGAATTGGTTGAAATCTGGTTTCGTGCTCATGGTATTACATTAGCTGATGGTGGAAGCCGAAAGCAAATGATGTTATTCGGTTGCCAAGCAATGGGCGAACCTTTAGCAACAGAGTTTAATGCTAAGTTATTTTCTGTTTATCGTGAAAAGCGATTAAGTGGAAAAATTACTCGTGTCGATAGGATCAAATCCGTTGCTCCACGAACAACAAACCTTGAACTAGCCTATTTTCGCGCTATGTTTAATGAGTTGCATCGATTGGGTGAGTGGAAAGATGATAATCCATTAAAGAATGTTCGTTCATTTCGTACTGATGGATCAGAAATGGCATTTCTTTCACAGCAACAAATAGAATCGCTATTAAAGTCTTGTCGCCAGAGTATGGCTAAAGATTTGGAATTAATTGTGAAAATTGCACTATCAACAGGTGCAAGATGGTCTGAGGCTGAAAGTTTAACAGGGCGACAAATTACACCTTATAAAATTACGTTTACTAAAACAAAAGGCAAACGCAATAGAACAGTACCTATAAGTAAAGCTTTGTACGATGAAATCCCTAAAAAGTGTGGTGCTTTATTTACCCCTTGTTATTCAGCATTCAGAATGGCAATGAAAAGAACAGGTATAGAATTACCTCACCGACAATCATCACACGTATTAAGACATACATTTGCATCACATTTTATGATGAACGGTGGCAATATTCTTGTGTTACAAAGAATTCTCGGTCATACGGATATCAAAATGACTATGAGATATTCTCATTTCTCTCCAGAGCATTTAGAAGATGCTGTAAAATTTAATCCTTTGAGTAAAAATCATGAATAAAAAAAATATATATATCTGTGTTTTTGTAATTATCAATATTATATTTATTCTCATAATATCAAAAATATTTTTAACTAATAAAGACAATGTTTATTTTAATGAGCACAGCATATCTCATTGGTCCAATCTATCTATAATAATAAATCTAGCTTTAACATATATAAGTATAATAGCTCTTACACTCACTGCAATTATAATGCATGCGGGAAATAAAGAATCTATAAAACAATATAAAGAACAAAAGAGGAAACAAGAAGAAAAAGACTTTATAAATGAAATTACATTGTTAATAAATACAATCAATCACATTATAAAAAACAACACATTTTCATCATCAGAAGGAACAAGGTTAGATATAATACAATGTTTATCAAGGTTAAGGTTATCAATTAATGACAATTTTAAAACACAAGAAATAAATAATTCAGATATTATCTTCGACTATGCTGTAAACTATTACGCTCACAAAGATATGAATATATTTGATGGTTTAAGTAAAATGTTTTTTGTATTGTTGAAATCAATAAATAAAATAGATAAAAATAATAAAACACATCAAATAGCTAAATCTATGGTTTTAGGATGTTTTGATAATGAATTAAGATTTATGATTGCTTGCTATATGTACTCAAAAAGAAATTATCCTGAAATAGCGAAAGAAGTAGATGATTTTTATCCATTCTATGAAATCCCTGAATATTGCGAAAGGCTAGTCACACCATCAGAATCCGAAGAAATGGCCGCCGATGCATATTACAACAGCGAGTGTCGCAAAAGTGTCGCACAAGAAAAGGAACAATGATCATTATTTATCTTTATTTATATTTAACTCATTGTTTTTATTTATAACTTATTGATTTTACAGTGGTATAAATACTACTCTTAATCAATTGGTCGGGAGTTCGAGCCTCCCACGACCCACCAATTTTACGCTGAGAAATCAGGCAGATAGGCCACTTAGAAATAAGTGGCTTTTTTGTATCTGAAAGAAAGTGGCGACAAAAGCACTATTTTTTAGTGTGCTTTTTATATTAAATTCAAGATCATATTTGAATATAACCTCGCTGAAAGATTAATCAGTTATTTTTTTGAAAAATGGAGGATAGAGATAAGATATTCATCTGATAATGAGGTGTAATTAAAAGTAATTCACTAAAACCTTATTTAAAATTTAACTAATTACTAAATTATTATTGATTAATTATCGTCAACTACATTTATTAAATATAAAATACACTGTTGAGTAAGTTTGTCCCTACTTTACTTTTCTTGAAAGCAATTAATAAATTATCATCTTTCTTTTTTACTGAAATCTCATAATTACCTGTTGGCAAAAAAATAATCTTTCCAGAGCGATATTCAGGATCATCAGGCTCTAAATCACCGCCAGTTGTATCCTCTCCTGCACCAATAAAAATTTCACCTGATGGACAATTTATATTTACCTTCACATCCGCATCTTCAATGTTGTCGCATAGATTAATTGTGTAAAAACCATCATTGCCTATATCAATAAAGGCAATATTACCTTTATTCATTTCATCTAACTCATCTTCAGGTATGCTCCACCAATCTGCTGTATCTGATTTTCGATGTTGGATCGCTTGTAAATCAAAAACGGCCAGCGTTGCGGTATCAGTCATAAAAGAAAATACGTTTGACATCTTAATGCTCCAAAAACAGTTTTGATCGTACAACATATATCATTCACTTTATATGTCGGTTAATCATATAAGATTTTATCTATACTATTTAGTAAACCAATTCTCTATACTAGACCTCTATTTTATGCACTACTTATACTCTAAAAATTTGTAACAACTTGAATATATACAAACAGAGACTCTAAGTAATTCAAGTTACAGCTAGGCGATAAATGAATAAGTCGCTGGGAGCATACATCAGTATGTGACTAGTACGAATGAACGCAAGCAATAACGCTGTAGCTTAAAGTATGACAAGTATATACATGGACGGACTTATGAAATCACAATTATTCCTTCTCTCTCTTTCACTATATGCATTTTCTTCATTTTCTGCGATCGCGGCTTCAACACAATGCACTGATGCTGAAAAACAAACAAACATTTCCAATACTACAATTATGTTACTCAGTTCCTTTAATGGCCCGGTGAAATCAGTCACGATGACAAGTACATTGCCAAATGATGGTCGTTTTAAAGCGCTCAAAGGAGAAATTCAGCTTGATGAGTGTGGAAACTTACTAAAAGATAGCACATCAATGCAGGAATACATTGAAGGCAGCATAGAAACTAATTTGATAAGAACAACTCCTGATAATCCTTTAGTTATTCGGTATCAATTCCAACTAAAAAATTCCTATGGTTCACATTCTATATATATGCAGGAAAGCTATAGTAAAGATCAGCAAAATCGACTCAATAAAAAGATCACTCAATACTATGCTAATGATGGAGAATTGATAGATACACTCACTAGCCAATTCGACTATAAAGAAGGACGTATCGTTAAAGAGATCGCACATTCATCAACCTCTTCTGAAGAGGTTTTTACAACCGAATATGCTTATGATCCACAAGGAAGGCTACGTTTAGTCACAGAAGATAAAAAAATAAACGTTGAGTACCAATATGACGATCAAGGGAAAGTTATCAAACAAGCAAACTATATAAAAGGAATGAATGGCGAAGATAAAGCTTTTATCTCTACCTGCCTTGAATGGGATAAATTTGATAACTGTACAAAAGAGCAACTCGAAAGCACTATAAAATTTGATGATGAAATGATTAATTACAGTAAAGCGGTGCTGCATAACGAATTTACTTACTACGAATAATATAAAGATACTTTATTATTCCCAGAATAAACTATCAATATAAAAATCAGACTATCAAAAATAGACTGGTTTTTATATTTTCTTCTCTATTATTTATCTACAATTAAATTGAGTGATACTTTCATTAAAAAACAATTTGTGTAAAACTACTTAAATCAATTAATGATGAATATGTTCTTATAGCATGTTCTCTTTTAATAAAATTAAGATGACCCATTACATGAAATTACCATTACTCTTTATTTTTTCTCTATACACACTTTTTATTACATTACCTGCATTTGCTACGCCCCTCTCTTGTGATCAATCACAAAAACAGGTCAACAAAGCCAACAATATGTTTATTACGCTCGATTTTAACTATGGGCCAATAAAAAAAATCACAACGACCAGTAAATTACCAGAAAAAGGACGATTCAAAGCTTTTCAGGGAGAAGCTCAATTTGATGAATGTGGAATTTTGACTAAATATGATTTTTCTACACAAGAGTATATTCATGAACACATTGAAACTAATCTTTTAAGAATGTCAACGCCTTACAACCTAAAGTATAAATATCAAATAAAGAATCGTCATAGATCAAACACTCTCTATCTGGTTGAATTTTATGGAAAGAATAATCAAAATCAGTTGATAGATAAAACATCTTATTTCTATGATGATGATGGGTCCCTGATGGGGACTGATTTTACTAAGCTTGTTTACAAAGATAATAAAATTGTAGCGGAAACTATTGTTGGATCTACTGCTGAAAATAAAGGTAATTCAATTCAGTACCACTACGATAAGCAAGGACGTCTTTTAAAAGCGATTGATAATAATGAGATTACCTTAGAATATCACTATGGAAATGACGGTAAAATTTTACGTCAAATGCAAATATTTACCAGTCTATATGATGATATAAGAGAATATGACAATACCTGTCGAGAATGGGATAAATATAATAATTGCTTAATCTGGGATATGGTAAGCGAAGTAAGAAAAGATGATAAATTAATCGACACTAGCACTGCCACTGTTTACCATGAATATGAATATTATGAATAACTTATTGTTTTTTTTGGATAAAGAAATCTCAATTTGAGGATCTTATATTGTTAAAAACAACGCTTTTTATGCAGTAAAATCGCTGTTACTTATATCGATACTCTTTTTTTGATAACTTATTACATTAACTGTGTATTATTTTATTTATCCAAATTTACCAAAAATATTGCTCATTATTTTATTTAACATCTTACCTACAAAGAAATACAAAAAAACCATAAAATAGAAAGACTTATTAAAAATCAATTAATTGTAAAGCTACTCAATTATTTTTAGATTACAATTAACAATTCCATAAAATGTTTTAAACAAGAGTAACTTGGTAAAAAATAAATTGATAGTAATGACACAATCCTTTATTTGATAAATCATTTATCAATAATCATATTTAGATTGAAAACTCACTTTTTTTGAGTGAGAAAATTTAACATCATCAAAAATAGATTTATTTTAATATATTTACTCTATATTTTTCTGCACATACTAAATACTCTTCTATGATACTTTCATTAAAAAATAATTTATGTAAAACTACCTAGGTCAATTAATGATGATATGCTCTGTGAGTGTTTTCCTTTAATAAAAATTTAAGATGGCTCATTACATGAAATTACCATTAATTCTTATTTTTTCTCTCTGCACACTTTTTATTACTCCCTCTGCTTTTGCGATACAGATCTCTTGTGATGAATCACAAAAACAGATAAATATCGCTAATAACGCATTCATTACAATTAACTTTACATATGGCCCAGTAAAATCAATTAACATCACCAGCAAGTTACCTGAGAAAGGTCGACTAAAAGCATTTCAAGGTGAAACTGAATTTGATGAATGTGGCTTTCTCACTAAATACAGTTTCTCTACACAAGAATATATCCATGAAAACATTGAGACTAACCTATTAAGAATGCCATCACCTGATAATATAAAACAGATATACCAATTAAAAAACCGCCATCGAACTCATACTCTCTACCTCAGTGAATTTTATAATAAAAACAAGCAAAATCAGTTAATAGGAAAAACATCTTATTTTTATGACAATGATGGTTCATTAATGGGTATAGATAGAAGTCAATTTTCATACCAAGATAATAAAATTATATTATCAACAATTATTGACTCTAATTCTAATAATAAAGGAAATGTCTTTTATTATCATTATGATGAACAAGGCCGCTTATTAAAAACAATAAATAATAATAATGATGTCATGTCAGAATTGCGTTATGGCGAAGATGGAAAAATATTACAACATATACAGATATATACGAGCTTATACGATGATATTCGGGAGTATGATAAAACATGTAAAGAATGGGATAAATATAATAATTGTGTGATGTGGGATATGGTTAGTACCATTAAACAACGTGGCAAATTAATCGATACCAGTACAGCTGTAGTATATTATAAATTTGAATATTATGAATAAGTTAGCTTTTATTAACTTCCTTTTAAATGTGCCCTGTTATCAAAAAATAAAGGTCACTTTATTTAGCTCCGTGACCTTTACTTCCAAACTCTATATTAAGTATCTTAACGATTATGTATTACGGTATAGTGATTCTGCTTCGTCAAAGCGCTGTTGATTTGCTTTACTTGGTTCTTTGCCCATTAAACTAATAACAACAATCGCGATAGAGGCAAAAATGAAACCAGGAATAATTTCATATAACCCGAACCATTTATATTGCATCCACACCAATACAGTTAAAGCACCAATCAACATCCCTGCAAAAGCACCATTACGTGTCATACGCTTCCACATCACAGAGATAAGAATGACAGGGCCAAAAGCAGCACCAAATCCTGCCCATGCGTTACTTACTAAATCGAGAACTTTATTATTAGGATCACGAGCTAAGAAAATCGCTATAATAGCAACTAATAACACCATGCCACGCCCTACCCAAACCAGCTCTTTTTGACTTGCACTTTTACGGATGAAAGGCTTGTATAAGTCTTCTGTTAACGCACTTGCACAGACTAATAATTGACAGCTTAATGTACTCATTACCGCAGCCAGAATAGCAGACAGCAGAATACCTGCAATCCACGGATTAAAGAGCAGTGAAGCCAATTCCATAAAAATACGTTCATTTTTCGCCGTTACAGCCCCTGCTTGTGCCGGATTCATTTCAAAATAAGCAATACCAAAGAACCCAACTGCAACGGTGCCACCCAAACAAAGGATCATCCACGTCATACCAATACGACGTGCTTTACGAATTGTTTGATTTGAATCTGCGGCCATAAAACGCGCTAAGATATGAGGTTGCCCAAAGTAACCTAATCCCCACGCCAATAAAGAGATAATGGCGATAAAATCAAGACCTTTAAACATATCAAGATAAGACGGATCTTTAGCTTTAATAATTGCAATAGAAGTATCAATGCCACCAATGGAGAAAATCACAATAATCGGTGTCAGGATCAGAGCAAAAATCATGAGTGTTGCCTGAACAGTGTCAGTCCAGCTTACGGCAAGAAAGCCACCTAAAAAAGTATAGGCAATTGTTGCAAGCGCACCATAAATCATTGCTTCGTGATAAGGAATATGGAAGGTTGATTCAAATAGCATTCCACCAGCAACCACACCAGACGCACAATAGATAGTAAAAAAGGTAAGAATAACTAATGCTGAAATGATACGTAGCATTTTGCTTTTATCATCAAAGCGAGATGTCAAATAATCAGGCAACGTTAATGCATTATTATTTTTTTCAGTTTGCAAACGTAAACGCCCTGCAACTAAACGCCAGTTTAGCCATGCACCTAAACAGAGCCCAATAGCTATCCAACTTTCAGAAATACCAGCGAAAAAAACTACACCAGGTAATCCCATTAATAGCCATCCACTCATATCTGAAGCGCCCGCTGAAAGCGCAGTCACTACACTGCCTAGCCGTCGTCCCCCTAAAATATAGTCATCAAAGTTTTTTGTTGAGCGATAAGCTAGATAGCCAATAAAAAGCATACCCAGAATATAGATCGTAAATGTAATTAGCATTGGCGAAGTTAAGGCCATAATTGCAGTTCTCCATAAATCTGTTTTCGATCATCGATATGCTTCTGACTTGTACAGGAACGTTGCACTTAGTTGCGCATTAATGATCTTTTCAGTTTTTAATTAAAATAATTTCTTACAGCAACAGATAAAACATTCACATCAATCCTAGAATAAGTTAACTGCATTTAACAAGAAATTAACGTTTAAATGTTTAATTTTTGTTTATCACTTCACACTATTTGTCTTAATTTGAACAACATTATAAATATAAACATCAATAAAATAAATATAATTAACTGATTTATATAGATATATTAAAAGATACAAAGTGATTTATTTTTAATCACTCATAAAACCTGACCACTTTCACATTATTTATAAATAAATTGTTAACAATGTTGCACAAAGTTGCAACATGAATGATATTAATAAAAATAACGGGTAACAGTACTTGTGAATGAGAAATAGAATATGAGGAGCACTGCATGAGTAGCACAACAATGGGTGTTAGACTTGATGAAGATACCCGCAATAGATTAAAAGAGGCTGCACAAAAATTAGATAGAACATCGCATTGGTTAATTAAACAAGCTATCTTCAATTATCTTGAACAAATTGAAAATGATCAGGTGAATATTGTTAATACAACATTTGCTGAGCAAGATCTTGAAGGAGATACTGAAACACCAATAGCCCATTATCAGCCTTTTTTAGAGTTTGCTGAACATATTCACCCGCAATCTGTTTTACGCTCTGCCATTACCTCTGCATATCGCACACCTGAGATACAGGCTGTTCCTATGCTGTTGCAGCAAGCGACATTACCTGAAAATGAAGCCCAAGCAACGCATAAATTAGCCTATTCCATTGCCGAAAAATTACGTAAACAAAAAAATGGCATTGGACGTTCAGGACTTGTACAAGGCTTATTACAAGAATTTTCACTTTCTTCGCAAGAAGGTGTGGCTTTAATGTGTTTAGCGGAAGCGTTACTGCGTATTCCAGATAAAGCCACACGTGATGCTCTTATTCGTGACAAAATTAGTCATGGTAATTGGCGCTCACACTTAGGACAAAGCCAATCGATGTTTGTAAATGCAGCAACATGGGGCTTATTATTCACGGGTAAATTAGTTTCTACACATAATGAAGAAAAACTCTCTAACTCTTTAAATCGCATCTTGACTAAAAGTGGTGAGCCATTAGTGCGTAAAGGCGTTGATATGGCCATGCGTTTAATGGGGGAGCAATTCGTTACAGGTGAGACTATTTCTCAAGCACTAGCGAATGCACGTAAGCTTGAAGAGAAAGGCTTTAGCTATTCTTATGACATGTTAGGAGAAGCTGCACTAACGGAAAAAGACGCACAAGATTACTTAGTTTCCTATCAGCAAGCTATCCACGCCATTGGTAAAGCGTCTAATGGCAGAGGTATTTATGAAGGCCCAGGAATATCAATCAAGCTTTCAGCATTACATCCTCGCTACAGTCGTGCACAATATGAACGTGTTATGGCAGAGCTTTACCCTCGCCTGCTCTCATTAACATTACAAGCAAAGCAATATGATATCGGTATTAATATTGATGCAGAAGAAGCGGATAGACTTGAGATTTCACTCGATCTCCTTGAAAAACTCTGTTTTGAACCTGAATTAGCGGGTTGGAATGGGATTGGTTTTGTTATTCAAGCCTACCAAAAACGTTGCCCATTAGTGATTGATTATGTCATCGATTTAGCTCGCAGAAGCCGTCGTCGCTTAATGGTCCGTTTAGTAAAAGGCGCATATTGGGATAGTGAAGTAAAACGCGCTCAAATTGATGGTCTTGAGGATTATCCTGTTTATACTCGTAAAGTGTATACCGATGTTTCCTATTTGGCTTGTGCAAAGAAACTGCTTGCATCACCTAATTTTATTTATCCTCAATTTGCAACACATAACGCGCACACCCTTTCCGCAATTTATCATTTGGCAGGACAAAACTATTACCCTGGGCAATATGAATTCCAATGTTTACATGGCATGGGCGAGCCTCTTTATGCTCAAGTTGTAGGAAAAATAGCAGACGGAAAGTTGGGTCGACCTTGTCGCATTTATGCACCAGTAGGAACTCATGAAACATTACTTGCCTATTTAGTGCGTCGTTTACTTGAAAATGGTGCCAACACCTCATTTGTAAACCGCATCGCGGATACCACTATTTCCCTTGATGAGTTGGTCGCTGATCCGGTCAAAGAAGTCAATAAAATAGCACAGGCTGAGGGGCAAGTTGGGCTTTCACACCCTAAAATTCCACTTCCTCATCAGCTTTATGGTGATGAACGTAAAAATTCACCAGGTATTGATATGTCAAATGAACACCGTTTGGCATCACTCTCTAGTGCATTATTAACCTCGGCCACTGAAAATAGACATTGTGAACCGTTGTTAGGTGATACGTTTAATTCTTCAGAAAAAATACCAGATCCTCAATCTGTTCTAAACCCGGCAAATCATACTGATATAGTCGGTACAGTAAGAGAAACCACTGAAGCCGAGGTAGATTTTGCTTTAACGGTTGCTCAAGAAAATGGAGAAATATGGTTTGCAACACCTCCTACACAAAGAGCCTCTTTCTTAGTTCGCACTGCGGAATTAATGGAACAACAAATGGGTCCATTAATGGGAATTTTAGTGCGCGAAGCGGGCAAAACTTATAGCAATGCTATTGCAGAAGTACGAGAAGCGATTGATTTTCTCTATTACTATGCAGCACAAGTTGCACAAGATTTTGATAACAATACACATCGTCCTTTAGGGCCTGTGGTTTGTATCAGCCCATGGAACTTCCCATTAGCTATATTCAGCGGACAGATCGCTGCAGCGTTAGCCGCAGGTAATACCGTACTTGCTAAACCGGCGGAGCAAACGCCTTTAATTGCATCAAAAGCAGTTGAACTCTTCCATCAAGCAGGTGTTCCTCGCTTTGCATTACAGCTGTTACCGGGTCAAGGCGAAACCATTGGCGCACGTTTAGTAGCTGATGAACGTGTTCGTGGTGTGATGTTTACAGGCTCGACAGATGTTGCTCATATTTTACAAAAGACCTTAGCTGGTCGATTAGATAGCGAAGGTCACCCTGTTCCTTTAATTGCAGAAACTGGTGGTTTAAATGCCATGATTGTGGATTCTTCTGCATTAACCGAACAAGTTGTTACAGATGTTATGGCTTCAGCTTATGATAGTGCTGGTCAACGCTGTTCTGCGTTACGTCTTTTATGTATTCAAGAAGAAGTGGCAGATCACACCATTGAGATGCTTAAAGGAGCAATGGCACAAGCGGTAATAGGTGATCCGAGTTTATTATCCACCGATATTGGCCCTGTTATTGATAAAGAAGCTAAAATAGGTATTGAGAAACATATTCAAGTTATGCGTACAGCAGGTTACGATATTTATCAAGCTTCACACAATAACCTGCCAAAACAAATTGAAAATAACAGTACCTTTGTTCAACCGACTCTAATTGAACTAGATAAAGTCAGTTCTCTAAAAAGAGAGATTTTTGGCCCTGTATTACATGTTGTGCGTTATGCAAGTCAAGATTTGCCTGCATTACTCGAAGAAATTAATGCAACAGGTTATGGTTTAACAATGGGCGTTCATACGCGTATTGATGAGACTATCGCTTATGTTGCCTCAAATGCCAAAGTCGGGAATTTATACGTAAACCGTAATATGGTCGGTGCGGTTGTCGGTGTTCAGCCTTTTGGTGGTGAGGGATTATCCGGTACAGGCCCGAAAGCAGGCGGCCCTGTTTATCTGTATCGCTTATTATCTAAACGCCCTGAAAATGCCGCAACACAAACACTAGCACGTCAAGATGAGACATTCCCACTTGATACTTCTATGCGTAATTTACAAACTTACCATAAGTATATGGAATGGTTATCAAACAAAGCAGATAAATCACACTATGAAGCCTTAGAAAAATATGCTCTTGCATCCCAAGCAGGAACATTACGTGTATTGCCTGGTCCTACTGGCGAACGTAATACTTACCAATTAGTTCCTTGCGGTAATGTGCTTTGCATTTCAGATAATGAGCAAGATGTGTTAACCCAAATAGCAGGTGTTCTCGCCTCGGGTTGCCATGCCATTATCGTCAATAGTGCATTCTCACAAAAAACATACCGTGAATTACCTGATATTGTTAGAAAAGCCATTACATTGACTGAAAACTGGAATGATGAATCACTGAAAATAAATGCGGTTATTTATCATGGTGATGGTGATCAATTACGTGAAACTTGCCAGAAAATTGCTCAACGCAAAGGGGCAATAATTTCTGTCCAAGGATTTTCACGAGGTGAAACGAGCTTGTTGTTAGAGCGTTTATTACATGAAAGGGCATTAAGCATTAATACCGCGGCCGCAGGTGGTAACGCAAGTTTAATGACCATTAGTTAATTAGCTCTCCTCTTTTTCTCTTTTTATTTTGAGACCACCTTTAAAAATTTTTTGATTAAAGGTGGTTTTTTCTTTTATTAATCTAATGGTTATAAAAAATAGCCAAGATAGATATTTATCTTAATGCTGTGACTATTCTCACTCTTTTTATATTTATCCATCGCCGACTATTGAATTAGTAAATATACTTGTCACCAAGTCAACCAAAACCTAGAAGTTGATTGAATTATATCGTTATGTATACCTTAAAAGTTACGCCCTTCGGGGCGTTTTTTTTACTTATTAATTGCCATGCTAATGCCATATTAATGGCATACCATAAATAAAATATTGTATTTAATCATTGATAAATAAAGAAATAGAAAAACAACAAAGAGATTAAGTAAGAAAAAATAGAAAGGCATTTGAATTAGGTCAAAAGAAAAAGGAGCAGGCTAGGCTACTCCTTTTAAGGTCTCTCTTGAGCGCAATTAGTGACTGCTATTCATCGATGGTGGCTCTTGACACCAATCGAGATATTGCTCGTACTTACGTAGCGCAATATTGTAGTTACTAAATGCAGAGGGAGTGAGCTTTTTACTCAGGTCTGACTGAATTTTCTCTGTCGTAAATTCTTGACGAGGAAAATTAGTTGAAGTCAGTAATTCATCGAGCCGACGTAAACGAACCACATACTCGCGAACAGTACTGTGGCTCATCTCCGTTTGTTCAAACAAATACTGCTTAAAAGACATAATGTCAAAGTAATCAGTTTCACTATTACAGTAAATCTCACTACAAAAACGGCATAGCGCAGAAAATTTCTCTTGTAACGTTTCCCACGTTTCATCATCAATTAAATCCGTCATTTCAGAAATGGCTTCTTTATTGATAACTTGGCGATTGAATACGAGAGAGATCCGATCAAGCGCCTTGTGGCAATGTAGACAATGAGTCTGGCTGTGTTTATAGTCTTTAATGTAACGGCTTAGCGGCCGTTTCTTTTGTGTTGAAACAGACATAAGAGATAAAGCCCTGTGTTGTAGTCTTAATAAACAAAAACAAAAATAAGCAAAACTTCTATTTCTCTGGGTTTAAGCGTGCTCGCAGCCTTTTTATGGCTTGGCTGTGTAGCTGGCTCACGCGGGATTCCCCGACATTAAGCACTGCGCCTATTTCTTTCAAATTAAGTTCTTCCTGATAATACAGGGTAAGAACCATTTTTTCCCTTTCGGGAAGCAATTCTATCGCGTCTATGACTCTTTGGCGAATATCACTTTCTAATAACATCTGTAATGGATTGTCATCATGATCTTCGTCTTGAGACGGTTCACAGCTTTCACCGTAAATTTCATGCCATTCGTCATAAGAGAACAATTGGCTGTTATTCGTATCCAATAGGATCTGCCGGTATTCTGCTAACTCAATCTGCAAATGATCAGCAACTTCCTGTTCTAATGGGGGTCGTCCTAGATCCTGCTCTAATTGATGAATAGAATGTGTAACTTCTCTTGCATTGCGACGCACACTGCGTGGCGCCCAATCTCGACTACGTAGCTCATCTAACATAGAGCCACGGATACGTTGAACAGCGTAAGTGGTAAAGGCAGCACCTTGCATTGAGTCATAACGCTCAACGGCGTTTAATAACCCAATCCCACCCGCTTGCAAAAGATCATCCAATTCAACACTCGCAGGTAACTTGACCTGTAATCGTAATGCTTCATGGCGAACCAACGGGACATATCGCTCCCAGAGGCTATTTTTGTCCATCACGCCTTCGGCGGTATACAAATCACTCACAACAAAAGACACCTTTGGATAAAAGACCGGAAACCATTATCTGGCGAAATAAATTTAGCAATCGGCTGAACAGTGAAACAAAAGCGCCTCTTTTTCACCTATGCCAAATTTTCAGCAAAAATCGGGTTTTCATTGATAAATTAATTTGTCATTGCATTACGAGAACTACTTTACCTTAAAACACCCGTAGCTAATCCTTAGAAAAACCGTTAATTAAATTGATAATTTATCTCATTAAAAGAAATCGACGCATTGAATATGCATTCTGTTCATAAAAAAATAACATATAAATCATAGTATTTTATTTTGTGAGATTTTAGCGTCTAATTAGCGAGTTGAAATACTCATAAATGATTAATTAAAAAAACGATTGTTTTGATGAAAAAATACCCACTGCAAAATCTTGCAGTGGGTATAGTTTGAGGATTATTTAAAAATGGGATTAACGTAATAGAGAAAGAACAGATTGTGGAACTTGATTTGCCTGAGCAAGCACAGCTGTACCCGCTTGTTGCAGAATTTGGCCTTTGCTCATATTGGATACTTCAGTTGAATAATCTGTATCTAAAATACGGCTACGTGAAGCAGATAAATTATTCACAGTATTATTTAAATTATTAATAGTCGATTGAAAACGGTTTTGTACCGCACCTAATTTAGAACGTGCCTCATCAACTTTATTAATGGCAGAATCTAATGTTTCTAGCGCATCATCATTAACGGTTAATGTTTTTACATCAACACCAGTGCTGGCTGTAAATTCATTAGCTGTTTTTTTTGATGCTGCTTTTATGCTCACTTCATTTTTAGTTGTCGCACCTGTTAATTCAAGGTCAGATGCTGAAACTAAATAGTCTTTAGAACCAGTACCATCATGATAGATATATTTTCCTTTGACTTCTTTACCATCTTCCATATAGGTAGATAAAGTGTCACTACCTGACATTTTAATTGCACCCACGACAATTTTATCAAGCTCCGTTTGCGTTGTAATACTCGTGCCAGCTTTTTTTTCCCCTTTCTTAACTGTTGTTTCGGTATATAACTTATCGTTTCCAACACCTAAAACATCATTATCAATTTTATCTAATTTAAATTTAATCGCTTCTTTATCGTTAGTACCGACTTGAATGCTCATTTCTGTATCACCACTCAATACTTTTACACCATTAAATTGAGTTTGTTCAGAGATACGATTAATTTCAGCTAAACGTTCAGTGACTTCATTTTGAATAGAGCTAATATCTGAATTTGAATTAGTACCATTTTTAGCTTGAACAGTTAATTCACGAATACGTTGTAAATTGGTATTAATTTCGTTTAATGCCCCTTCTGTAGTTTGAGCAACAGAAATACCGTCATTGGCATTACGAGATGCTTGAGTTAAGCCGTTAATATTTGCAGTAAAACGGTTAGCAATCGCTTGACCTGCCGCATCATCTTTTGCGCTATTGATACGCATACCGGAAGATAAACGTTCAATGGCTGTGCCTAAAGCGCCTTGGGATTTATTTAAATTATTTTGGGTCACTAAAGACAGGTAATTGGTATTAATAACTTGTGCCATACAATATTCCTTCGACTTGATTTTAAAATATTTTTTCATGAATAGGTTTGTTATTACGTCACTGTAATAACGTTGCCTAAACACTATCGTCATCAATTTCGAGGGTTTTACGATTTTTGGCGTCGCGAAAATAGCAATAAAAGCCAGTCAGTTAATTTTTAAGAACTTATTGAGTTAAAAGAAAAGAGAATTAAATTGAGAAAAAAATAAAAACTAAAAAGAGTGGGTTTAAAGATAAAATACAAAAACAAAAAAAGGCCCTCTTACGAGGACCTTTTGGATATAGAAAGGTATCTTTTGTGTCAGAGTACGAATTAACGTAACAGAGACAGAACTGATTGTGGTACTTGGTTTGCTTGAGCAAGTACTGAAGTACCAGCTTGTTGCAGGATTTGACCACGGCTCATGTTAGAAACTTCTGTTGCATAGTCAGCATCTAAGATACGGCTACGTGCAGCAGATAAGTTGTTAACAGTGTTGTTCAGGTTGTTGATAGTAGATTCAAAACGGTTTTGAATCGCACCTAAGTTAGAACGAGTAGCATCAACTTTATTGATAGCGTCATCTAAAGTAGCTAATGAAGTCTCATTAACTTTAACTTTAGAAGCAGTTTTAGCATCAGTTGCAATTTCTTTGCCTAAAACAACATTTACGTTACCATCAGCATCAACTGATTTAGAAGTTACTTCATAATTTTTACTGCCTTTAGTTGCGATAAATTTATCATCTAACTCTTTAGTACCTTCTTTACGCTTAGCAACAGTTACATCACCATCTGCATCTTGAATTTTCTTACCTGTAGTACCACCTAAATCGGTAACAGCTTGGTTTGCACCTTTAGTGATTGCATCGCCTTCTTTTTCTGTGAACACTTTAAAGTCGTTCACACCCAGTTCAGTTTTATCAATTTTTTTCAGAGAAACATTGATTGCTTCGCCGTCGTTAGTACCAACATGAATTTTCATATCAGTATCTTCGCTTAATACTTTAACGCCATTGAACTGAGTTTGGTCAGAAATACGTTGGATTTCATTTAAACGCTCATCAACTTCTTCTTGAATTGATTTAACGTCTGAAGTTGAGTTAGTACCATTTTTAGCTTGAACTGTTAACTCACGGATACGTTGTAAGTTGTTGTTGATTTCGTTCAGAGCACCTTCAGCTGTTTGAGCTAATGAGATACCATCGTTCGCATTACGTGATGCTTGAGTTAAACCATTTACGTTTGAAGTGAAACGGTTAGCAATCGCTTGACCTGCTGCATCGTCTTTAGCGCTGTTGATACGCATACCAGAAGACAGACGCTCGATTGCACTTCCTAAAGCTCCCTGAGATTTGTTCAGGTTGTTTTGAGTTACCAGAGATAGATAGTTGGTATTAATGACTTGTGCCATAGCTAGATTCCTTTAAAATCAAGTCGATAAAATAAAAGTTTGCCTATTCATTTTCGGTGTTAATCACCGGCAACAAGTTTATCGGCACCCCACATACAACCTTTAACTTTTCCTACAAATATTTCTGTGTTTTTTTATAGAATTAATATCAAGTCAATGATAAACAAAGAAATTAATTTATTATTTTTTTATTAAATTTTTATCAATTTTCGTCTCAGTCCTTTTTTTTCCTTCTAAATTCGACTTTGGTCACCAATGGCAATAAAAGGCTTCTATATGGCAGCCTGTTTCACTCATCAAAAATACCAAATAGACGTAAACTTTTCGCCGATTCTACCGATAACACTTTTTGAGGATTATTTTACGAACACAGAAAGGAGACTGGTATGGCTGGTATTGCTTCACTAGGAGCGGGCTCAGGGATGCCTCTTAGCCAAACATTGGCACAATTAGAGGCGGCGGAAAATAAACGCCTTGAGCCCCTTGATAAACAGATGAAAAGCTACGAAGCGCAAATTACCGCTTACGGTAAAATTCGTGGCCAACTTGATAAGTTACAAAAAGCCTCTGAAGACTTAAAAAAATTCGACAAGATTGTTGCAACTAAAGTTGATGATGAGTTTGATGCCTTTAAAGTGACGACGGATGGTAAAGCCAGTATCGGTAACTATACCGTATCAATTAAAGAATTAGCTCATGCTCAGACACTGAAATCAAAAGCAATTCCGGATATTGAAACTCCTATAGGTGAAACCTTAGGTGAAGGGAATAAACGCACCTTAGTAATAACTCAAAAAGGTGAGAAAGAACCATTACGTATTGAGTTAACAGATAAGCAAACGTCTATTATCGAATTGCGTGATGCAATCAATAAAAAAGAGGGTAATGTTTCTGCCACTATTGTTAAAGCCAAAGATGGTGTTAACCATTTAGTTCTGACTTCTCGTAAAGAAGGAACTGATTCTCAAATGGAAATCACTGTTGAAGGTGATAACAAATTGAATGACTTTATTAGTTATTCAACTAAAACGAGTAGTGGCGCAATGCAACAAATCGTTCCTGCAAATAATGCACAAATAACGATTAATGGTATTGATATTGAGCGCCAAACTAATGAGATTAAAGATGCACCTGAAGGTATCACCTTAAATCTTAAAAAAACGACTTTTGATAATAAAGACAAAGCAGATAAGCCTGAAATAGTCACTGTTGCCCGTGATATTGAGCCAATGAAAGAGGCTATAAAGGCTTGGACAGACGCTTATAACGATCTAAATAGTACCTATAAATCTCTGACTAAATATACACAAGTAGAGAAAGGTGAAGCAGCATCAAAAGATAATGGCGTATTACTCGGCGATGGTACTAGCCGTATGATTATGTCTGAGCTAAAAAGTTTTGTGACTCGTTCTCAAGAAGGCGTTGAAATGGATACCCTAAATAAAATGGGTATTAAGTTTAAGGTCGATGGCTCTTTAGAGATCGATAATAAAAAACTGGATGAAGCGTTAAAAGAAAAACCTGCCAACGTGAAAGAGTTTTTTATGGGTGACGGTAAAGAAACAGGTTTTGGTACTCAAACCTATAATTACCTAAAGAAAACCCTGCAATCTAATGATGGTACTTTAGATATCGCCACTGATGGTGTGAAAAAACGTAAAAAAACGCTTGATAAACAAATTAAAAACACGGAACGAAACATTGCAGCCACGATGGAACGTTATAAAAAACAGTTCCAACAGTTAGATAAAATGGTCAACTCCATGACTAACTCCAGTGCCTCAATCGGCCGTTTATTAATGTAATCTTTAAAAGTAGGACACTATGTATCAACAATCAGCCAGTAAAATGTATGCTCAAATCGACGTTGAAAGCGAGATTTTAAATGCCACGCCTTACCAGCTGATCCAGATCCTATTTAATGGGGCGCTTAGCGCCCTTCGCCGTGCATTAATATTAATGGAACAAGGAAATATTGCTGGTAAAGGCGAAAATATTTCTAAAGCCATTAATATTATTGGTAACGGATTAAAACAAGGTCTGGATAAAGAAAAAGGTGGCGAGCTTGCAGAGAATCTGGAGCTCCTTTATGACTATATGGTTAATCAGCTACTCGATGCTAACTTAAAAAATAACCCAGAAAAAATTCATGAAGTCATCAAGCTCTTAACTGAAATTTCTGATGCTTGGCAACAAATCGGCACACAGATTAATTCTTATTAAATTAGAGTGGACAACAATATGGATATTATGGCGGCTTACGAGCATGTTTTAAAATCAAGTGAGCAAATGTTAACGCTTGCCAAAGATCAGCAATGGGACAAGCTGATAGAAATGGAAATGGATTATTTAAAAAGCGTTGAAAGTATCACTAAGATGATAAAACCGGCTGACGGTGAGCTGAGACTACAACAACGCCTCACAGATATGCTAAAGAAAATCTTAGAAAACGAAAATGAGACGCGAAATTTATTACGGGCTCGTCTAGATGAGCTCGGCGTGTTAATTAGACAGACTGAACAAGAGCAGAGGGTACAAAATAGCTATGGTCAGTTTACAGAACATAGTTATTATCCTGATCTCAATCTTAAATAACTCTCCTCTGCGCCAAAAGCGGTTTTATTAGCTAATGGCGTCTTTACTTAGAAAAAGTCACTCTTATTATTCAGCCCAATTTGTTATCGGTAACGTAAAAATCAACGCTTACCCTTTTCTATTTTTGTTTTTTTATTTTTTGGTTACACAGATTGTACAGATTGCACTAACACCATATCAATATGTGGAATGTTATCTTCAAGATACGTTTCTGAATCGATAACAAAGCCATGTGATTGATAAAATGAGACTAAATATGCCTGTGCCATTATTTTTATTGTATGGGTGTTAAATTGACGACACGTAGTTGCAATCGCCTCTTTTATTAACTGATGCGCAATACCACTTCCCCGCTGATTTTGAGCAACAATCACCCGCCCTATTGAAGCTTCTTTAAATGCGATACCTTGAGGCAACAGACGTGCATAAGCAATAAGTTGCTGGCCATCTTCCTCTTTGGCAAACAAGTGTAATGTATTTTGATCTACCCCATCCAGATCTTGATAAGCACATTGCTGCTCACAAATAAAAACCTGATTTCTTAATGCTAAAATAGCGTAAAGTTCATCTGTCGTGAGTTGTGAAAATGTTTTTAAAATCCAATTCATGTGCTTTATCCCGTGGTTTAAAGTAATAAAAAGCACTCAATGATAATGTAATATTATCGAAAAAAGCTTTATTTTATCGTTTTGTTTAATATAAAGAGTGAAATAGAAATCGCCCACGTAGTGTAGGCGACATATTAGCTCATAGTAATTTGATAAATAATAATTTATTTAATCACATCATAAAGTTGCTTATCTGATAAATAATCTGCAGTTAAACCTGCTGATGGATTATATTGTACGCCAACGATCTCAGAGAATGCTTTACCCTCTTTACCTAGTGAAACCTTACGTTCATCTTTACCTGTGCTTTCATGGATAGAATAGGTTTTACGACGCATTGTTGTATATTTATCTGCATCATTAGCTATATCGGTGTGATAGCCCGTAATTTGTGCATCCGTTAAAGCTAATTTATTGGCTAAATCACAGCCCCAACGGGTTAAACAAACTTCTGCAAAATGACGAACCACTAAACCCGGTGCATATAGTGCATTTTCACCTTCACTACCATCAATAGACGCATTACCTACTAATGTGGCATGACGCCCTGAAATAGGGAAAATATGCATTTTAGTATCAGTAGCAACAGTTGGGATCACGCAAGTAAACCCTTTAGAGCGCTCATCTTTCGCATAAAATCCGACATACTCTTTGACGTTTTTACCAAGTGTCACTTTTTCTGGTTGGAAATTCAGTGGACCCGGAACAGGATCGATAGCAAAAATATTCACAGGAATATCTTTTAATTGAGAGTCTGCCAACATTGCATTCGCTAGCATATGGCAAGTAATACCACCACGGCTCCAACCCACGAGGTTAACTTGTGTTGGAATAATGCCATCTTTACGGAAGATACGAATAATTTGTTGTTGGAGTTGCTGTTGAGTGACATGGCGATCGCCATAGTCATATTTGCGCCATAAAAAAGAGCCTGTTACCTTAACATCATCAATAGGAATGCCCGCTTTTTTTAGTTGGTTATACTGCTCTTCTGTCAATTTTTCACGTTGCCAATCAAAGTTACCTTTCATTAAGCAAAGCGCATGGTTGACGTTTTCTTCCCAACCACTACCAAATAGCGAACCTTTAATATCAGAGTAATTAGGGCTTTCAACCCATAAATCATCCTCTTGTAGATTACCACTACCTGGGCCATCAACAATAAACCACTGTGCGAACTCTCGTCCTTGGTTATTTTGCGCTAAAGTGGCAACTAACTCCCCTTGCCAAAAGGTAGGATTATTATTATCAAATGAGTTAGAGCCGGTACCACATAAATAAACGGTTAATACTGTCATAGTGTAAATTTCCTTTTAATAATGACTAAAAAATCAAAATAATGATTTTTATTTCCTTGTATTGAGCTATTCCTTAGCCCACCAGCACATTACCCATAAGCCTTTTTTTGTTCAATTATAAAAAATGAATTAGCAGAGTCGAGATCACATAATTGAATTTTATTTAAGTAAAAGAAATGAAAAAACTCTATCAGATCAATGTAATTAAATAATATAAATGAATTCTTTATTTTTTATTATTTCTATTAGTAAATCAGCTTATAAAAAGAACATTAAATAACCAAATTTAAATAAAAAAAATCCCACATTAAATAAATGCAGGATTTTCTATTAGGTAGAATATCTTATAAACGATTAAAAGCAACTACTCTCACCGCAGGAATATCAGCTTGTGCCCCTTCAGCAACTTCCTGACATGCTTTATCTAACGCAATATGGGGTGTGATCCCACTTTCTGTTTCTACAATTTTATGTCCGGCGTAGGTATCACCATTTCTGGAACGCACTTTATACGCAATAAACCAATATTCCATATCATCACCGTTTACGTTATTAATCATGTAATTACCATAGCGGTTTATGACTCGCTTTAATGTGATAATAATCAATAATTTTTAGTTTAATAAAATTATTTTATAAAAAAATGAACCGCATTGTAGAAAAATCAGGCGTGATATTCCATTTCTGATTGCACTAATTTTTTTATTTTGACTGCTTTTTCAAAGTGATCCAATTTATGCGTTATTATCCACCATGTTGCGGCTTCCATTAATAATTCAGGGTTGTCATTTTTATTTGCAAAAAAAGCATAAAAGGATAATCCCACGCCCTCTCCTTTGGCTGAAATCTTATCATTACATATTTGAATTATTTTTTGTTGCAGTGATTTTCTCATATTCTCTCTATTTTATTTTTTAACCTAGTAATAAATAGGAAAGAGCAAAGGCCCTATCCATGAAATTTGTTCCATAATTGAATAAGTAACCAAGCAGCAATAACCCAGCAAATCACTGCCGTAACTAGTGCCGTAAATAATTTTACATAGTTAATCATCACATAGAGTGAAATTAGATAAACCATATAAGGAATAACTGCCCACAGGCTAAAAATAATGGTGGTGCGTAACGCTTCAATAGAGCGTTCAGAGCCCACAATATAGTGTGCAATAAGCGCAAAAGTGGGAAATAGCGGAACCAATCCCGCAATATAGTAATGGCGAGATTTCGATAAAATGGCAATTAATACCACGACAAACGCACCTATCAGTGCTTTAACCAGTAATCCCATTATTTTTTCATCAAGTTATAGAAACCTTAGTACTATCATACCTATTCATATTTGTATGTGAGCTGATTTTATTTTTTGTGGTTTAAAATAGTATGATACTTTTGATGATAAAACCCACTATGCTATGTATCTAACCATAAAACAAAGATAAATATGACCGAACTTTATAAAAACTCTCACAGTAATTGTCAGCTAAAGTTTCATCAAGGCACAGCTAAATCTCATTATTTAGCTCAAAAGCAATATAAAGTCGCATTCTTAAGCATCTAAATGTGTTTTCTTTTTTTCTGGTGCCTCTGTTTCTTCTTTATTCTTACAACAATCGTGTGAACTATTTTCGCCATGATGATGTTTATGCATAAAGAGGTGCATTAACGGGCAAAGTAATAACATCAAAATAAACCAATTATCTCTTAGAAGTTCCCACATAATCATCTCCTTAAATCACGTTTAAAAAGATGATAGGGCTTACTCTAAGAGGAAGGTCTAGTATGGATTTGTTATTTAATCCGTATTTTTGTCAATTATCTTTCCTCATCTTATTTGAGCTTCTTCACAATAACTCTCTTTATAAAATTCAACTTTATTTACCCCTGCTATACTTTAATTATATTTAAGTATTGTTTACTATAAGTCGCTAATAAGATTTAAAAACTTATTTAACATGGAGGTTTCAATGAAAATATTTTTTAAAATACTATTGATGGTTTTATTTCTTACTGCCTGTTCTTCATATACAAAAATTGATAGCAACAAAAGTGGAGATATCATTAAGGTTAAATCAGCACTTATTGAAAATGATAATTTATATATCCTTAGTGATTCTACTAATTATCATTTTAAAGGTGAGGCTATTACTGCATTGAAAAAATTTGCCACATCTAAATATAATCAAAAAGTGATTTATTTTAGCGCTAGCCTAGGAATAATGGGAAGTGTTGTTAATGGTAGCTATATGATTTATTTAGATCCTAAAGATTTCACTATAGATGAACTCGATGAACTTGCCAGTACTTATCATTTTTATAGAAGCAACTATCAGTCTAATAGCGATGAGGAAATGATTAAAAATCAGATACCTAATTATGAAAATAGATTTTTTATTATTGGAAAATTTTATGCTAATGGAGAGATGGTTAATTTATCTAATAAAGATGAATTACTAGAAAAATACTCTTTACCTAAGCCTATTTTTGTTAACATTAATTATTATTCCAAACATTTAAAGCCATCAGATACATTGAAAACAATTGCAGTAATGCCATTTCAAGCGATAAGTCTTATTTTAGTAGCACCACTTTATATTATTCTGCTTAGTGCCCCCTGAACTTCAAGTTATTATCGTTAGGTTCATTTATAAGTATTTTTATTTAAGGATATCACTATGTATAACTGGAAATTTAAAAAACACTTATTATTTTCACTAGCGGCGTTGGCAGGTATTATCAGCCTGACAGGTTGTACTCATCAATCATACTTATCCTGCCCTTCCCTCGTCGGTACTTACATCTCTACAGAAACACAGGTACCATCCTTTTATATTCAGAAAGCAAAAAATGATACTTCTGATTACCTGTTTTTTTATGGGATTGGTAATAAACGATACATTGAAAAAAAAGCAATTCTTATAAAATATAATGAAGAAAATAAAGATAGTATTATAATTCCGAACTGTTCTCTGGGGGTAAACGGAGTGGGTGTACTCCGTGAAGTGAAAAAAGGCGAACCATACACTTCCATTCTTCGCTCACCGCCAGAGCCACAGTCTGATGAAAAATTTACTGGCGATCATATATTTATTTTACCTCTACATCTATCTCTCCAGATAATAAACGTAGAAAAAATCAGTAATTCTGGTGTTATGCCACCTGATGCTCAAGTGATCACTCTCCCCAAACCTGAGCCTGAGATTAATCAGGAAAATTATGAACGGGAATTAGCACTGGCGAAGGAAGAAGCCAATAAAAATAATCCTGCTGCTCAGCTTTTTCTGGCAAAAAGTAGTTATATCACGCGCTATGGATTTAAAAATTTATGGTATGCCAGCAATCATGATCCAGAAACTCGTACTTTTTGGCTAAACAAAGCACTCGCTAATGACTATGGTCCAGCCTACTGTTATCAAGCGGCTACGCACAATGATCATAAATTGGTATTTTCTGTTGATGAACGAATAAAACTGTATCAGCAAGCTCTCGCTAAAGGTAACGCCCCATTAGCTGGTGTATATCTAGCCGATTTAACCCGTGACCCCGCACAGAAAATGCAATATCTTATTACAGCAGTACGACAAGGAAGTTTTCTGGCGTTATGGCGGTTAGGAGCTCTACCTTCAGAAAAGCAAGCTACATTACCAGCAGATATCCAGAAATTAATTAAGGCTCCACCTTTTGACCAGTTAAAAAAAGTTAGTCCATCAGTGTGGAAAAGTTATGAATCAGGTAAAGATTATAAGGAATGGCGCGATAATCCATACCTATTTGATATGGAATATTATATTTCAAAAAAACAGTTATACGGGAAAACTGGAGCAGATCTCGATTACAATCAAAAGTCTCGTGCGGACTGCCTTGAACAGGATTTATTAAAGCTGTCGGATTATCCCCAATAATCTATGTATCTATGGAGTTTCTTACCCAATATACCGTAAATACATTTCAAAATAAGAATATAAGGTGTATTGGGTGATAGTAACCTGTACTAACAGATAATTAATCGATGTTATTTTTCTATATCTATGCTCAAAGCATGGATACCAATAAATATGAGATAGCTATGAAAAAGAAAATGATTATAGGCTGTATGATGTTAATTAGTTTTAGCGTTTGTGCAGAAACCGCTATTTATAACGAACCCACTCCACTCGGATTAACATGGGGAATGTCATTTAATGATTTTCAGAAGAAAACAAATTTTGTAATAAAGCCTATCGATAAATATCCCTCAACCTGTCCAATGACAGCAATAACCTTTGATGAAATTATTGATGGAAAAAAAGAAGGAAATTATAAGGTTTATTTTTATAAAAAATTCAAAGAATTAAAGTTCACAGGATTGTATGGCGTTGTCTACTCCTATGAAACAAATGATTTAAATAAATTCAAAGTTAAAGATAATAATATTATCAAAAGTCTTGATTCTCAATATAGCCAATATAAAAAAGTAGTTACTACCAGCGATGGTGGATTTCTTACTTATGATGCAAATAATATTCAACGTTCTTATTTTAGTTCTAGAGATATCATAAACCAAGATCAGAAAGTTCAATACAAGAAAAATGAGGAAGGGAATTATGATATTTCCGTGAGTTACTTCTTTTATCCTGAAATATACAGTGACGATTTATCAAGAAATATCAAAGAGATTAGAAAACAATGTAATGCATCATTAGAAACTGATTAAAGCTAAAACTTTAAAAATCGAATGGCAAGGATTGTACTTACTTTAAAAGAAAATCTAGTATGTATTTTTTATTAAATATAAAAAATATGGCTAGTTCTTATTAAACCAGCCATATCTAATATTATTCATAGTATTGCTGTTTCATAAAACAATGGGTTAAGTCACTTATTTAATAATCGCTTTTATCCGTTTTTAATACTAAGAAGAGATAAAAGAGTGAGTGGCTTTCGTATAGATATGCAAAAACGCACATCAATAAAATGATGTGTTTATCCTTTGTGCACAAATCGGGGCACTCATCACCATAAATAACAGACAATAGTATAAGTATTCGAATATTTAATTACATTCAAAGCTTATATCATCCATTCAATGACGTTGAGCGAGATGCCCCATTCTGTTTTGATTAGGTGCTTCTTTATAGCTATATAAAAGAAAAGCCACCTTTATCAAATGATAAGGTACTACACCTGCATACTCATGATTTCTTGATAAGCGGCGACCAGCTTATTACGCACTTGTATGCCCATTTGTAATGAGATACTGGATTTTTGCATATCTACCATCACATCGTTTAATTCGACACCGGGTGTACCTAAGGTAAACGCTTGCACTTTGTTGGTTGCATTCACTCGAGTTTCATTAATTTTACCCACAGCTTGAACAAGCTGAGTAGCAAACCCTGCTTGTACTGGCTGGGGTTTTGCAATATTGGATGCTTGCAAAGTCTGGATTTGCATTTTATCCAGAACACTTTCAATAGCTGGAATTGACATATAAACCTCTGCGTTAATCATCTAATTCAATTACTGAATCAATGTCATAGTAAGGAAGTGAACCAACACGCTTACCGAGTTATACCCTAACACAGGGGCTTCATTCCAAAGCGAGTAATTAACGCAAAAGTTAAGGGCTAATTACGCCATTAAATGAAACGCAAAAGGCCAATAATGAGACACCTGAGAGTAGGTTTATTTATTTGCGTAAGGGGAGTCTGTTTTGTTACGCCACGCTTTTAGTATTCATCCCGAACTACAAGGCAAGGATTGTCTATGAATGCCGAAAAAACCGACGTTGTGAACCAGAATAAGGGTTTTAACGCCATTATTAACCGGATAAAAGCCGATCCGAAAATTCCGCTAATTATTGCGGGTTCGGCGGCTATTGCCATTTTTGTTGCTGCATTTTTATGGTTACAAAGCCCTGATTATAAAGTGCTTTATAGTAATCTTAGCGATAAAGACGGTGGCGAAATTGTCACACAGTTAACACAGATGAATGTACCTTATCGCTTGTCACAAAATGGCGCGGCGATTATGGTGCCTGACAATCAGGTTCATGAATTACGCCTGAAACTCGCGCAAGCGGGACTTCCAAAAGGCGGTGCTGCCGGTTTTGAACTGTTAGATAAAGAAAAGTTCGGGATCAGCCAATTTAGTGAACAAATTAACTATCAACGTGCACTTGAAGGTGAGCTTGCTCGCACTATCGAGACATTAGGTCCTGTACAAAATGCTCGTGTTCATTTAGCACTACCAAAACCATCCCTTTTTGTTCGTGAACAGAAATCCCCTTCTGCATCCGTTACGGTGGGTCTTTTACAGGGTAGAGCGCTGGATGAAGGTCAAATTAATGCCATCGTGCATATCGTTGCAAGCAGTGTTGCAGGGATGCCCGATAGCAGTGTGACCATCGTTGACCAAAGTGGAAAATTATTGACACAACCTGATGCGTTAGGTCGTGACCTTAACTCTATTCAACTAAAATATGTTCAAGAGCTAGAAAGCCGCTACCAACAACGTATTGAAACATTACTTGGTCCAATCGTGGGTCGTGGAAATGTTCATGCTCAGGTAACTGCTCAAGTTGATTTCTCTCATACCGAAGAAACCGCTGAAGAGTACAAGCCGAATCAGCCACCTAATCAAGCAGCTGTGCGTTCAAAACAATTGAGCCAAAGTGAGCAAAATGGTGGCATGTTAGCGGGCGGTGTACCAGGAGCATTGTCTAATCAACCTGTTGCTCCACCTCAAGCGCCGATTGAAACACCAAAAGCGCAAGAAGATGAGAAAACAGATGAAGCCAATACAACGGGCACTAATCGTACATTAACGCGTAATCCAAACAGTAATAGCCGTTTAGATGAAACAACCAACTATGAAGTTGATCGCCGAATTCGTCATATAAAACGCCCTGTGGGTAATGTCGAACGTCTTTCTGTTGCTGTCATCGTGAACTATAAAACGATTGAAGATACGAAAGAAGCGGCTGAAGGCGAAGAGCCTGTTGTTGAAACTAAACAAATTCCGCTTACTGATGAACAAATTCAGCAAATTGAAGGACTTGTTCGTGAAGCGATGGGCTATTCCCAAGAACGTGGTGACTCATTAAGTGTCGTGAACTCGCAGTTCAATGATATTGAAGAGAAAGTAATTACTATTCCTGTATGGGAAAACCCAGAAATTCTTGCGAAAGCATTAGATTTAGGTCGCTGGTTATTACTTGTCATCATCGCATGGATCTTATGGCGCAAACTGGTGAAACCACAGCTTGAAAAACGCCGTGAAGCTGAAATTGCCGCACAGAAAGCCGTGCTGAAAACGAAGCTACAAGTTAAAGATGATGTTGATGAAACAGAATTAGATGACGAAGCAAGACGTAAACAAGCACGTAAACGTGTCAGTGCCGAATTGCAAAGCCAACGTATCCGTGAAATGGCAGAGAAAGATCCTCGTGTCGTTGCAATGGTAATTCGTGAATGGATGAGTAAAGAGCAATGAGTAATAACTTAACTGGAACCGAAAAAAGCGCCGTTATGTTACTAACACTCGGTGAAGACCGGGCGGCGGAAGTATTTAAACATCTAAGTACGCGCGAAGTTCAACAGCTGAGTATTGCAATGTCATCAATGCGCCATATCTCAAATCAGCAATTGATTGATGTTATGGCAAGCTTTGAAGAAGACGCTGTTCAATATGCAGCGTTGAATGTGAATGCGAACGATTACTTGCGCTCTGTTCTGGTCAAAGCACTGGGTGAAGAACGTGCAAATAATCTGTTAGATGAGATCTCTGAAACCCGTGAAACAACAACAGGTATCGAGACGCTTAACTTTATGGAACCACAAATGGCTGCCGATATTATCCGCGACGAACATCCGCAGATTATCGCAACCATCTTGGTTCACCTCAAACGGGGTCAAGCGGCAGATATTCTTGCCCTGTTTGATGAGAAATTACGTAATGACGTGATGTTACGTATCGCAACATTTGGTGGTGTTCAGCCGTCAGCATTAGCAGAGTTAACTGAAGTACTGAATAACCTGCTTGATGGTCAAAACCTCAAACGCAGCAAAATGGGTGGTGTTCGTACTGCTGCTGAAATTATCAACCTGATGAAAAGCCAGCAGGAAGAGAATGTTATTACTGCGGTACGCGATTACGACGGCGAATTGGCACAAAAGATTATCGACGAAATGTTCCTGTTCGAAAACCTTATCGATATCGACAACCGTTCTATCCAGCGCATTCTACAGGAAGTGGAATCCGACTCCTTGGTTGTGGCATTGAAAGGATGCGAACAAGAGTTGCGCGATCACTTCCTCAACAATATGTCGCAACGTGCTGCTGAAATCATGCGTGATGATTTGAATTCTCGCGGCCCTGTTCGTATGTCTCAAGTGGAAGCAGAGCAGAAAGCAATTCTGCTTGTGGTACGCAAATTAGCAGAGACTGGAGAGGTTGTTCTTCATGGAGGAGACGATACCTATGTCTGATAAACATACTGATACTAACTGGAAGCCTTGGGTTCCCAAAGAACTCACTGATTGGGCATTAACTGTCGAGGAAACGACAGAAGACGAAAAGGAAGTCGAAAAACAGGAAAAAGAAGTTGTTCAGCAACAGAAAGTTCTTGAGCAAATTAATATGCTTGATGACATGAAAGACAAGGCCCAGAAATTGGGCCACGCTGAAGGCTTTGAGGCAGGGAAAAACCAGGGTTATCAGGAAGGCTATCAGGCTGGATTACAATCAGGTATTGAAGAAGGTATTCGCCAAGGCATTGCTCAACAATCACCATTAATTAATGAGTGGCAAGGGTTGTTAGCTGAGTTTAGACATTCACTGAATGGACTAGACAGCGTGATTGCATCACGCTTAATGCAAATTGCCCTTACAGCAGCCAAAGAAGTTCTGGGTCAACCTGCTGTCTGTGATGGCTCTGCATTGCTTGCACAAATAACCTTAATGTTGCAACAAGAACAAATGTTCTCAAGCAATCCACAGTTACGAGTGAATCCAAGACATATTCCACAAATTGAAAAAGAGCTGGGTGATTCCCTTTCTGCTCATGGTTGGAAAGTGGTTGCCGATAACAGTATTCATGTGGGTGGATGCCGTGTTGTAACGAATGATGGCGATCTTGATGCCACGATTGCAACTCGTTGGCATGAGCTTTGCCGTCTTGCTGCACCGGAGGCGTTGTAATGACAGCAAGATTGGGGCGTTGGTTAGAAAAACTCAGTGAAGCAGAAGCACGTTTAAATAAAATTCCACGTGTGCGTCAATATGGCCGTTTAACCAGAGCAACAGGTTTAGTCATGGAAGCTAAGGGGCTAGTTATGCCTCTTGGCTCTACGTGTTTAATCGAACGTACCATTGGCAAAACAGTTGAAGAAGTTGAAAGCGAAGTGGTTGGGTTTAATGGTAGCCAGATGTTGTTAATGCCTTTACAGGAAGTCGAGGGATTAACACCTGGGGCTCGTGTTTATGCCCAAGCCACACCTGGAGGTGAAAATGAAGGTCGCCAATTACCACTAGGTGATGCGTTATTAGGACGTGTTTTAGATGGTTCTGGTTACCCTTTAGATGGTTTACCACCACCGGATACAGGTTATCGTGCCCCACTCATTACGCCACCGATCAACCCATTACAACGAACACCGATTACAGATGTTCTTGATGTAGGTGTACGTGCAATTAATGCATTATTAACGGTTGGTCGCGGTCAGCGTATGGGTCTTTTTGCAGGCTCAGGTGTGGGTAAAAGTGTGCTATTAGGCATGATGGCTCGTTTTACTCAAGCGGATGTCATTGTTGTTGGCTTAATCGGTGAACGTGGTCGTGAAGTTAAAGACTTTATCGAGAATATCCTTGGTACTGAAGGCCTAGCTCGTTCTGTTGTTGTTGCCGCACCAGCTGACGTATCACCACTGCTTCGTATGCAAGGTGCTTCTTATGCCACACGTATTGCTGAAGATTTTCGCGATAGAGGTAAACATGTCCTGTTAATTATGGACTCACTTACCCGTTACAGTATGGCACAACGTGAAATTGCTCTGGCTGTTGGTGAACCACCAGCAACCAAAGGCTATCCACCTTCTGTCTTTGCTAAATTACCTGCATTGGTCGAACGTGCAGGTAATGGCGTTGATGGTGGTGGTTCTATTACGGCTTTCTATACCGTTTTAACGGAAGGTGATGACCAGCAAGATCCTATTGCAGACTCAGCGCGCGCCATTTTAGATGGCCATATTGTGCTTTCTCGCTCACTTGCTGAATCAGGGCACTACCCTGCTATTGATATTGAAGCATCTATTAGCCGAGCAATGACATCGCTAATTGATAAAACACATTACCGTCGTGTACAGCTGTTTAAACAGCTCTTATCAAGTTATCAACGTAACCGAGACTTAATTAATGTGGGCGCTTATGCCGCGGGTAGTGATCCAATGCTGGATAAAGCAATTGCTCTTTATCCGTCTCTCGCGAAGTTCTTACAACAAGATATCCAAGAGCAATGCAGTTATCAAAGTGCATGTGAGCAACTTAATCAACTGATCACAGTAAACTAATTCTGAACATAATCAGAGAAAGTAAAGAGGGTTCCAATGCGGGAGCAGTCACCTTTAGTGACACTGAGAGAACTGGCACAGACAGCGGCTGAACAAGCCGCTATTCAACTGGCTCAGGTCCGGCAGAGTCATCAACAAATGGAACAGCAACTCAATATGTTGATTGGGTATCAGGATGAATACCGTGTACGTCTAAATGAAACGTTGAATTTAGGGGGGATGTCGTCAGCATCGTGGCAAAACTACCAACAATTTCTCAAAACGCTCGAATTGACTATCGAACAACATAAACAACAACTTCAACATTGGCAGGCGCAACTCGATCTTGCAACTGAACAATGGCGAGAAAAACAGCAACGACTCAATGCATTTGAGACTTTGGAGCAACGTGCCGAAGATAGCCGTAAGCGACATCTCGATCGTATTGAACAGAAACAAATGGACGAGTACGCACAGCGTAGTACTTTACGGAGAACAACTTGATGGAGATAACGCTTCTGACCATGGATGTCGCTGCAGCCTCCCCGGGAACGGCATCTGCTACCCAGAGTCAACCCGGTGATAATGCCCCGACTTTCGCTCAGCTTTTGGGTTCTCAACCCCAACAAGCACAGGGTGATAAAAAGACAGCCAATATCACAAACCATTCTACCAAAGAGAATAAAACACACTCACACTCAGATGAAGACAAAACAAAAGAAGGCGATAGTCAGCTTGCGTCTGTTTCCACCGAGTCAAACGTGATAAAAGAGCCTTCTCTAGATACATCTCAACTCACGCTTACATTGCCTGATAATGAACAATTTGCAGCGATTGTTGAAAATAGAACCGCCTCATCATTAATGTCAGCTGAAGGACTTGCCGCAGAGCTTCCCGTTCAATTAGCAGGGCTACCGGGATTAAAACGACTTACCCTTCCCTCAGAACAACTGACTCAAGCATTACAACAGCCTCAATCAGTTAAACGTGGTGAAGATTTAGCCTCATTAGCACGCTCTATTTCAAAAGATAACGATATGTCGGACTTCAACCTTACCGACAAGCTCAATCTATCGAAATCAGATGAAAAGTCACTGCTAACCCAGCTACGCCCAGAGACAGCGACATTAGCAACACAAAGTACACTTGTTGGTGCTAATCAAGCAGAAAAATCTTCTGCGAAAAAAGTCGATAGCATCGCAACACTTTTAACGCCAACAGCAGAAAAAGTGAATGCATTGCTAAACGGCAATAAGCAAGCTGTAAATGCAAAATTAGCAGACGATGTTGCGCAGCAAATGGCGGCAGGTAACCGTGTTGCAGAAAGCGACCTTCACAACACACTCACTAACTCACCTTCTTTTGCTTCACAAGGCATTACGGGCCATGCTCACTCATCAACACAACCACAAATGCAATTTTCACCAATGGCAACACAGGTTTTAAATGCACAAGTGGGCACCCCTGAGTGGCAACAACAACTTAACCAGCAAATTGTCATGTTTAGCCGTAATGGTTTACAGAAAGCTGAGTTACGTTTACACCCTGAAGAGCTAGGTTCATTGCATATCCGCATGAAAATAGAAGATGGGCAAGCACAGTTACACCTTGCGTCACAAAGTGGTCAAGTTCGTTCTGTATTAGAAAATGCCATGCATCAATTGCGTCAAGCCCTCTCTGAAAATGGGATACAGCTCACGCAAAGTCAGGTGTCTAGCGACACTAATGACAGTTGGCAACAACAAAATATGTCAGATTCCTCTCAATTTAGTGGAGATGGTGCCGATAATCATCAAGGAAGAGAGGGTAATTCAATGCAATTAGCCTCTGAACCGGCACTACAAAAGATAACCCTTACGCCTCAAGAATTAGCATCTGCTCGTGGTGGTGTTGATATTTTTGCCTAATACAAATGTATTGGGAGGACACACTATGTCAATAAACGTAAGAGTTAATGGTTTTTTCCCTATCTGTTTCTGCCATTAAAAAACAGAAATAGCGGGATAATTAAGGTTGATTTAGATGGATATGGAAGTCCACAACAGTGAACACGTATCCACTACAAAACAGGAATTTAACTGTCCATGTCTAATTACAGCAATGAACGTAAAAGCTATAGCTTAATTCTGATCATCGTATTATTGGTGATCGCCATTATTGCAGCGGCATTCGGTGGATATAGTTGGTGGGCATTGAAGCATGCTAAATCAGGTTCAGCGGGCACTAGTCAGCAAAAAGTTATACCAGCACCCGTTTTTATGTCATTAGAGCCCTTTACGGTAAATCTAATTGATGACGAAGAACACTTAGACAGAGTGCTCTACATAGGGATCACACTAAGATTGCATAATGAAGACACTCGTAAGCGTCTACATGATTATTTACCTGAAGTTCGTAGCCGCTTGTTATTACTGCTTTCTCGTCAACAAGCTAACAAGCTTGCGACAGACAATGGAAAACTCCAGCTAATGACGGATGTAAAAGAAACGCTGAGACCGACTCTCGTACCGGGAGAATCTGAACAGATCCTCTCCGATGTACTGTTTACCACGTTTATTCTGCGATAATCATTATGAGCGATAATATCCTTTCACAGGCAGAGATTGATGCTCTGCTGAATGATGACACATCAGGTGACGACGCCAAAAGCGCGAACAGGGAACCTGCGATAGCGAAGGATCCGAATGAACCGGATATTCAGCCTTATGACCCCAACACGCAACGTCGTGTGGTTCGGGAACGTTTACAGTCGTTAGAAATCATTAACGAACGCTTTGCGCGTCAATTCCGCATGGGGCTGTTTAACATGCTCCGTCGGAGCCCTGATATTACTGTTGGTGGCGTTAAAATCCACCCTTATCACGACTTTGCTCGTAATTTACCTGTACCAACGAATCTTAACTTGGTGCATTTAAAACCATTACGAGGAACCGCGTTATTTACCTTTGAACCGAATCTGGTTTATATCGCGGTAGATAACCTGTTTGGTGGTGATGGCCGTTTTCCAATCCCTGTGGAAGGACGTGAATTTACCAACACAGAGCAACGGATCATCAACAAAATGTTGAAATTGGCACTTGATGCCTACCGTGATGCTTGGGATTCCATTTTCAAAATTCAAGTTGAATATGTTCGTTCTGAGATGCAGGTAAAATTTACCAATATCACCTCATCACCGAATGACATTGTTGTTACGACACCTTTTCAGGTAGAGATCGGTTCGATGGTCGGGGAATTTAGCATTTGTATTCCATTTGCCATGATTGAACCGTTACGTGAACGACTGATCAACCCACCAATTGAAAATGTTCGTCAAGAAGATGGGGTTTGGTTAGATAGTTTAGTCAACCAGGTTCAGCATTCAGAACTTGAACTGGTCGCAAACTTTACTGACATCCCACTGCGTTTATCAAAAGTGCTGACACTTAAAGAAGGGGATGTTATCCCTATTGATAAACCAGAAAGATTGATTGCACATGTTGATGGTGTGCCCGTATTAACAAGCCAATACGGTACAGTAAATGGGCAATACGCCCTTCGTGTTGAACACCTAATTAACCCTGTTTTAAACGCTCTGGATGAGGAACAAACCAATGAGTGATGCAAATCGCCCAACTGATAATTCACAATCGGCTGAGGATATGTGGGCTGATGCAATGGAACAGCAAACTGGGAAAAGCCAGGATAATAGTTCCGATTTATTTGAACATCTTTTACCTGAAGACGATACGCTTAATCATCTATCCGATATTAATTTGATCATGGATATTCCTGTCAAATTAACGGTAGAGTTAGGCCGCACCAAAATGACCATTAAAAAATTACTCAGCCTGTCTCAAGGTTCTGTCGTTTCACTGGATGGTTTAGCTGGTGAGCCCCTTGATATTCTTATCAATGGCTATTTAATTGCTCAAGGCGAAGTTGTTGTTGTTTCTGATAAATACGGTATTCGTATTACCGATATTATTACGCCATCAGAACGTATGCGTCGTCTGAGCCGTTAATTTATGGAACAGCTTCCTTCCTTTTCCAGCCAAGGTGCGGTAAATACTACCGCGCCCGCTACAACACAAACAGTTCAAACACCTACACAACCATTGCCTGTAGGTCAAAGCCTTGCTCAAGTTAGCACGGCGCTTGCGGGCATTATCGTTCTTATTATTGTTGCTATGTGGTTATTTCGCCGTTTTGGCTTTACCCGTGGTTCATTTAAAGGAACAACAGCACAACTGAGCGTCAAAGCAAGTTGTTCATTAGGTGCAAAAGAACGTGTAGTTGTTGTTGAAATTGAACAGGAATGGCTTGTATTAGGGGTAACATCATCGCAAATAAATCTATTGCATAAGTTACCTATCCCTGAAAAAGCCTCGCAGGAAGCGACAACATCATCTACATCGCCATTGTTTACTCAAATATTACAAAAAACGCTAAAGCGAGATAAAGGCAACTCATAATGCATCAGTGTGTCACTTTTTTTAACGCATTAACGCGTTGGCGTCTCTTCGCTAGTGTACTGGTTTTAGTCTTGTTCCCAACCAGTGCGTTTGCTCAGTTTCCGAGTGTTATTACACAATCATTACCGGGAGGTGGTCAAAGTTGGTCACTGCCAGTACAAACCTTAATCTTCATTACAGCATTAGGCTTTATTCCTGCTGTTTTGCTGATGATGACCAGTTTTACACGGATTATCATCGTACTAGGATTATTACGTAATGCATTAGGAACACCATCAGCACCACCAAACCAAGTTGTTCTTGGTCTAGCGTTGTTTATGACCTTTTTCATTATGGCACCGGTTTTTGATAGAATTTATCAAGATGCCTATATGCCTTTTAGTGAAGATAAAATCTCCTTTGAACAAGCGTTAGACAATGGTTCAAAACCCCTGCGTGAATTTATGATGCAACAAACGCGCGAAACAGATTTAGCTCTATTTGCACGCCTTGCAGATGCCCCAGCATTTGAAACACGCGAAAGTGTACCTATGCGTATTCTAGTTCCTGCCTATATCACCAGTGAGCTAAAAACCGCATTTCAAATTGGTTTTATGATTTTCATTCCTTTTCTTATCATCGACTTAGTCGTTGCCAGTGTATTAATGGCGCTCGGTATGATGATGGTGCCCCCTGCAACAGTCTCATTGCCTTTTAAACTTATGCTTTTTGTTTTAGTTGATGGTTGGCAATTAATACTGGGCTCACTTGCACAAAGCTTTTTTAATTAGCGCTGAGGTAATCCATGACACCAGAATCCGTCTTAGCACTGGGCACAGAAGCGATGAAAATCGCTTTATCACTCGCAGGCCCTCTTTTATTGTCAGCGCTTGTGACCGGTCTTGTGATCAGTATGCTTCAAGCAGCAACACAGATAAACGAAATGACATTATCGTTTATTCCTAAAATTCTTGCGGTATTAGCGGCTATTTTAGTGGCTGGCCCGTGGATGTTAAGTTTGCTTATCGATTATATGCATAACTTATTTACAGGCATTCCAGGGATGATTGGTTAATAGCAATGATAACCCTGACCAGTGAAATGCTTAACGGCTACATTAGTGATTTTTTCTGGCCATTTGTGCGTATTCTTGCACTATTTAGTACTGCACCGCTATTTAGTGAAAAGCAGACACCAAAGAAATTCCGTATTACGCTCGCCTTTTTGATAACCGCATTAGTTGCACCGGGCTTACCACAAAGTAATGTGCCTCTATTCTCGATTATTGCCTTTTGGGTATTATTACAACAAATTTTGATTGGCACGATTTTAGGGTTATCAATGCAATTAGCCTTTGCGTCTGTTCGTCATGCTGGTGAAGTGATTGGTTTACAGATGGGGCTTTCATTCGCCACCTTCGTCGATCCATCTGGTGGCCCTAACATGCCTATTTTGGCACGTATTTTTAATATGTTAACGATATTGCTATTTTTGGTCTTTGATGGGCATTTATGGTTAATATCAATATTAGTTGATACATTCTATGTGGTTCCTATTGGAAATCAAACTTTTAACTCTTCAGCTATTCTCACTTTAGTTCAAAGTGGTGGCACAATCTTTATTAACGGTATGATGCTAGCCATGCCATTAATCACCCTACTTTTAGTGCTCAATCTTTCATTAGGTATTCTAAACCGTATGACACCACAGCTTTCTGTCTTTGTGGTGGGTTTCCCTCTTACGCTGACTATTGGTATGTTAGCATTATCAATGATTATGCCTGCATTGCCTGTATTTACAGAGCGCGTTTTTAGCGATACGTTTAATCGCATCACTTTGATATTACATCAGCTGGTTTCTTGAGATTTAAATCGACTTATTTTTAATCGCAGTCCTCAAATTAAAATTTATCTGCTTTTTTGTAGCTAATATTGTTTGTTTATTCCACAATCAATGTATATCTATTGCTATACAAGGAGGCGTGATATGAAAGCTGACGTACAACTCAATATTCGCGCTAAAGAATCACAACGCGCACTTATTGATACTGCTGCTGAAATTCTCCATAAATCTCGTACTGACTTTATTCTTGAGACAGTATGCCAAGCTGCTGAAGACGTCATTTTAGACCGTAGAACCTTTAATTTAAATGATGCTCAATATGCGGAATTTATAGAAATTATTGATGCGCCGGTTGATATTGACCCTGCTCTTGAAAAGTTATTAATAAGAAAACCATTATGGGAAAAGTAACAGCACCTGAGCCGTTATCAAATTCACATGAAGTGGCTGATTTTTATAGTAATGAAAATGTATTAGATAACTGGATAAAACAAAGAGGTTTAAAAAACCAATTTTTAGGTGCATCTCGTACATTTGTGGTCTGTGAAAAAAATAAAAAACGTGTTGTTGGATACTATTCTTTAGCAACAGGTAGTGTTAACCATACTGAAGCAATTAGTCATATTCGTCGCAATATGCCAGACTCAATACCCGTGATCATTTTAGCTAGACTTGCTGTTGATCAAACTTTTCATGGAAAAGATCTTGGTGCCGATTTGTTAAGAGATGCTGTTTTGCGTTGTCATCATGTAGCTGAAAACATTGGTGTTAGAGCGATTATGGTTCATGCTTTAACCGAAAGCGCAAAACATTTTTATCTTCATCATGGTTTCAAAACTTCTTCGACTCAAGATAAAATCTTATTCTTAGCATTAAAAAAGAAAATATAGTTTATTGCTTTTAATAAATAAAAAAATCCCCTGATAAATAAATACCAGGGGTGATATCAAAATTTCTTAAAACAAAACTAAAATAATTAGCGATACATCTTGAACATCGACATGTCTTTCATGTCGTTAAAGACTTTATAAGAAGCCTGTAATACAGACTCTTCTTGGTAATAATCAGAAATTGCTTGCGTCCAGTCTAAATCGCGTAATTCGCTTAAACGTTTTGCATTTCTTAATGATGTATCCGCACCTAAATCATCTAGATTATCAATTTCTTGAAGTTGTAAACCTAATTTTGCTTCTACACTTGAAATATTATTTAAGGTTGCACGGTTAACGCGGTTCGCTGCATCAATTTTTTCTAATGCTGCATCACGATCAGCTTGTGGTTTACCTGTTAACGGTTCACGTAATGCAGTAATAGCACCATCTAATGCTTCAAAAATATCAGGTGCTGTTCCTTTACTCCCTGAAGATTGTAATGTTTCAATCCCAGTGAAGTTAGTGACCATTTCAATATTACTATCTACTTTTTGGGTAATTTGCTTATCACCACCTTGATAGGTGATTTTGCCTGTTGCATCAGCGACAAAAGGTGGTTTATCTGATTGGAAACCTGCAAAGATATAACGGCCAACACCATCTTTTGTATTGCCAATACCCACTAATTGATCTTTTAAACCTTGTAATTGATCAGCCAAAGATGAACGGTCTTCATCGCTTAATGTCCCATCATTACCCGCGGCAACCAGAGTCTCTTGGATCTTCGTTGTGATATTAACCATTTGACTGGCTAAGCTCATTTGCAAAGACATGCTGTTTTTTGCAAATCCACGAGCAGTCGCATACTGTTGGTTACGAGATTCAGATTGTTTCACCATAACCGCTTGGGAAGCCGCCATTGGATCATCTGATGGTTTTTCAACACGACGACCGCTGGAGATTTTATTGCCTTCCGTCATCCATTTGCTTTGTGAACTGGTAATATTGTCCACTCGCTGGCTAAAAATTTGATTTGAACTTAAACGCACAGTGATATTCCTTATTCTGATGAAGGGTTACTTAGAAAACTTGCATAATCGCATCAAACATACTGTTTGCAGTTTGAATAACTTTTGCATTTGCCATGTAGTATTCTTGAATGCGATACATCTCACCGTACTCTTCATCCAAGTTCACACCAGAAACAGACTGTTGTTGTTCGACAATACTTTTAGTGATAGAAACCTGAGCATCGAAGTCAACTTGTGCGGTATTCACTTTGTTACCGACCATACTGATCAGTGAACCATAGCCACCAGCAATTGTTGTTTTGCCATCAATAACTTTTTCATCAGGTAACTCAAACAGTTTTTTCATGTTTTCGTTATCACTTGGTGCAGTTTCACCATCTGCATTTAACGAACCTGCAGCAGCAATTTTACTTGGATCAGTTACCGCAACTTTCATATCTGCAATCACATTACCTACAGATTGAACAATAATAGAATCGTCTTTTTGTGCTGTACCATTGATTTTGATACTCATACCTTCGAATTCTAATTCGCCCGTTGCGCTTACTTTAGCATCAACTTTACGACCGCCCGGCTCTACCGTAACATCCCACTTACTACCGTCATATTTAACAGTATAATCAGCCGCTTTCACTGCTTTGGTATCGGTATATTCCACATTAAAGGAGGCATTACCTTTGTTCTTACCATTAGGCATAACATGAGCGCCACCAAGGTCGAAGAATTTCTCACCTTTTTTACCATCTAAATCAAAACCTTGTTCGTGTTGTTTATTAAATTGATCACCCAACACTAATGCTAATTGATTTAATTGGTTACGGCTTGGATCTAACACTTCTTCACGGCTACGATATGCACCGCCAAGTTCACCACCTTTAATACGTTTTGCATCCACTTCACGAACTTCATCAATGCCATTGCTATAACCAATGACAAGGCGTTCGCTATTTTTACTTGATGGGATAGCAGAAACTTCATAAGAGCGAGTACCAGATACTAATGGCAAACCATTAGCAAATGTGACGTTAACAAAACCACCATCCTGTTGAGTTACTTGAACATCAACCAGTGTATTTAGCTCTTGAATTAAACGATCACGTTGGTCTAATAAGTCGTTAGGATCAGCGCCATTGAAGCCTTTAGAACGACTAATTTCGTTATTTAGTTTTGCGATCTGTTTTGTATATTCATTGATATTTTTAGAGGTGTTTGTCACCTGACTATTAATATCTTTTTCTAGATCACGCAATGATTGGTCTGCTTTAGCAAACATATTCACCATTGCTTCCGCTTTACCAATTACCGTTGTACGCGCAGGGTTGTCTTCTGCGTTATTGGTTACGTTTGGTAAGCTGGTAAAAAATTCGTCAATCGCACTCGAAACATCATTCCCTTTATCTGCTAACAAATCATTAATTTGTGAGATATTTTGGGTATAACTATTAAGTGCGCTTTGTTTTGACATTGCACGGTTCATTTGACCGGCAAGGAATTCGTTATACTCACGATGAATACGGCTAACATTAACACCATTACCGATATAACCATTACCGGTCATTGTGCCGCTGTTTTCATTAAAAACAGTCATTTGACGGTTGTACCATTTTACATTTTGGTTAGCGATGTTATTACTCACAGTGCTCATCGCAGCTTGTGCCGCATTAAGTCCGCTCATCGCTGTATTAATTAAACTGTTGGACATTTGTCTATCCTTTTACGTTTAGTCATCACCCGTATGCACGGAGCATAGCTGGCAAGTTGGAATGAATGCTCTGGTCTTTATTATCGGTACTTCCCCTCTAAACTTGAGGGGAAAGCATTAAAATAGATCGCTTAAATCGTGAGTATAAGTTTTAGCAACTTGCTCACCGCTTCCTTTTAATTGACCAATGATTGAAACCAGTTTTTTCGCATAACCTGGATCGGTGGCATAACCCGCTTCTTGGATGCGATAAGCTGCTTGTTCTGGGGTTTGAGCTTGGGGCACTTTTGCGTAACGAGGGCTTTCAGTAATCAATCGGAGATAATCTTGAATGGCTTCAACATAAGAGCCATAAACGCGGAAATTATCACGCATTTTAATTGACTTACCGTCAATCACTTCGGTTGTCATAATGTTTGTGACAGGCCCTTTCCAACTATTTCCTGCTTTAATACCAAATAGGTTATAACTTGGCTTACCTTCACCCGTTAGAATTTCACGTTTACCCCAACCTGATTCAAGCGCCGCTTGAGCAACAACTAAAAGATGGTGTACACCTGTGCCTTCTGTCGCTTGTTTCGCAGGCCCTAACAGTTTAGATGCAAAAGAAGCACTGCTTTCAGATAACCCTTTAAGCTTGCCAATCGTACTTTCAATTGCATTTTGGTAAGGCTGCATTGCACGATACATTTGTCCCAAGGCTTGAGTTGGCATGGATTGAAAAATATCACTGCCATCTAATGGCATTGGCGTTTTTCCAGCCATTTCGCTCGGGTCCATCGTAACTTTTGCAGAAAGCTGTTTTTCTATCATGTCAGCAAAGCCCAAGCCTTTTTGTGATAAGTCTTGAGCGATTTGTTGATCATAAAGTGAGGTGTACATTTTGGTACTTTCTGAATTAAACATGCTCTCTTGAGGTATTGCATCGCGCATGCTCTTTAACATCATTTGAACAAAAACACCTTCAAGTTGCTGCGCCACTTGGCGCAGTCCTTGTTGATCAGCATTCTGCCCGACCTGATATTTAAGTTTATTCAATGCATTACTGTCATATGCCGGCGCTGACATCGTCGGCATTGAAGAAAGCAGAGATAAATCTTTCATCAGATAATCTCCAATCTCGCACGTAAGCAACCCGCGCTTTCCATTGCCTGCAATATCGACATTAAATCAGTCGGTGTTGCACCTAATGCATTTAATGTACGGATCACTTCGTTTAGGCTTGCGCTTGCATTCACTTGCTGTAATGAGCCACCTTGTTCACTCATATTCACACTCGTATTACGTGTTACAACAGTGCTACCACCCGCAAATGGAGTATTAGGCTGACTTACATTCACTTGACTATCAACCGTGACAGAAAGGTTGCCTTGTGCAATCGCACAGCTTCCTAATGTCACATCACGATTCATAACAACAGAACCCGTTCTTGCATTAATGATCACTTTTGCATCGGCAATAACTCGTTTAATTTCGAGATTTTGAACTTCAGCCAAGAAACGGACTTGTTCACTTTTACCAATAGGAACACGTAGTTGAACTGTACGAGCATCTAAAGGAATAGCGGTACCCACACCTCTTAATTTATTAACGGTATCAGAGATATGTTGTGCCAACGTGAAGTTTTCTTCATTCAGTTGCAAGTTCAACAAACCAGTTTGACCAAATTGTGATGGTAGTTCGCGCTCAATAATCGCTCCGCTACTAATACGTCCACCCGCTAATTGGTTAACTTTAACGCTATTACCGCCTGCGGATGCACCAGCTCCCCCAACCACAATATTACCTTGAGCCAAAGCATAAACCTGATTATCAACACCTTTGAGTGGCGTCATCAGCAACGTACCACCACGTAAGCTTTTTGCATTACCTAATGATGAAACAACGACGTCGATTGATTGCCCAGTACGACCAAAAGGCGGTAATTTTGCTGTTACCATCACCGCAGCAACATTTTTCAATTGCATATTGGTGCCGGGTGGTACGGTGATCCCCAATTGTGAGAGCATGTTATTCAGACTTTGTGTGGTAAACGGGGTTTGCATTGTTTGGTCACCCGTTCCATCTAATCCCACCACTAAACCATAACCAATCAGCGCATTTTCTCTTACCCCTTCAACAGAGGTGAGATCTCTGATCCGTTCGGCATGGGCGGAAAAACCGACACATGTCATCACGATAAAGAAAAGGCTCATCGCTATTTTTTTCATCTGGACCCTACTCATTAAAAAGGTGATACATTTAAGAAGAAGCGTTGTAGCCATCCCATAGATTGTGCTTCATTGATATAACCGTCTCCGATATATTCAATTCGAGCATCAGCAACTTGGGTTGAATTTACGGTATTGGCACCACTGATAGTTCTTGGATTCACAACACCTGAAAAACGAATAAATTCAGTACCTTGATTGATAGCAATTTGCTTTTCACCAATAACGTGCAGGTTTCCATTGGCGAGAAGCTGATCGACGGTAACAGTAATGGTGCCTTTAAAGGTATTGTTCGCATTTGCGCCACCTTTACCGCCAAAGTCACTATTTCCTTCCATACTCATATCGGTACGTTTATTACCAAACACCCCTTCCAAGAATCCCGGTGTAATCGCAGCAAGGAATCCTGCTTTACCATTACGGCTGGCATTTGCAGATGAGTTTTTGCTTGCACTGACATTCTCTTGCAATGTAATAGTCAGCGTATCGCCTATATTTCGAGGACGCCTATCTTCAAATAAAGGTTGATAGCCAAAATAAACAGGCTGAGTTGCCTGAAAAATAGAGCCATTGGGTGCCGGTGCAGTCGGTGCCGTTGGAACCGCCGTTGTGTTGCCTTCTACTAACGGTTTTTTGGGTATATATGCGCATCCCGACAGTGTCAGTACCAACAGGGCGGTACCTAAACGTTGATGACGACGCCATCTGACACTAAGCTTTCTTGCCCCAGAATTGTCAGTAATGACCTTTGTATCCATCTTCGATACTCTTTTAGTAATACGCCTGACAGGAAATCCTGTCAGGCTAATGAACAAACGAAATTAGAGTTGCGTTAGTTTCTGTAACATCTGATCAGATGTTGAAATCGCTTTACTGTTAATTTCATAAGCACGTTGAGTCTGGATCATATTGACCAACTCTTCAGCTACGTTAACGTTAGAGGTTTCAACATATCCCTGATACAACAAGCCTGCGCCATTGATACCAGGGGCATTTTCAGTTGGTGCGCCAGAACTTGCGGTCTCTAAATACAAGTTTTCACCCACACTTTCTAATCCGCTGTCATTAATAAAGGTAGTTAGTGTCAATTGGCCCACTTGTTGTGGCGCTGGATCACCTTCCATTTCAACACTGACTGTACCATCACGGCCAATCATCACTTTCTTCGCAGTATCAGGCAAAATAATGGCTGGCACGACTTGGAAACCACTGGTGGTGACTAATTGACCATTTTGGTCCATTTGGAATGCGCCATCACGGGTATAAGCGTCTGTACCATCAGGTAACTGAACATGGAAAAAACCCTGTCCTTTAATCGCCACATCACGTGTTCCATTTGTTGGCGCTAAGTTACCTTGGCTATGTAAACGTTCGGTCGCAACCGGACGAACACCCGTACCAATTTGTAAACCTGAAGGTGCATTCGTCTGTTCTGATGTCATTGCACCCGGCTGACGAATTGTTTGATACAGTAAATCTTCGAAAACCGCACGTTGACGTTTAAAGCCATTGGTGCTGACGTTTGCGAGGTTGTTGGAAATCACATCCATGTTTGTCTGTTGTGCATCCAACCCAGTTTTAGCAATCCATAAAGAACGGATCATGGTTTTCCCCTTACACTATTTAACTCAGTGATAGCAATTGGTTAGCTCGTTGCGCATTATCGTCAGCGCTATGAATAACCTTCATTTGCATTTCGAAACGTCTTGCGTTTGCTATCATATCGACCATGGCTTCTGCTGGATTAACATTACTGCCTTCTAATACACCAGCTAACACCTTCACGCTATCATCCGCAGGTAATTCCTCACCAGCTCGCGCAGTGCCTTTCGGTGATAAATGGAATAATCCATCATCACCACGCACCAAGTCGTTTTGCTCTGGTTTTACCATTTTTAAACGACCAATCTGACCCAACATTTTTGGTGGATCAGTGGGGACATGCGCAGTCACAATACCGTTATTGGCAATACTGACATTTGCCTGAGGAGGTACTTCAATCGCACCGTTATCCCCCATTAACAAACGTCCTTGTACCATCAACATACCATCCGCATTACGTTGGATGTTTCCGTTTCGGGTATAAGCTTCAGTGCCATCATCAAGCTGAACAGCCAAATAGCCGTTATCACTTAATGCAACGTCCATTGATCTGCCGGTATAGTTCATCGTTCCTTGACTCTGATCGCTACCTGGCGTTGATGCTACCGTTAATGTACGAGTCGGTAAGGTATCGCCATTGACAGGTACGGCTCGCATTGCACTAAGCTGCGCTTTGAATCCCGGCGTTGATGCGTTTGCTAAGTTGTTCGCCACAACAGCTTGATTTTCCATCGAGTGTCTGGCGCCGCCCATCGCGGTATAAATCACATGATCCATAACAGATTATTTCCGGCGTTATTAGCGCAAGCTAACCAGAGTCTGCAGGATCTGATCCTGAGTCTTGATGGTTTGTGCGTTTGATTGATAGTTACGTTGAGCAACGATCATGTTGACTAACTCTTGGCTCATATCAACGTTAGATGCTTCTAATGCGTTGTTAGTTAATTTGCCGAACACACCAGAGCCTGCAACACCGACAATTGGTGAACCTGAACCGTTAGTTTCAGACCACATATTGTCACCTTGTGAGCTTAAACCGCCCGCGTTTGCAAAGTTAGCTAATGCGATTTGACCAACAACTTGGCTTTGTTGGTTTGAGTAGGTCGCCATGATTGAGCCATCTTGCTCAATACGGAAGTTGGTGAATTCACCCGCTTGGTAACCGTTTTGCGCTAATTTAGATACGCTTGATTCAGAAACTTTTTGCTGAGTACTGCCGGTGAAATCCAGTGTGATCGTGCTTGGAGCAGAACCATTTAAAGAAGCAATAGCAAAGCCTGGTGTTGCTGGAGGAGTCACTGCAGCAGGTGTAAAGCTATTTAAAACACCACCTGTTGAATAGTCTAACGTTCCTAATTCCTGATGTGCCGATGGTGCACCAGCTGTATCCTTAGTGGATGTATCTTGCCCATAAACTTTCCATTCATTATCTTTTGTTTTTACAAAGAATAAGTTCAGGTTATGTTCATTACCTAAGCTATCGTAAGTGGTAACGTTAGTACTGAAGTTATAAGTATCACCATCTTTAGAATCAAATGGCGCTTTAGCGGGTTTCTCTTCACCTGAATTCAGGTTAACCGCCATATTGATTTTGTCTGTTGCACTGGCATTCATCATATCGGTAGGAATAACGATAGGTGTTGGTGTCGCCCCTTTTTGAACAACATTTTTACCATCAACAACTTGTACTGGATAACCTGTTACACGCATACCTTGCATATTGGTCAGGAAACCATTTTTATCTTTACCGAATTCACCATTACGTGAATAGAAAACGCCACCGTTTTGGTCTTCAATGCGGAAAAAACCACCGCCAGAAATCGCTACGTCTGTTGGACGGTTAGTGGTAGTGATACTACCGTCTTTAAAGTTTTGGCTAATACCTGCAACTTTAACACCCAGACCTGCACCAGAACCTGCAAAAACGTCTGCAAAAGAAACGTTTGCACCTTTAAAACCGTAGGTTGCGGAGTTAGAAATATTGTTACCGATAGTATCTAAGTTAGCGGCTGCTGCGTTTAAACCACTTACTGCTTGTGAAAAGGACATGCGCCCTCCAAGTTGAATATGTGTTAGTTAAAGAACCTGACGAATTTCATCCAATGAAACGGTATTACCTAAGCCAACATCAAGGCGGGCACCACCATCCACCATGGACACACTATTCACCAGCGCATAATTCAGTGTCTTAACAGGGACCTGAGCATCATTAAGCGTGGCGTTAACGGTAAATTTATAACTTCCCGGTGGAACAGGATTGTCATCTTCATCCGTACAATCCCAAGAGAAGTTATAAACATCCGGTAGCATCTTTTTGTCCATATTGATCGTACGAACGGTCACACCACTCGCATTGGTGATGTTTATCGTAAGAGAATCGGTTGGACTGAGTAATTCAAAACCAAAAGGTGTTGAAAAAAGGTGTTCGTCGCTAGGCGCAGTTGGGTCAGTACTTTCTGATTTATACGTTCCCATTTGCTGGCGCGTTTTCTCATTTTGAGTATCAGGTGTTGGAATTGTGTCATCCCCGTCACCAGGTTTTTCAGTCTCACCTTTACCGTCGGTTGGCTGAAAGACAACAATTTTATTCCCAGAGACCATGACACCACGGCCAACTAAGGAAGATGCTCGCAACGCCTGACTTTGATCAATTTGCCCAACAATGTTATTTACTGTTTTATTCAGTGTTTCGATACCTTCAACGGTCGAAATTTGAGCCAACTGAGACGTTAACTCATTATTTTGCATTGGGTTTGTTGGGTCTTGATTTTTCATCTGAGTGATGAGAAGTGTCAGGAAATTCCCTTTAATATCATCACTACCACTTTTTTTCGTATGGTATGAAGAAGGTGCATCCCCGATAATGGTATTATCATAAGGTTCATTCATTGAGGAGGAAATACCCACAATTTATTCTCCCTATTGACCTATCATCAGTGTTTTTTGCATCAGTGATTTTGCCGTGTTCATGACTTCAACGTTAGCTTGATAGCTACGAGAAGCGGAGATGGTATTAATCATTTCCCCTACGACATCAACATTCGGCATACGTACATACCCTTTTTCATCGGCAAAAGGATGCCCTGGCTGATATTCCATACGAAATGGGGCTGGATCATCCACCACCTCAGTGACACGCACGCCACCAATTTCTTGGCCGGCTGGTGCATTTACCTGAAAAACAACCTGCTTTGCACGATAAGGGTCGCCATCTGGCCCCGCAACACTGTCAGCGTTTGCCATATTGCTTGCACTCACGTTTAAACGTTGTGATTGCGCTGAAAGTGCTGAACTTGAAATATCGAAAATACTAAATAAAGACATGCTCTTTACCTTACTGTTGCAATACAGCCATCATGCTTTTAACTTGCGAATTAATAAATGTCACATCAGCCTGATACTTAAGGCTATTGTCAGCAAAATTACTACGTTCCATGTCCATATCCACAGTATTACCATCCATCGCAGTTTGATGAGGCACGCGATAGAGTAAGTCTGCCTCTAAGCGGTAACCGGGTTTGATTGGGATATGGCGCTCTGATGTCATCGCTAATTGCATGCCATGACTCCCCGTGCGTCCGTTTTCAATGGTTTTTTTCAATTCAGAAGCAAAATCAATATCACGAGCCTGAAAGCCTGGGGTATCTGCGTTAGCGATATTCGCAGCGAGAATTTCTTGGCGTTTATTGCGTATTGAGAGCGCTTCTTGTTGAAAATGAAACGTATTTTCTAATTTATCGAGCATCTTCTATCCTTGGTGGCTAAGCCACTTACCTCAGCTGATAAAACAATTTCAGTTGACAGAATAAACGCTCAAAAAAAAGATGATTGGAGGAATAGGCGTAAATTGGATTGCTATTTATGCGTTTAAGGCGTGTAAAGACGATGTACACTGTGCTGGCTAAATAAGTACAAATGCACAATTAGCATCAACTCTGTAAGGTGATACAAACTATGTTAGTTAAAACTCTTATCGGTCTGTTTTCTTTTTTCTTTATGGTGAATGTGAGTATCGCTAAATCACTCCCTGAAGAACTACAAGATTTCTTTGTCGCGCTTCATCAACAAGGCGATAAAGTGACAGTTACAGTTTTAACACCTGAAGAGAAATGGCCTGTGTGTCAAACACAAGAGATCCAACGCCACGCTGGATCTCGCAATTGGGGACGTCTTTCGATTCCCATTCAATGTGATAAACAACGTCGTTTTATTCAAGTTGATGTTAGCGTTAATGGTGAATACTTAATCGCGAAAAAAGATATTAATCGTGATGACATCATTGAAACATCGGCTGTCAGAATGACAACCGGCGAGTTAGAAAAACAACCCTATGATGTATTGCGTGATCCAGCATTAATTAAAAATGCGATCGCAATGCGACAAATATCCGCAGGAAAACCCTTAACATCAACCATGGTTCGTCGCCCTTGGGCAATACTAGCGGGTCAAACAGTAACAGTTTTTGCACAAGGCCCTCACTTTCAGATCCGTTATGAAGGTAAAGCAGTAAACAACGCCGTGGCTAATGAAACGATCCGAGTAAGAGTAAAATCAGGCCAAATTGTCACTGGTGAAGCACTTGAAAATGGCTCTGTTCGCATTCCTCTTTAATAAATTAAAAAGCTGATAAGCAGAATAAGCCTATATTGAATTGCTTGTTACCGGTTTCAGTTATGGCAAGCCGAGGTAAACTCTCTTGCGCTACAATTTGAACAAATACTGTATTTGTATACATTTTTTACTTTAAATAATTCAAGTTGTATTAAAAATACAACCATATACATACTCTAAATAATTCAAGATGTAGCTAGGCGACAAATGAACGAACCGCTAGGAGCATACATAAGTATGTGACTAGTGCGAGTGAATGTGGTTAACAACACTACGGCTTGAAATATGACGAGTAATGGGACTAGTGCGAGTGAATGTGGTTAACAACGCTACGGCTTGAAATATGACGAGTATGACGACTAAGATTAAAGTTTTTGATTTCATAGCCGATATAAAGAAACAAGATGATAGGCGAAAACACATAGGTTGTTTTACAATGGCTTCATCTGACTATTAATTGATGCCTAACAAAGGATTTTCCTATGAGTATTGAACGCGCAAATCCACTGCTTCCGATTAACGCAATTGCACAACGTAACCCAAGTGAAGTCACACAGGGTTCACGTAAATCGGGAACAACTGAACAAAAAACTGCAACAGGTGACACTTCGGTTAAATTAAGTGAAGCGCAGAAAAAACTTGTTCAGCCTGGAAACAAAGACATTAACGTTGAGAAAGTTGCTCGCTTAAAAGAAGCAATTGCCAACGGAACATTAACCATGGACAGCGGTAAAATCGCGGATGCTCTTTTCCGTGAAGCTGCTGAAAGCATAACTCAATAATATTTTAATGATTATGATGGAAGAACTCCGCCAGACTTTAGATCTTCAATTATCACAGCTCAATACCATTGCTGGTATTCTACGTGCTGAACAGCAGTTATTGTGTGCAGGTAACATTGATATCAATGCACTTCACGAAGTTACTGAACAGAAGAATTTTGTCTTGTCGGCTTTAGGTCATACAGACCAACAGCGTCATACGCTAAGCTTACAAGCCGGTGTAGAAAAACCTTACACAGGGTTGCCATTCTTATCTGATTTATGGATACAAGTAATGGATATTACGGCGGAGCTAAAACATCTTAATCAACATAACGGATTACTATTAGAGCAACATATTTCTCGTAATAGTGATGCTATCCGTTTTTTGCAGAAGAACCACAGTCCAACCCTTTATGGTTCTGATGGTCAAGCACAGCGTTCTACATTAGCTGGGCGAAAAATTCAGGTTTAGGTTTTCTCGATAATTATCAGAATTCACATGATACGCCATCAATATTGATGGCGTTTTCTTTATTGATAAAACTTTATTCACTTTAAGCCACCATACATCATTATTATCTATCTTCTCGTAACCTTCATTTCTCTGATCTAAGTTTTAACTGTTATTTGAGCCTTTGATTCCTTGTTTCTTTGTTCCTTTCCTCATTTATTCACACCATTACTGCACTTTTTCATAACATCATTAAGCCACTTATTTATTGATGTACCTACTTCACCCTTTATTATGAGTAAAAGCTCTAACTCATCCCTCCTTTATGTCTATCAATATAAAAAAGGCCACTTAATAAAGTGGCCTTCGCTTGTAGATAACGGTATATCAGCGAGAATGATTAATGCGGTTGCCCACCAATCATTGATGTCATACGGATACGGCGACCTTCACTAATTTCCATATTCGATAACACCGCCAATTGCGGTAAGCTACGGCGTAAGAAGCGTGAAAGTAATGAACGCAATGCGTGATTCACTAATAATACTGGCGCACCACCAGACATCTCTTGATGGCGTACAGCATCTGCCGCCTGTTGTTCAATATTTTCAGCAAGCCCTGGCTCTAATCCACCGCCACTTTGCATCGCTTGAACAAGAATACGCTCTAAGCTTGCGTCTAAACCAATCACCTGGATTTCATCTTGATCACCAAACCAGTGTTGTGTAATCGCTCGGCGAAGTGCAACACGAACCACTGCGGTTAATTCAGCTGGATCTTTTTGTTCTGGTGCATGCTCCGCTAATGCTTCCAATATGGTTCTCATATCACGAATAGGCACTTGCTCAGAAAGCAGATTTTGCAATACCTTATGCAACACCGTGAGTGAAAGCATATCTGGGATCATATTTTCTGTCATTTTAGGGAGCTCTTTACTGACCCTATCAAATAACATTTGTGCTTCTTGACGACCAAATAATTCTGATGCGTACTTCGTTAATGCATGGTTAAAGTGCGTTGCAATAACGGTACTTGCAGCAACAACGGTATAGCCCTGCACCTGTGCTTGCTCTCTTAAACTGTCATCAATCCAAACTGCGGGCAAACCAAAGGCTGGCTCTTGAGTGATATCACCGTCTAAAGAGCCGACTGCATTACCCGGATTGATTGCTAACCAACGACCCGGATGCGCTTCCCCATGACCAATTTCAACCCCTTTCATTAGAATACGGTAAGAAGAAGGTCTTAACTCCATATTGTCACGTATATGAACGACGGGAGGGAGATATCCAGTCTCTTGAGCAAACTTTTTACGAATACCACTAATTCGCCCTAATAACTCACCATTTTGGCGGTTATCTACCATCGGAATTAAGCGATATCCTACTTCCATAGCTAATGGATCTTCCAGTTGCACATCTTCCCATGACGCTTCAACGACACGGTTTTGTTTTTCAACTTCTTCCATCTCTTTTTGTTGTTGCACTTCAGGATTAGCGTTACGACGTAAGATATACCAACCCAATCCGCCTAATGCTGCCGTGAAGAAGAGGAAAACAAAATTAGGCATTCCTGGTACTAAACCTAACAAGCCTAATACCCCCGCTGTTAACATCAGTACGCGAGGATTATCAAATAGTTGAGTCACCATTTGTTGCCCAACATCTTCATCTGTTGCAACACGAGTAACAATAACACCCGCTGCTGTTGAGATAATCAATGCTGGAATTTGAGCAACCAGGCCATCACCAATGGTTAAAAGAGTATAAGTCGTTGCTGCATCGTTTAACGCCATTCCGTGTTGAGCAACACCGACGATAAGGCCACCCACCACGTTAATCACAAGGATCATTAAGCCAGCGATGGCATCACCACGAACAAACTTACTCGCACCATCCATTGAGCCGTAAAAGTCAGATTCTAATGAAACTTCTTTACGGCGTTTTTTAGCTTCATCTTCGTTGATAATGCCCGCATTCAGATCAGCATCGATTGCCATCTGTTTACCCGGCATTCCATCTAACACAAAGCGCGCACCCACTTCAGCAATACGTCCCGCACCCTTGGTGATAACCATAAAGTTAATCAAAATAAGGATGATAAAGACCACAATACCGATAGCAAAGTTACCGCCCACAAGGAAATGGCCAAAGGCCTCAACAACGCGCCCAGCGGCTTCTGGCCCTGTATGTCCTTCCATTAAGATGATACGCGTTGAAGCAACGTTTAATGACAAACGTAGCAACGTGGTAAACAGCAAAATAGTCGGGAAAGCAGCAAAGTCTAAAGTACGCTTGGTAAACATTGCCACTAACAGCACCATGATGGAGAGTGCAATATTAAAGGTAAATAATAAATCCAATAGAAAAGGTGGCAATGGCAATACCATCATTGACAGTATCAACAAGATAAGCACTGGCCCTGCCAGTATCTGCCACTGAGAACTTTTCCAATTTCCCGGCAAGCGGAGTAATGAGGCCAAATTAGCCATGACGATTATCTTCTCCAGCAAAGTCCAGTGCGGGAGGCACTGGCAAGTTCATAGGTTGTTTAGGTTTTAAACCACCTTCGGTTTTCCATCGTTTCAGTTGATAAACCCATGCAAGCACCTCTGCAACCGCAGCATAAAGGGTTGAAGGTATTGCATGGCCTATTTCACTGTGACGATATAACGCCCTAGCAAGCGGTGGTGCTTCTAGAAGCGGAATTCGATTTTCTGCGCCAATTTCTTTGATTTTTAACGCAATAGCCCCAGCACCTTTCGCTAACACTTTAGGTGCGGTCATTTTGTCGTTATATTGCAGTGCGACAGCATAGTGTGTTGGGTTCGTAACAATGACGTCAGCCTTAGGTACATCAGCCATCATTCGACGACGAGACATAGCATGTTGTTGCTGACGAATACGCGCTTTAAGTTGAGGATCACCCTCTTGTTGTTTAAATTCGTCTTTAATTTCTTGGCGTGTCATACGTAGCTTTTTCAGATGGCTACGGATTTGGAAAATAATGTCGAATGCCACCATCGGGATCAGCATAAAAACCGTTATGTAGACGGCAAAAATCAGCAATTGCATTGCATTGGCTAATGCACTAAGCGGTGGAAGTGTGATCAGATGAAGAATATCGTTCCAGTTGTGCCATAAAAAAACTGTTGCTGCGATCCCCACAAAGGTTGATTTCAGTATCGCTTTAAATAACTCGGCTAACGCATTCATTGAAAATATACGTTTTAACCCAGAAATAGGGTTCCATTTTTTCGGATCAAACTTAATCGATTTACTACTAAAGTTAATCCCGCCTAATAAAGCAGAGCCACCAATTGCCACAAGCACTAACCCAAAAAATACAGGTGATAACGCAAAAACAGCTTGTTTAATCAAGCTACCAAATCGAGGGATCAACAAATTCTCATTACCAATAAGGTGATGATTAAACGTAAATCCTTCTGTTAACATGGCATGTAGCCCACGAGTGATAAATCCACCACTCATCCACAGCAAACTCACTCCGCCCAAGATCATTAAAACGGATGAAAGCTCTTTAGAACGAACAATTTGCCCATCCTTTTTAGCTTTTTCCCGTTTATGGGGTGTGGGGTCCTCTGTTTTTTCGAGATCGCTATCTTCAGCCACAGTCTGTCCGATTTAGATATTGAGATTAAAAGCATGAATGAAATGACTCTAAGCATGACAAATTCAGAGGAAATTGATGGGCTGAACAATCGCAAATTTACGGGGCTTTTTGGGCTATGACGTAGGTGCTTAGAAACCGACCTAATGATAAAAATAACAATAAAGGTAGTTTTGGCGCTAATAATAAGGAAATCAGCGAAATTCACAGAAAATAATGTATTTTTTATATTGATGCTTATTTAAGCAACCTCGAAAGCCGCTTAAACAAAGCGGCTTACATTTTCTTCAATAGCGTGGGCTATCAAAGCGTTATTACGTGATTTTTTATCCATAAAGTACACCATCCTAAAGAGCAGAGCATAGAGCGAATGCGTCCTGCATATCTCAACGTCCTTATCGCCCTAAAACTCATCACAGGTTAAAAACCTAGACTTTCTAGCAAATCATCAACTTGATCTTGATTTTTGATCACACCAGCGTTGTTTTTATTAACCTGTGGACCATTTAATAAAGAATCAGTCTCTTTTTTCACATTAGACTTTTCAAGTTGCTCTGGTGGCAGGTTTTCCATTAATACCATCACGAGTTGTTTTTCAATTTCTTGAACTACACTCATCATGCGCTTAATCACCTGACCTGTCAGATCTTGGAAATCCTGTGCCATCATAATTTCCAATAACTGACTGTTAGTAAAAGCCGTACTCTCAGGGATATCCCGCAAATAATTGCGGGTATCGGTTACAAGAGAGCGTACATCTTTCAGCTCTTCTGGCTGTTCAAACCATTGGTCCCAACGTTCAGTAAGCTTAGTCGCATCGGCACTTAGCGCATCCTGTTTAGGTTGCGCAGCTTCGACACAGTTCAATGTACGCTCAGCTGCCTGAGCGGTCATTTGAGCAACATAATCCAATCGTTCCCTAGCGTCAGGGATGGCTTCTGCTGCTTCGGCTATTGCTTTATCCAATCCTAATTCTCGCAAACTGTCGCGCAACATCCGCGTCAATTGTCCGATCCGGCTGATAATATCAGATGTCATTTCAATATTATCTTTCGGCATAATTGGATTCCCACTCATTGCGACTCCTTAGATGCCCAGTTTTTCAAAAATTTTATTTAGTTTTTCTTCAAGAATTGCTGCTGTAAAAGGTTTAACAACATATCCACTTGCACCGGCTTGCGCTGCTGCAATGATATTTTCTTTTTTAGCTTCAGCGGTCACCATTAATACTGGTGTTGCTGCAAGTCCCGCATCACTACGAATATTTTTAAGAAGCTCTAGACCATCCATGTTTGGCATGTTCCAGTCTGTTATCACAAAATCAATTGCCGAATTGCGTAATTTAGCTAACGCGTCAGCACCATCTTCTGCTTCTTCTACATTCGTAAATCCTAATTCCTTTAGCAAATTACGAACTATGCGGCGCATTGTTGAAAAATCATCAACCACTAAAAATTTCAGATCCTTACTTGCCATTGAAAACTCCTTCAAAATATATCGGCAAATTACTGTGTTGCTTTTTAAACTGAACTTAATCAGATACGCAATGATTGCGTGCTACTGATTTTCATCAGTACCGCTTTACTCATTGAGCTTATACTTTTCACCTCATCAACTGCGCCTATTTCAACCGCAGCACGAGGCATACCAAAGACGACACAACTCGCTTCATCTTGTGCAAAGGTATAACTTCCCGCTTGACGCATTTCTAATAACCCTGCTGCACCATCACTTCCCATCCCAGTTAAAATAACGCCAATAGCATTACGCCCCGCATATTTTGCGACTGAACGAAATAGCACATCGACTGAAGGACGATGACGGTTTACTGCTGGTTCTTTATTAATGTGGATCTGGTAGTTAGCACCATTACGACGAAGCTCCATGTGATAATCACCCGGCGCAACATACGCATGCCCTGGTAATACACGTTCTCCATCTTCAGCTTCTTTTACACTGATTTGGCATAAACGATTTAATCGTTCTGCAAATGAGTGTGTAAACCCTGCTGGCATATGTTGTGTAATCAACACCGCAGGGCTGGTAACGGGTAATGGTTCTAGAAAATTACGAATAGCCTCTGTGCCACCAGTTGATGCACCTACAGCAATCAACTTTTCACTCGAAATCATCGGTGTAAATGACAATGATTTAGAAGGCACGACTTGAACTTCACGCCGACTAATTCGAGCAAGAGCAGCAGCACGAATTTTTTCTGCAATCAGTTCACTATAAGCGAGCATACCTTCACGTAAACCAAGCTGTGGTTTAGTCACAAAATCAACAGCGCCCAGTTCTAACGCTTTTAACGTTACTTCTGAGCCTTTAGCTGTTAATGATGAAACCATAACGACAGGCATCGGTCTTAATCGCATCAGTTTTTCCAAGAAATCAATACCATCCATACGTGGCATTTCAACGTCTAACGTTAATACCTGTGGGTTGTACTTTTTTATTAAGTCACGAGCCACTATAGGATCTGGTGCACAATCAACAACTTCCATATCACTATGGCTGTTGATGATTTCTCGCATGATTTGACGCATTAGCGCCGAATCATCAACACAGAGTACCGTTATTTTATTCATAACCTCTCCTTGCTGGTGTCAGCCCGTAAACGGTATGCCCATGCAAGTAGAAATCCTTGCTAAGCTGGCTTACATTTTCAGAATGCCCAACAAACAGCATTCCGTCTGGTTTAAGTAATGAGGTAAAGCGGTTAAGTAAGGTTTGTTGTGTCGTTTTATCAAAATAAATCATGACATTACGACAAAAAATCGCATCAAAACTGCCTTCTAAATCCCATTGCTTGTCGAGTAGATTCAAATACTGAAAAGAGACCATCTCGCTGATTTGTGGCCTAATTTTCACGTATCCTTCAAAATCGCCGACACCTTTGAGAAAATATTTTTTCAAATATTCATCATTTAATGTTTTAAGCTCTTCTTGTCGGTAAACACCTTTTCGTGCTTTATCCAACACATTTGTATCGATATCGCTGGCAATAATTTTGGTTTTATAAGGGTTATTCCCAAAAACATCGCGTAAAGTCATCGCTATTGAATAAGGTTCTTCTCCAGTAGATGCAGCTGCACACCATACTCGGTAGACGCCTCCGGCTCTTTTTCTGGCATGTTTTGCCAAAATAGGAAAATGATGTGCTTCCCTGAAAAATGCAGTGAGATTAGTTGTTAAAGCATTAACAAACTCTTGCCATTCAGGGTTGCGTACATCACTTTTAAGAAACGCAAGATAGTCACCAAAGTTATTCATCCGTAATTCACGTAACCTCCTAGTGAGACGGTTATAAACCATCTCCCTTTTGTTGTTAGTCAGCACAATACCTGCCTTTTGATAAATCAATTGGCATATAGATTGGAACTGATCATCGGACAACATGAACCGTTGGGTAAAAATATCCAACGGTTGAGCAGCGATATCTGATAAGACTTCAGTAACATTACGTTTCATTGTTTTTTAATGGGTCTTTTTAAAAAATGATTTTTTATCTGCTTTTTTCAACCCATTACCTTCTAGGGATGAAGAAGTATTATTCTCATCCGTGTCAGGCAACTCGAATGCCGATACAGCATCAACAAGGTTATTAGCCTGATCTTCCAATGCTGCGGCAGCAGATGCTGATTGCTCCACCAAAGCAGCGTTTTGCTGTGTCACCTGATCCATCTGACTGACTGCATCAGCGACTTGGTGAATACCTCTGCTTTGTTCATCAGAAGCTGAGGCGATTTCTGCCATTAATTCAGTGACTTTATTTACTGATGTGACGAGTTCCTCCATTGTCTGCCCTGCATTATTAACGAGTTGAGAACCTTGAGAGACTCGTAAAACAGATTCATCAATCAATAATTTGATTTCTTTTGCAGCATCAGCACTACGTTGAGCAAGATTACGAACTTCTCCAGCGACAACAGAGAATCCTCGTCCTTGTTCGCCTGCGCGAGCAGCTTCAACAGCCGCATTAAGTGCTAATATATTGGTTTGGAACGCAATACCATCAATCACACTGATAATAGCCCCTATCTTTTGAGAACTTTGTGTAATCGCATCCATGGTTTCAACAACACTATGCGTAATTTGACCACCACGCATGGCGGTATCAGAAGCAGATTCTGCGAGCTTACTTGCTTGCAGGGCGTTTTCAGCATTTTGTTTTACCGTTGCTGTTAACTCTTCCATGCTTGCCGCAGTTTCTTCTAATGAAGCCGCTTGTTGTTCAGTTCTTGAGGATAAATCCGTATTTCCTTTGGAAATTTCTTGAATGCCGGAATACATAGCGTGGCTGTTATCTCGAACAATACGAATAGAACGCGCTAACTCACCACGCATATCTCGTAATTGTCTAAACACATCCCCTATTTCGTCATCCGTAAATACAAGAATTTCACGATTTAATTTGCCAGTCGCAACATCATTAAAATAACGGCTTAAACTTGCGAAAGGTTTAATGATATTAAAACTTAGCCAACGGTGAGCCGCGATTGACACAACAATAACCATCGCTATTGCACCGATAAACATTAAGATAGCGATAGTATAAGAACGATGTCCTTGCTCTATCGATTCTGTAATTTCTGTTTGCACGTAATTCATATAAGTATTAAATGAATTTTCCATTGCCGTTTGATAACGTTCCGTTGGTTGGTCTAAAAAACCTTGGAAATTATCGTTTTTTAACATGCTATGTAATTCAGTTAATGCACCATATAAAACGTGGTAATCATTTTTCACCGCTTCAACGATTTCTTTTTCTTCTGTCGGTATTGCCTCTTTATTTATTTCAGCAAGGAAATTTTGAAAATGGGTATTCGCCGTTTCCAAGCGTGAAAGTGCAATTGATTCAATAGATTGAATATAATCCGTTGACTGTTCAGTTTTCACTGCGATAGCAACACGATTAATCGCATTACGTGTTTGTATTAAAGATGCCCAACTTAATCCTAATTCATCTCGCTTAGCTGTATCTAAATCAACTCTGGTGATCTGTTCGTTATTCAAATGGATAATTCCTAGCGAAATACCACTAGAAATCACCTGCATAACGCAAAACATCATCAGTAATAAATATAGACTAGTGGATATCTTTAATTTGCGAAACCTAAACATGCCTTCACCTCGTTTAAAGCGGTGGTAAAAAGCCACCGCTTGTCAGCCACTTGTTGTTGTTAGAAAGTTTCCCAGTTAGCGGGATCTTCAACACTGCTGCTCTTTTTCTTTTCTGAGGTTCCTGGTTTTATAAGTGGAGCAGCGGCTTTAACTACAGGGGTTGCATCCGATTCCTTTCTTTCTAGCGTTTTTTCTTCCTGACCCGGTAATTTGAAGATTGAAACTAAGCGGGTTAATGCAACTGCTTGATCTTCAAGACCAGCAGCAGCGGCTGCAGATTGTTCTACTAAAGAGGCATTTTGCTGAGTGACACGATCCATTTCAGATACCGCAAGGCCAACTTGTGAAATACCTCGGCTTTGCTCATCTGATGCAGAAGCGATTTCGCCCATAATGTCAGTAACACGAGTTACAGAGTCCACAATACGCGTCATCGTCTCACCCGCACTTTCAACAAGCACAGAGCCTGTTTCAGTACGGCTCACAGAATCTTCAATCAGTGTTTTTATTTCTTTAGCAGCTTCTGCACTTCTCTGTGCAAGGTTACGAACTTCACCGGCAACTACCGCAAATCCGCGACCATGCTCACCGGCTCTTGCAGCTTCAACGGCCGCATTCAGTGCCAAAATATTGGTCTGGAATGCAATACCATCGATAACGGCAGTAATATCGGTGATTTTCTGAGAACTTCCGGCTATGTCGTGCATTGTTTGCACCACATTAGCAACAACTTTTCCGCCTTGACGGGCGATATCTGAGGCATCGTTAGCAAGGTTACTTGCTTGACGAGCGTTATCTGCGTTCTGTTTTACCGTTGCAGTTAACTGTTCCATGCTTGCCGCAGTTTCTTCTAGTGAAGCCACTTGCTCTTCGGTACGTGCAGACAGATCATTATTTCCAGCTGCGATTTCACTCGTGCTGTTATAAATATTTTCTGTGCTCTGATAGACTCCACGAACGGTTTGAATAAGCTCTTGTTGCATATGCTTTAAGCCATTCGCTAACAAGCTCATTTCATTACGGCCATTCACTTCAATATTTGGACGTAAATCCCCTTCGGAGAAGGTTTTAATACTTAATAGAAGTGAATTTAATGGTCTAATCAAGGCATTACGTAACGCAAACCAGCATAAAATTAATGCAGAGATAACGATAATGGCTAAAACAACCATTGTGATAACAGTACGTTGGTGAGAGGCTTCTAATGCCACGTTTAATTCATCATTAAACTTCTCATTACGCATAACGTAGGCAAGATATTCTTTATAAAAAGCATCTTGATAACCTGTCGTTGGTTGCTCAAAAAAGTCTTTTAAATTATTATCTTGAAGTAAAATTTCCAATTGATTTAATGCAGAGAAATATTCGATAAAACGCCCTTTTAGGCTACGAACATCATCTTCTGAGTGAACTTGATAAGCAGTAATATTCTTTTCAAATTCTTTAAATTTCTCATCTGCACGAGACATATTTTTACGAGCAAGACCCGTGAGATAGTCAACAGAAAGAGAGTCATCCACATTCAGGTTTTTATCTTGTAATAAAAAGCTAATCGCAGCGCGATTAATATTATTACGAGCTTGGAGTAAGTTAGCCCAACTTTCGTCTAGGCGCTCACGTTGATCCTGTATTATCAGTGTTTTATTCAGGTCATTTCTTGTCTCAACAATATTTGAGTAAAAAACTCCCCCGGAGATAAATTGCAAAACACCAAACAACAGAAGAATGGATAATAATCCAGTCACTATTTTCATTCGGCTAAACATAGTTTCCCTTTTTTATAATAAATGGTAATGAGCAAGTTATCGGCAGACTTAAGAGAAACTTTATAGGTTTCATTTCGTCTTAGTCACGTTTTTGCCCCATTAAAAAGCGGTGGTAATACTTGTTTTTAATTAAAATTATAAGTATAAAAAACTTTATATTTATTTCCGTCAGTAGAAAAATATTACAACTAGGTGATAGCTACTTATAAATTAATAAATAATAAAATAGAACTTAACTCAAATTATTAGTTCTTTTTTATCTTTAAATTTACCTTAAAGTTAATTTAATGCTTTAGCACTCGCTAATAAAATAAAAAAGACAGAAATAGCTATTCCGGCAAATTTACCGGAACAGTATTTAGATTGTTTTTAAAAAATAAAAACTTATTTAGCCTGAATTGTTGCGCTATCAACTAATTCCATTTCTTCGCTGTTGAGCAATTTCTCAATATCAACAAGAATAAGCATTCTTTCATCTAAAGTGCCTAAACCTGTTAAATATTCTGTAGACATTGTGACCGCAAATTCTGGCGCAGGGCAGATTTGCTCTGGCTTTAGCGTAAGAACATCAGAAACGCCATCAACAACAATTCCCACAATTCGATTTAATAAGTTAACCACAATAACAACAGTATTGTCATTATAAGTTACACTTTCTTGTGAAAATTTAATACGCAGATCAACAATCGGAACAATAACGCCCCGTAAATTTGTTACCCCTTTAATAAAGCTAGGTGAATTAGCAATACGAGTAACTTGATCATATCCACGAATTTCTTGAACCTTTAAAATATCAATTCCATATTCTTCGTCGCCCAGCGTAAAAATTAGAAATCCTTGTCCAACAGTTTCACCGGATAATTTCTCGAAATGTTCCGAAGCCATAATCTTATTTTATCCTCACTATTAAATGACTGCGCTTGCAGTTGTATTCTTTTTCTTATTTGTCATTTGTGTATGACTTAAGCGTTGTAATTCTGGTACATCAAGAATTAAAGCCACACTACCATCGCCCATAATTGTTGCGGCAGAAATACCCGGTACTTTTCGGTAATTGCTTTCTATATTTTTAACGACCACTTGATGCTGACCAACTAATTTATCTACCAATAAAGCATAACGGCGTCCGGCACTTTGTACGATAACCGCAATCGCTTGAGTAATATCTGTTTGAGCACCTTCAATATTAAAAGTGCGATGCAATTCAATGAGAGGTAAATATTCTCCTCTTACTTGCAATAATTTCTCATCACCCGCTAATGGATAAATATCATCCTCTTCAGGTTGTAAAGAACTAACGACTGTACCTAATGGCAGAATAAAGACTTCGTCTTGTACTTTAACTGACATGCCATCCAAAATAGCTAATGTAAGTGGCAGTAAAATACGGATACGAGTCCCTTTGCCCACTTCAAAACTAATTTGAATTTGACCGCCCATCTCTTGGATATTTCGTTTCACAACATCCATACCCACACCACGGCCAGAAACATCAGTCACAACTTCTGCGGTTGAGAATCCAGGTGCAAAAATCAGCATAGCAACTTCTTCATTGCTCATGTTTTCAGAAACTGAAAGCCCTGAAGAAATCGCTTTTTTCAAAATTCGTTCGCGGTTTAAACCAGCACCATCATCAGTCACTTCAATACAAATATTGCCACCTTGATGTTCAGCAGACAATGTTAATTGTCCTGCTTCTGGCTTGCCAACAGCAACGCGATCTGCTGGCATTTCAATACCATGATCGAGACTATTACGGACTAAGTGAGTTAGTGGATCGATAATTTTTTCAATTAAACTTTTATCAAGTTCTGTCGAGCTACCAATCATGTTTAGCTCAACTTTTTTATTCATTTTACCTGCTAAATCACGTACAACTCGAGGGAATCGGCTAAATACATATTCCATTGGCATCATACGAATCGACATCACAGATTCTTGCAGATCACGAGAATTGCGTTGCAGTTGTGCAATACAACTTAATAAATCGCTGTATATAGACGGTTCAAGGCTATCGCTATGCTGAGCCAACATTGATTGTGTGATAACCAATTCACCGACTAAGTTGATAAGTTGATCCACTTTTTCAACCGCAACACGAATACTGGTTGATTCTGTTTTAGGAGTTGGTGCAGTAGCAGGTCTTTTAGCAGGTGCAGATACTGTCGCCGCTGGTGTTTTAACCGGTTCTGGTGTTATTACTTTTTCAGCAACAACCGATTGAACGGGTGCTGGTTGCTCAACTTGGTTTTCAATATGAGCGCCATCAGCAGATATTTCACTCTCTTCTGATGTCGTAATATGTTCTGCCGTTTCTTCTGTCGCGGTATTTTGTCTAAACGAGATTTGTTCAGGCTCAATCACAAAACAGAGCACCGCACTAATATCTTCTTCTGTTGCGGTTGTTTTTAATATTGCCTCAAGACCATGATGTTGTTTTTCAACTTGGCTTACTTCCCCAAGATGTTTTAATTCATCAAGCATTAAATCAATATCGGTCTCTTTAAGATCAGACAAAATAATGTGATGGTAATAATGTCCATCAGCAGCCATTTTCGATGTTTCTTCTACAATGGCGTCATTTTGTACACTTTCAACATCCGATGATGAGGCAGAAGTTTCAGTCTCAGTGACGTGTAAAACTGAAGTTTCAGATCCAGCAACGGCCTCAACATGAGGAGCTGATTGTTCTTCTTTTACATCGAGAGCCAGCTGACGCAACTTCTCACAAATATAGTTAAATGTTTCCTCATCAGGTTCTTGTGAGTTTTTATGTGCATCCAATTGCTGTTGCATAATATCTTTCGCTTCCAGAAACAGGTTAATAATGTCGTCGGTGAGCGCCATCTCATGACGTCTTGCACTATCGAGCAAGTTTTCAAGCACATGAGTGGTCTGTTGAAGTTTAACGAAGCCAAATGTTGCAGCTCCTCCTTTTATGGAGTGTGCACTACGGAAAATCGCATTCATCTGTTCTTGATCTGGATTTTCTGGATCAAGTAACAGTAAATGCTGTTCCATATCAGCTAACAACTCATCTGCTTCATCAAAAAATGTTTGATAAAACTCAGTAATATCCATCGTTACTCATTCACCTTTACGCGATTACCAACAAATTAGGGGGCTGTTCCCTGTTTTGTAGTAATATTTGTCGATTGTGATGGCAAACTTTCCCCAGAAACTCCTGTTTCAACATTTTCCTTTTTTGATTCGGGAAGCTCAGATGCAGAAGACACAGACGACCCCGCCTGTGTATTTGCTGCTTTTTCTTGTGGGGTTTCTTGCCCTGAAAGTAGAGGCTCAATTTCTGAAGCCTCAGTTACTGTCGGTGCAACCCGCTCATTTTCTTGTACAATTTTTTGTTCTGCTTGCTTCGTTAAGACCAAAATACTGATCCGTCGGTTAGCTGGAGCAAAACCATCCTCTTTAACTAAATGAACTGTTGATGCCATACCTACAACACGCAACACTTTCCACTCACTTAATCCTGCACCAATTAATTCCCGGCGAGAGGCATTAGCGCGATCGGTTGACAATTCCCAGTTACTATATTTAAAAGCGCCACTTGCATAAGGAATATCATCGGTATGACCCGATAAACTGATTTTATATGGTGTGTCATTTAAAATAGGGGCAATAGCCGTCAAAATATCCTTCATATAAGGTTCAACGGTGGCGCTACCAACTCTAAACATAGGGCGATTTGCTTTATCGATAATTTGAATTCGTAGGCCTTCATCCATCATGTCTATTAATAAATGAGGCTTCAGATCTTTTAATCTAGGATCATTTAAAATGACCTGTTCTAAATTATCTTTTAATCGACGGAATTGTTGCTTTTCATTGAGCTGTTTATCTTCCTCGCCTTTTGGCAAGACATCCCCTTCGTTATAGACAGGATCACGCCCTCCTCCAGGAATAGGATTTGTTGCATCTCCACTAAATCGCCCTTTTTCAATCGCGACTTTTAACGGTGTACGAAAATATTCTGCTACACGAGTTAATTCTTGTGGACTAGAGATTGAAAGTAACCACATCACAAGAAAGAAAGCCATCATTGCAGTCATAAAGTCAGCATAAGCTATCTTCCATGCACCACCGTGAGCGTGATGTTGCTTTCTCCCTCGCTTTTTAACTCGAATGATTTGTGAATTACTCTTCATAATTACTCTTCTTTCATTGCATCAGGATTTGCCTGCATCGGTGTCCGTACCTGACGTACATGTTCTTCCAATTCAATAAAAGAAGGTCTGTCTGCCAGAAAGAGGGTTTTACGTCCAAACTCAACCGCTATCTGTGGCGCATATCCATTCATGCTAGATAACAGTGTTGTTTTGATACACTCCATCATTTTCATTTGTTGACTAGAGCGCTGTCTGAGTCGAGAAGCTAATGGCGAAATAAAACCATATGCTAATAAAATACCTAAGAAAGTCCCGACCATTGCATGACCAATGAGAACGCCCATTTCACCAGCAGGTCTATCGGCTGCGCCTAACGCATTAACGACACCCATCACCGCAGCAACAATACCAAATGCGGGTAGTGAATCACCCATGGCAGATAATCCCGTTGCAGGAACTTCGCTTTCTTCCTCAAAAGTTGCAATCTCTTCATCCATCAGAGATTCAATTTCATAAGGATTCATATTTCCTGTCACCATGAGACGCATATAATCAGTAATAAAACTGAGCATATAGACATCTTTCATAATGCGAGGATATTGGGAAAAAATATCACTTTGCTGTGGGTTTTCGATATCTCTCTCTAATGCCAACATGCCGTTTTGACGCGCTTTTGACAACAAACGAAACATGAGTGCCATTAAATCCATGTACATCGCTTTATTGTAATTGGTACTGCGAAGTAATTTCGGTAGGATCTTCATTGTTGATACAATTGCTCTACCATTATTACCTACAATAAAAGCACCGATACCGGCACCAAAAATGATTATAAATTCGGCTGGCTGGTACAAGGCGCCTAAACTACCACCGACGAGAAGATATCCCCCGATGACGGCGCTCATAACCACGATATATCCTAAGAGTACTAACACGCGATATCCCTTTAGCTAATTTCGTTATAGAGAGAATGGCGAACATAGCAGCAAGAGATAGGAGTGGGAGAGGAAACGGCTCAGGTTATAGATAACTAAGCTCTATAACCTGATATTTAACTTTCAATCTCGAATCACATTGCAAACTGTTCAAGACCATCCAACAGTTGTAAGTTAATATCGGCAGGATTGGCGGAAAGTTTACGTTTTTTTATTGCGCGAGAAGGAGGCTGGCAAAGACTACAAACATAATTGCTAGCAGGCTGGTGTGCGTGTGTAATAAATGAACCATTACATTTGGTGCAAACTGAAAGTTGTAACATACCACTTTCAACAAAGCGTACTAATGTCCATGCTCTTGTTAGTGCTAAAATAGGTTCTTGATCTTTAACAGGTGGACATTGTTCTAAGTATAAACGATAAGCTTTAACAACTGCCTCAACTCCTACACATCCCCCATTTTTCAATAAAAAACGGTAAGCATTGTAGAACATTGAGGAATGGATATTTTGTTCCCATGTCATAAACCAATCCGTTGAAAAAGGTAACATTCCTTTTGGAGGGGGGCTCCCTCTTAATTCTTTGTATAATTTAATTAAACGCCCCCGACTTAATTGAGTTTCACTTTCAAGCATTTGTAAGCGGGCACCCAAGGTGATTAATTCCATTGCTAAGCGAATGTCTTTCGCTTCTCGGACGATACTTTTCTCACTCATTGTTATGCCCGTTTCTTTGTTGCAGAAGTATCTTGTTCCGCTAACTGACGAAACAAGTTTGAAGAAAGAAGAATTCCAGTATGGATCTGTTGTAAATCATCCACTCTAGATTCTTTGGTGAGTTGTTCTATTGTTTCGCTGTCTTCAAACCGGAAATTACAGATTAGTTGGTTTGTTTCAGCCAACTTAACCAATTGAGGCAATGTAAGCTCTGCAAGAGCATCAGCCATGGAATCACTAATACCAAGCCTAAACATTGCTGAAGCCTTTTCTTGGTTAATTAACCTTTGCGCCAAAAGCAAATACGATAAATTTATGTCATAAATATGCTTAAGCAATTCAACCGTACTCATCTCTTTACATCCCGTCCGATTATATTGAACAAAGAGGATCTTCCTAATGAAAGATCCCGAGGAAATTAATATAAATGTAATATTAAATTTCCAGGCCCCATTTTATGAACATGACACGTAGTAACACTACCTTGTATTACTTAGTTACGGTCATTTTCAAAAGTAGCGAAAAAAACATTTAAATTAAAAGTAAACTTTAAATGCTCGCCAATATAGCTCGTTAAGAATAATCCTAACGCGACAACTTTACTCCTTAACGATTAAGTTATTCAACGGATAAAGTAGTCCAATTTAAATACTATGTGAGTCACATCACAAAAAGATAATCATTATTATGGAATTAGTTCATTAACTATTCAAGTGATAAAAGTAATAAAACTCTGTGTAAATTAATAAGCTAATCTACCCAAATTAAAATATTAATGATAATTTTTTATTTTATACGATCTATTAAACTTATAAACCTAAAAATACAGCATAAAAATTTGACAAATCCACAATTGAAGATTTTTTTGATCACAGTAACATATATTGCAATATCTACTCCTCATCTTTATCTAAACAAGCTCTTCCAGTTTAATAAATATTTCTACAGATATTATTTTTTTCATCATTTACTTAAACCCTCAGAAATGATCACTTTTTATTTACAATTTGTTTGAAAAATAGACTGTCATAATTATTTCTAGTTATTCTTTTTTTTATCTTAATTTAACCATTAATTTTTTCTTTTAAAATCAAAATGATAAATCCATGCTTTTATGATTCAGAAGGATAAGTCATATAAAATTAAATTCTTAGTTATGCACCATCCCCCTTAAATCATTGAATATTTATTTCCATAAGATTAAAGTTTCACGTGTAATAGTATAAATATACTTATGTTTAAAGATAACCTTTTAACACTTAAATTACAGAACTCTTAATAAGAGTTTTATTGACTGTAAATTAGTCACGACTAAATAATATCACCATATAAGTAAGTTTTATTTATGAATTATAGTCTATTTTATAAACAGGCAATATTTATGTTAGCTGGTTTTTTAATATTAAAGATAGAAATAAGAAAAAAGAAATTTAATAGTAAATATTTTCATACCAATCAAATTAATAAATTAGAATATAAATACAATACAATATTTGGCTTAAGAAAAATGTAAGAAATACTGAGTTAATTTATAAAAATAAGCCCTATTTAATTAAATTAAAAAAAGACAATTTAAAAATAAATATTTAAAAACAAAATTACATATATTGATAAAATAAATTGCAATAAACTATAGACATTATATTTAATGAAGAAAAATAAAAAAATTAAGAAGATCTTAATTTTTTATATTATAAAATTTACCTTTTTTATTATAAAAAATAGACTGAAATTGAAATATTAATTTCAGTTTTATAAAAAAAAGATTTAGAGTTCCCTAATATAAAGTGATTAATTCACAAAAGAACAGAATCGAATATAAATTTTGTTTCTTCTATTTGAGATTACAGCAAAATGTTGAAAAAGCCTGTACAGACAAACACACCATGCCATACTTAACACTTGTATACACAACCCTTTTAAATGTAAACAAGACAAAATGAATACGATCAAAATAACATCTTATTGATTACTCCATTATCATTAATACAAACTATAAAATATCAAATGTTACTTTTTATCATTGAAACTAACTTTCACCGTAATTTGTTTTACTCCTAGAAATGATGAGTATTGTTTCACTTTTCCTCCCCTTCAGTGTTCAGAACCTTCATTTCAACCTAGCTAGCACAAGTCTTAATGCATTATAGAGCTAAAAGTGCTGATATTAAGTAACACTATTGCTTAACAAAAGTTGATGTTGACAGAGTTAGACACAGGCTGATATTTAAGCATCGTTATATTTTTATTTAGATAGCTAAAATACATATCTAAATATTCATCTCTACTTATCACTAATTTAGCCCGTATTATTACTCTTTTTTTGAGTAATTTGGGGTTTTAAAAGACATTTTCTCTCCATAAAAAAGTAATAAAAATATTGATATATCTAAGTAATTTAGATCTATATCTCATTTATTAGATCAAGCTTAAAAAGCAATAACAAGGTTCCATCATTTATGCCCCAAAAGTGTTCTGTTTTTTGTGAAAAGAAAAATCAACAAAAATATTGTAACTTTATTTTTCAAATCGAAAATAATTGAGATTATTCATGCCGTGAATACAAATAGTTTGTGTATTGCTTTCAGTTCTATTGAAATGAGCCCTATCTTTTTGAGATTGCTATCGTGAAATGTTTATCATCTTTTTTTGATGACATTGTTTTTTAATTAATGGTAGTTCGAACTTGTTTTTATCTTTTTAAGTAAATCAAAAAAGGTCAATATCTCAATAATCCTTTATATTTATTTTCAGAATAAATGACAATGGCATAGCTATTTCACACTAAGATAATTCTCCTTCTGTAATAAGTAAGATTTACATCCTTGACAAAGTTACAAATAATAAAATCATGAAATTATTATTTTACACAAAGAAATGCTTGGTATGATTTTTCTATTCTCATTATAAGATTACTTATTGGTATCATTTTTCCTACATGCTTTTTACAAAAAAAATCACATTCTTTCAAAAAATTTTGCACACCACTGATGAGCAATTATAAACAGCATTACACTGCCATTCATCAGCTTTGCTGTAGCGGGCTAAACTTGCTATTTAACTACATTCGGCCCACTTTTTCTGGGCGCTAATTTGGTTAAATTAAAAATATTACTCAAAAATTGAAACTTAAACCAAACCTGATAAAAAACATTGATATATATTTCGCCAAATACATTGAAATAATTTGAGAGTATTATTTAGGTATTAAAAAAATTCCCAGTATAATCAATAGAAAACACGCTTTTCGACCCCAAATTCTATACTGCGCTAAGTCCCTTAATAACGACTTTTTGTCCTACAATACACCTAAGTACCTCATTTAATAAGTAAATAACTTGTGGCAAACGCTTACTTGATTTTGATGTTCATCGTTTATTCAAAATAAAATAAACAGTGATAAATCAAACCAATCTGAAATCAATAATTAATAAAAAAGGGAAACCATATCAAATACGCTTAAACTCCATTCAGTCATTTTCACTTAAAGCTCACAATATACGGGTTAACCACAATATAAATAATTGCATATTAATCAAATTACATAAAAATGGGTATTTAAAATAAAACGAGAATAATTCCTCTCTTTTTCTGTGTATTTCTAATTAGCCAGCTATGAATAAAAAGTCCTATTTTTTATTCCGCAGAGTAATAGTTACGTAAATAATAATTACATAAACAAAATACTTTATTTATATATGTCAGTAATAATACTTAATACATGATACAAATCTCACTACCTTCAATAAGGTACTTAGTTTTAAAATTAACCATTACGTTTATTTGCTCACAAACAATATGGTTATATGCTTATAACTTTCTATAATATTTATATTCTTTTTAAATTATTTTTTAATATTTTCCCTATATTAAGAAAACAAAAAACTCCCTATATAGAATATAGAGAGCCATCATAAGAAACACATTTAACGCAAACTATTGTTAGTTAAGCGGGGTGTTCAGCTGCAATTTTCCAATTAATAGCACTTACACTTTTTTCTAAGCTAACACGGCAGACAATAGCCTCTATCTCTTTTTGTTCAACGGGAGTTGCAAGCAGCTCAGCACAAACTTCTAGTTGGCTAGGCATCAATGTATCTGCACTACTCAAAGATTGTAATCGAACATGTAAACCATTTATTGCTTGCAAAATAAGGGTTCTCACTAAAACTTCATCTTCTTCATGACAAATAATTCGAATTGAGTAACGTTGCTCAATATCTATCGCTTGGTGTTGTGGCTGAGCATTAATACGTTGGGCGGCTTCTCGTAATAAAATATTCGCACAAAGAATTAGAAGTGTTGCTATAGTCGCCAATTGATACAAACCTAAACCACATAACACACCAATTCCGGCAGAACACCAAAGTGTTGCCGCGGTGTTTAATCCTCGAATATTCATTCCTTCACGCATAATTACACCAGCGCCCAGAAAGCCTATTCCCGAAACCACTTGAGCCGCTATTCGGCCAGGACTATCTGGTGAAGTCTCAATTGAACTTAAGATAAAAACAGCTGCTCCGGTGGCAACGAGTGCATTCGTTCTTAAACCAGCCATTCTTTGTCGCCATTGACGCTCAGCCCCAATCAAAGCACCAAGACACATGGCAATCACCAAATTTAAAATATAAGGTGTCATCGTCATGTTTATTTCCTCTACATGATGATTAAAAATAAGTATGAAAAATTTTCTCTAAATGTTCAGAGTATTGGAATTAACGTATCAACCTAGGTGGAGGAAATAGAGAGAAAAAAATGTAGCACATGCCTTTACCTTGTTTATTAGTAATATAAAGGAAATTTTTTGGGTAAGTGCAAACACCTGAATATATAAGAAAGGAATATTACAATGCACTGCCCACCAAAAATGGTAAGCAGTTTTAATGAAGAAAACAGCCTACCTATTGATTTGAACAAATCTATTTTGGGTTAACTGAGTTACCGTTAACCTACAACTTTGCGTATCCAAGGTGACTTCTCCTCACTAAAATTTAGCAAAAGTATAAGTAGCTGATTTAAAATTGTAAATGAACCGAACCTAAACACAAATCACTTTTCTTGTATTGGTCTAACAAATGTCCCTTCCCCACCTTCTTTTTCATTAAAAAACCAAATTCCTTTTGGATATTCAGGGAGTGACACTAAATACATAATACCTTCGTTAAATTCTTCAATAAGTAGGATGATCCCTTCACGATCGTCAACACCATCCGTTTTCACAACAACCTTATCATTAATCTGCATTTTCTCTCCTGATAAATATTATCATTCTCTTTTTCTTTATTTTACCCATAAAGAAAAAGCCTGCCACCATAAGGTGACAGGCTTGAAGAAAATTTTTAAAAGGCTTTAAATTACAGAGCTGTTACGTTAGCAGCTGCTGGACCTTTTGCACCGTTTTCAATTGTGAATTCTACGTTCTGACCTTCAGCCAGAGTTTTGAAACCGTTACCTTGAATGGCAGAAAAGTGAACGAATACGTCTTTGCTTCCGTCTGCTGGAGTAATAAAACCAAAGCCTTTAGACTCGTTGAACCACTTAACTTGACCTTTCATTTTGTCAGACATGTGACTTTCCTATATATCAATAAAACGTTGCCTTCTCGGCATCTACTGGCCTGAACTACCTATAACTTATGGGCACACATGAAGAAAACGGTCAAAAAGCGATGCTGTTTAAAACTCATTAACTTAGAATGTCAATCATAAATCAGGTCTGTATTGAGGCCTTACTCATTAACGCATGAGACAAGTTTAATAGCAATAGTTTTATGCGTCTAAAGATTAAAAAAATGCGAATTGCACATTAAAAATACAATTCTTCCTCTATTTTTATCACTGTGTATAAAATTTATTTGATATTTTATCTCTATTATTAACAGTGACTAAGAATAATCTTAGTGGCATTACAATAACAGTTAATGTCAGAATTTAAAAAAACTGTTCTACCTGCTTATCTTGTCTCCGTGATAATCTAGCAACAAGAAACAAGTTTGCAACATTCATCTCTTAAGGTGTTTACAATGAATGTATTAAAAGAAATCTTAGAGCGTGATTTAGACCGGATCAATAAAGCTGAAAAAAGAGACGGAAAGCCACACTTTAATAGTCAATTTTTGAAAAACCATATCTGGTTATGTATCAGCATGGTTCTCTCTTATATATTACTTGCCGCATTACTTATCTACTCTCCTTATTTTGGTATTATTTCACTAGTGCTGTTTACTTTGATGTTCCTGGTGATGGCCGGAGTGTTACTATTTGACATTAAGCCTATCTATAAATTTGAAGATATCGGCGTGCTTGATTTAAGAGTTTGCTATAACGGTGAATGGTATACTTTTGAGAAACTGTCTGATGAAGCAGTAAATGAAATTCAGCAACATCCCGCAATTTCGCCACAAATAAAAGAAGACATTCGTGAGATTATTAGTAAAAAACAAGAAATTCATTTTTATGATGTCTATTTGATGGCGTTCGATCCTGTCCAGCAATCTATTTCAGCATCACAATTATCTCCCCAATCTTGATCCATTCTCCGTGTTAACCGTAAAAACACGGAGAATAACTTCTATTATTTAACCACTTTGTCGATAAACCAACCAAACAGATATTTAATCCACTTTTAGCGTTGACACTCTGATATATCATCGTTATTATGCGCCTCGTTCTCAAGAAGAACACGCTTCCTCCATAGTTCAGTCGGTAGAACGGCGGACTGTTAATCCGTATGTCACTGGTTCGAGTCCAGTTGGAGGAGCCAAATTTAGAAAAGCCCGCGCTATCACAGTGCGGGCTTTTTGCTATTAACTATTTCAACAATATTTTTCTATTAAAATCAGCCACTTTCCCTCATTTTTTAATCTGTTTTTTCATTTCTATCGCATTGTGGCTGTTTAGGCTTCTTGTAAATAAGAGATAGCCCATAAATACGCTTGACTAAGTTTAACGGTACAAACCAATAATTTCTTGTTCTAAATGCTTTTTATACGCCTCAATATCTTTTTCAATTTGAGGTTGTTTTACCACATCAAACATTCCGAAGGTTTTTAATCCTTTCATACCTAAAAACTGATTTGCTTTGTGAAATGGAAAATACACGGCATCAATACCTTTTCCTTCAAAGAATTGCTCTTGTTCTTCAAAAGATTCAAATGGCGCATTCCAAGTCACAGAAAGTAAGTATTTTTTACCTTGTAGCAACCCTCCCGAACCATATTTTTTTGAAGGATCTTTTCGTGTGCGACCATCATCAATAAATAATTTATCGCTACCTGCACTAAATACATCATCAATATATTTTTTTAAGATCCAAGGCCCTTCCATCCACCACGCTGGCATTTGATAAATAATAACGTCAGCCCATAGATATTTATCAACTTCTTCATCATTATCGTAGCCATCATCAATACGAGTTGATTGCACATTTATCTGATGTGAAGATAGCAATGTTGTCGCAACTTGCGTTAAATGATCGTTGAGTTTTCCTTCAGAACCATCGAATTCTTTTGATGCATTAATAATAAATACGTTAGCCACTTCACACTCCTTTATATACCAAAATCTAATAGCATGACTGTAACGCAATCATTCATTATTGCTTTAACTCATTTCTCCATTATTCTTGCCTAATAATCCAAAGATACTCTTTCAGTGTCAGATTCTTTTAATCGTTGAATATCTTTTAAAGGAGCTAAGCCAAATAATCGATGATATTCACGACTAAATTGTGATGGGCTTTCATATCCCACTCTAAATGCAGCTTCAGAAACGTCTGCCATTTCAATTAACATAATGCGTCGGGCTTCATTAAGGCGTAGCCATTTTTGATACTGTAGTGGTGTCATACCCGTTCGATTTTTAAAGTGGAAATGAAATGAAGAGGTACTCATTCCTACTAACGTGGTCAAATCTTCAATACGAATAGTATTTCGATAATGCAGCTTAACCCAATCAAGAGCATGATTAATTTGGCGGCATTGAGGATGTTGCGATGCCAATAACTGCTGCCTTGCCCCACCATTTGATCGTAATAAGTAATAAAGGATCTCTTTTTGGATCAAAGGAGCAATAAAAGGCACATCTTCTGGTGTATCAATCAGTTTAATAAGTCTAGTGACTGCTTGTAATATTGGTGCTGTGGCGGGAACGACTTGTTGGGCTCTATGTTGATTGCTTTCTTGCAATAATTCAAATCGATTCTCTGCTAACAATTCAGGTAATAAAGAGAGATCTAATTTAAGTAAGATAGCTAAAAATGGCGCCTCTTTAGATGCTTCACAAACTTTAGCAAAAGTGGGTATATCAGATGATGTCAAAAGCATATTCATGGGACGATAACAATTTGTTTCTAAACCTATTGTTATTTGTTTTGCACCTTGAGCAGCAATAGCTAAACTTGGCTCATACATCCACCCTTCTGATTCTGTCGTTGTTGTATAGTGACACAGCGCTAATCCAGAAACAGCCGTATCCCAACCTCCTTCTTTATCTTTCGTATGGGAAAGGAGTGTTTTTTTAAATTCTTCGAACTCAATTAAAATCGGCGTTGATAAATCGGTGGTATTCATTATCTCTGGATCTTCTATTTAACCTCTGCATTACTTACATTGTATTATTAAACAGTATGAAAAACTTTCTTTTGAAAAGACCTCTTATTGTTTCTTATCGACTTTAGAATTACATCGCATAATAAAAATGTCTTATTGAACATAATCCCTACTGATAACCATTTATTTTTTATACATTTTTATCAAAAAAGAAACAACTTGATGCACTCTTGAGCAAACAGTATTTTTTTTCATTTTTTTACTTTACAAGGTGACAAAGGATAGCTATTATTCGCCTCGTTCTCACGAGAACACGCTTCCTCCATAGTTCAGTCGGTAGAACGGCGGACTGTTAATCCGTATGTCACTGGTTCGAGTCCAGTTGGAGGAGCCAAATTTAGAGAAGCCCGCGCTATTATAGTGCGGGCTTTTTGCTTTCTAACTTTTTATTTTCTTCTTTGGTTTTACTTGTCTCTTTTTCTTCAAGTTGTATCAATCGCTTTCTATAACTTAATGACTAATAAAAACACTCGTTTTCATGTTTTCCATTTTACCTAGTGTGATTTATTGAATTATTTTTATCTTAAAGTAGCTTTATTTGATTTAAAATCCATAAATTAGTTATTTTTTAACCACTTAAACTATTATTTTACTTTTTTTACTTTACAAAGTTCATCACCCTCGCTATTATCCGTCTCGTTCTCACGAGAACACGCTTCCTCCATAGTTCAGTCGGTAGAACGGCGGACTGTTAATCCGTATGTCACTGGTTCAAGTCCAGTTGGAGGAGCCAAATTTAGAAAAGCCCGCGCTATTATAGTGCGGGCTTTTTGCTTTCTATCTTCAGCATAATTCATTTCATTCTCTTCTCCGTTAATGTATTTTTTAAGATCTCCGTTTTTACAGTTGAGTACGTTATCTCTTTATTTTTATTCATTATTGCAGAAAATATCACCTCTTTATCAGAGCATCCGTTTTAGAAATGCACAAAATGTTGCTTATCTACGCACTTAAACAAATATCGAGGATTGTCCTTTGACATATCAAAACGACCGCTATATGATACACGCCACTTAGTGTTATTCCTCCATAGTTCAGTTGGTAGAACGGCGGACTGTTAATCCGTATGTCACTGGTTCGAGTCCAGTTGGAGGAGCCATTTCTATTTGTGTCACCCTCGTAACCTTTTGATTTTATTCTCTGTTTTCCCTTACAGCATTCTATAATACATAATAAAAAATACGATTAAATGGTAGCTATTTAATCGTTTTCGTATTAGCATTCGTTTCCGGCTTGACTACTTAGTCCAATCCAATCCTTGATCTTTCGATTTTCCTAAGACACACGGAGCCGGTATATGACCACTGCACAACCTATCACCCTCACTATTCGCCGTCCTGATGATTGGCATGTTCACTTTCGTGATGATGACATGCTAAAAACCGTTGTTCCTTATACCAGTCGTTATTTTGGCAGGGCCATTGTCATGCCAAACCTTGTTCCACCAGTGACAACTATTGAAGCAGCTCGCGCTTATCGTGATCGAATTAAAGCGGCTATTCCTGCTAGTGATAACTTCGAGCCTTTAATGACTTGTTATTTAACGGATAGCACGCTGCCTTCAGAAGTTGAACAAGGTTTTTTACAAGGTGTTTTCACCGCCTGTAAGCTTTATCCTGCAAATGCAACAACAAACTCAAGCCATGGTGTATCTGATATTACAAAGATTTATCCAATCTTAAGTGTGATGGAAAAAATCGGTATGCCATTGTTGATCCACGGCGAAGTTACTGCTTCACATATTGATATTTTTGATAGAGAAGCACGTTTCATTGATAGCGTCATGTCCCCTGTGCGCAAACAATTTCCTGAGCTAAAAATAGTTTTTGAACATATCACAACCAAAGAAGCGGCTCAGTATGTGTTAGAAGGAAATGAATTTCTTGGCGCCACCATTACTCCACAACATTTGATGTTTAACCGTAATCATATGTTAGTTGGCGGTGTTAAACCTCATCTCTATTGCCTACCAATTCTTAAACGTAATGTTCACCAAGAGGCATTAAGACAAGCAGTAGCATCTGGAAATTCTCGCTTTTTCTTAGGAACAGACTCTGCACCACATTTGCAACATCGAAAAGAGTCCTCTTGTGGCTGTGCGGGTGTATTTAATGCCCCTACTGCATTAGCCGCCTATGCAACCGTATTTAAAGAGCTTGATGCATTAGCGCACTTTGAAGCGTTCTGTTCACTCAATGGCCCACGTTTTTATGGGTTACCTGTAAATGAAGGCTCCATTACGCTAACAGAAAAAAATATTGAAGCACCTGCTCAAATTCTTTGTGGTAATGAAGCACTTATCCCATTCTTAGCGAATGAAAATATTCACTGGGATATTACTGTCGATTAATCTCACCCCTTGATATTTTTCTAAAATGCACCATATAACATTTGTTCGACTGTTAATGGTGCATTACTCTTTTATCAGAGCCAGCACACATTTTTTTGTTCCAACAAAAATTTATCTTTTTAATCATGATAAATCTCGTATACTGAAAAGTAACCACATTGCGTGGGAGCTTCTCTCTTAGTCAAAACCGGCTGTATGATTAGGAGGTATTATGAGTAGAAAAAATGAAGTTATACAGACACATCCTGTTGTAGGCTGGGATATCAGTACCGTTGACATCTACGATGCCATGATGTTGCGTTTACATTATCTTCCTGAAAACGAACATCATCCAGAAAATGCAGTTGTAGATAAGACACTTTGGCTCACAACAGACATAGCTAAACAGTTGATTCATATTCTTCAAGCAGGTATTGATAAAATTGAATCATCTGAAGATTCTGTTTCAGACAACACCAAGCACTAATAAAAAGATCGACAAAAAGATAGCGAACGCAAAGCAGGAGTACAATGTACTCCTGTTCTCATTTTTATCATTCCGCATAATCATTTCTTATATACTATCTATTTATAAATTTCATATCATAAAAAATAATTAACAACATTAATAAATAAATCATCATTTAATACAAGAGTAATAATAATTATTTTATTCGATATATCTTAAAAAAAATAATATATATGCCGAATTGACATAAAATGAAGTTATCTTTATTTTAATAAATTAATAAAATAGTAACAAACAAGGAAGTTATTTGTGAAAATATTAATTATTGATGAATGTTTCTTTACTCGTAACGGTATAAAACATTATTTCTCCAAAAGAAATATAAGACATGAAATTATTGATGCATCATCTATACAAGAAGCTAATAATTATATTAATCATTCTATGCCTGATATTATATTCATTGATCTTACTCGATATTGCCGAGAAATAGCACACTGCCAACATTTGCAGCTCTTTTTCATTTCAACAAGAAATTGCCGACTTTATCTCTACATTGATGCAAATTACCCTGACAAAGAAAGACCTATCGCTTTGACAAATAACTGTTTTATTCTGCCTAAAAGAGTGCTTCCTTGGGTGCTTGAAAAAACGTCTTTATTCACATCACGATGCCAAGTATTTTTTCCAACATATAAACACTCTATGTGCTCTATTTTCAGCACACAAGAACAAAAAATTATTAATTACTGGATGAATGAATTACCCAATCACCAAATAGCTAAAAAGCTATGTATTAGCAATAGTACGGTATATTCACACAAGAGACATATTACTGAGAAAATTAATGTAAAAAATAGAATTGAGCTATTTTTCATATATAACATTTTAAAGTACATATATGAAAAGTAGTCTTATGTTTTTATATTATAAAATAGACAGAAGAAAAAAGGAGTCCGATTCCTATTATTACTCTCTGTAAGCATGGTGACGAATAGGCGTGTTGGTCACCTTAAATTTATAATAATATTATGTATGTAGGGTACATGTGATATTAAAATAATTAAACTAATATTATATCTATTTTATAATATAAAAAATAAGCTATTTACTTTGTTATCACTTCACTCTCCATTTTGAAGAGTGAAGTGATGGATAAAAACTCAAGATAAATAATTAAGCGATACGTTCAATCTTAGCAGGCAAACCTTGACGAACAGAGGCACCAGATACCCAGTCTAACCAAGTGTTGGTTATCTCTCTTGTTGGATCAGCAAACCCTAAATCATTAAGATTTATACCATTACCAATACCTTTATCCATCGGTAAAGGTTGTTCATCTAAGTAATGTTGACGGGAGCCTAATTCTTGATGCCCATAGCCATGCTCAATCGCTAAAACACCGGGCATCACACCATCGAGTAAACTAATCTCAGCTTCAACTTGCCCACCAGGTGTTACAATACGAACCTTATCACCATGGTTAACACCCCATTTTTTACCATCTTGAGGATTAATTGCGACCAAGTTACTCGGTTTCACCATTCGTAAACGTTGTATCATACCCGTTGAACTACTCACCACATGAGACTTAAAGGACATTAATTTTAATGGCCATTGATTTTCAGGATAGTGCTGGTGAATATCGCTACCATCTGAAAGGCGTGGTGGATAATAAGTTGGGCAACCACTATAACGTTCACCCGTTATTGCATGATGGTTTTTCGCAACTTCTTCATTCCAAATTTGTAATGGTTTCTTCCACTGAGGTCCCGTTTCATCACCATTCCATGCTTTATCATAAGGCGCAAAACGACCACCTCGAGTGTAAATATATGCAACACGTAATACTTCTTCATTTTTTAATGTGGAAGTCATTACTGGCAAAATTCGATCAACACCACTTAATAAAATATCTTCATTAGTTGCAGGAGCAACCGGCTTTTCACCCATAAACGCCATATTAGCCGCAACACGTAAATAGTAATCTTCTGCACTGTTGATTGGATAGAAATTTCCATCCATATCTTCAATAGCTTTATCACCAAAACCTGGTAAATCTAAGGCTTTTGCAACAGCAATACAGAATGTTTCCATTGAGATTGGTTGGCCTTCCGCTGTTTTAGCAACACGAGGTTCAATAATCGGCCAACGTGCAGTACTTGCTTTCACTTGAACACCAGACCAAGGCGCGCTAAATCCCCAACTTTCAAAGTTGTGTGTATCAGGTACGATATAATCTGCCAGCGCAGTTGTTTCATTCATAAAGGCATCAATACCGATAATTAAAGGCAGATGCTTTGGATCTTTAAGGCGCTCTTCCATTACTTGACGAATACCAGCAATCCCATAAACAGGGTTGGTCATATTCGTGATCCATGCTTTTAATGAATAAGGATAACCCGCTAATGCAGAACCCAATTGCTCAGTTAATTGCCCCGCAGCAAACGGATACCAAGGCGCTTTGGCAGGGTATGGAGATTCTCCTTTCTCTACACGCTCACGATATTCATCGGATTTTTCATAGGCTGCTTTACTACGTGATAACACCATGCCTTTTGGCTTCACTTTACCTTTAAAGCTATCCATTTTGTAACAAGGGCCATCTGTTGCGCCATTAAATTTACCGCCACCAACAGATACCCCACCTTTAAGGTTTAAGTTACCTATTAGTGCATTGAGCATAATCACGCTCCAAGCAGTATAAAAACCATTTCCTCCCATCATACCGCCATGAGAGATAACAGCAGCCTTTCGCCCGTAAGCGGTGAATTCACGGCCTAATGCAGCAATGGTCGTTTCTGGTACTTTACAGCGCTCGCTATATTCAGCCAGAGTCATACGTTTAGCCGCTTCATCAAGTAATTGAAAACTTGATTTTACAGTCACTTCTGCGCCTGTTTTTAAAGTGACTTTATGCGTAGCAAATAATTGTGCTTTATCGACTTGTGTTGCGGGAACTAATTCACCATCTAGCGATAACACTAAGTTTTGTTCTTCCCCTTCAGCAACATCATTCAAATGTGCCGTAGTGAGCATTTGTCCTGAAAGTGGATGTTTTTCATCACTGATCACAAGGTGAGTCGCATTTGTCCAGCTCTTCTCACCCACATTTTTCATTGAAACTTCGCTTGGTACTGACAGATAGTCTGCATTGTAACGCTTATTTTCAATGATCCAGCGGATCATTCCCATCACTAAAGCAGCGTCCGTTCCTGGCTGAACAGGAACCCAATGCCCATGATCATTAGCTAATGTTGTTGTTAATGGTAAAGCTGGTGCAACAACCACATAATTAAACGAGTCACGAATACGTGCATTAGCTAACTGGCGACCTTGACGTTTAAATGGGTTACCTGATTGTGCTGGTGATGTTCCTAAGAACAGTGCAAATTCAACGTAATCCCAATCTGGTTTAACGTGGGCGTTTTTATCTAAATCGTTCATTAACGCACCAGAGCCAGCACGATACGCTAACCCACAATAAGAGCCATGAGCGCCAAAGTTTTTACTACCAAATGAGTTTTGAGCGAAACGACGAATAAATGTATCACGTCCATCATCACCCGCATTTGTCATTAATAATTGGTTAGCTTTAGGACCTAATGAGGGTTGTTTGGGATCAATCAGAGTGTCTAAATCACGGATCGCACGTAAACCATCAACATGACCTTCTCCGAATAAATCACCACCTTCAACAATTTCTTGGATCAATTGTTCAAAACTGATGCGTTTCCATTTACCTTCACCACGTTTACCAACTCGTTTCATCGGCTCTAGAATACGTGTTGGGCTATCAAGGCTTTCCATCATGGTTGCACCACGCGCACAGGCCGTAGAGCGATTTTCTAACCCACTTTCACCACCCATTTTTTCAAATGCTTCTTTAATTGGCATGTTGTAGCCAAAATGATGATCATGAGAAAGTGGATGATAAGGGTTACCTGCAATACGTAATACTTTATTGTTTGCTCTATCAACACGGGCACGAACACCGCATTGCGTCCAACAACCAAAACATTGGGTCATACAAACCGATTGATCAGTATTCGCTTGCCATTTGCTCTCTTTAACAACCTTACCTTCAGGTAATAATGAGTTGCCATTGATCCTGTCAAGTGTCACTTTACCTGATGTGCCATCAACTAAACCATCTACGGCACGTTTAGCAACATCACGGTAGCTGGCAGCAAATGCGGCAATACCACCGATAACCAATCCACCTTTAAGCCATTGACGTCTTGTAAACTTAGCCATGCTGCACTCTCCTGACAACCCAACGAATACTTTCTCTAAATATGATGGTTAACGCTATCCACAATCCAAATGTTCCGACGATTGCCATCAGTCCATCATTGCCTAGCGTAAATTCATAAGGATTTGTAATAATGTTATATTTTGGAATATATTGCGCTCCCATCAACATTAACCAGCGTAATACCCACGCAAGCCCCATTGATACAAATGCCATAATGGTAATAAATGCAATCGAACGGGCTTGTTTTGCCATCAAAAGTCCCATTGCAACAGAGATAACCCATAGTGCGATAACGCCCATGGCACTCCACCAGCCAAGACTTCCCATGGCTAATTGTTGTCTAATGGCCTGACCTGAGATCGTATCGCCAGCAACCCAAAAACCCGTACATACTGCTAATAACATTAATGAGCTTACAAACCACATCGCTAATTCACGTTGATGTACAGGTTCACGACGCGTTCCTAATGCCAACAATGTTGGTAGCACTTGCATTGCACTAAAGAACAGTAATATCGGTAACCAATAGGTATACAACACAGGTCTTGCTTTTAAGATAGAAGCTTCGCGACCTGTATATAACAGCAAACCAATTGCAGTTAATGAGCAAGCTAATGCAACCCAACGTGTTAATTTATATTCACGTTTCCACACTAAGCGAACAACCATTGCCGCAAAGTAAAGCATGCTAAACGCCGAGAACAATGGCAGCAATATTGAACCCCATGCCATCCACGACCACGGTGTTGGATAAGCATAAAAGTGCCATACACGCGCTGTTTGGTGTAAATCTGCAGTTAAAGCAAGCGGTGCTGTAATACCTGCGGTCACTGCAATAAATACCGCTACGGCTTCTAAACGTTGATTACCTGCACGGCCTTTCCAACACTGCCAACAGGCGTAAAGTGTTGCGCAACAAGCAATACCAATAAAAAAGAAATACTGCACAGCCCAAGGCAACCAAAAATATTCTTGCGGGATCGCAATGACTTCTTGAATTTGAGAGACTTGCGGGATCATGAGTGAACCTCCTGCTGCCATAATGCTGGTTGTCCTTGACCTGCTAACGGTTGTACAAATGCATCATCGAGGCCGAGATAGAAAACTTGTGGTAATGTGCCACTTTCTGGTTTTAATACTTTCAGCTCTTTTTCATGTGTACGCAGCATTTTACTGATAGTGCTATTAGGATCTTTCATATCACCAATAATACGCGCGCCGCCAACACAAGATTCGACACAGGCAGGTAATAAACCAACTTCAAGACGATGCGCACAGAAAGTACATTTATCCGCAGTTTGTGTTGAGTGATTAATAAAACGGGCATCGTAAGGACATGCTTGAACACAATAAGCACAACCAACACAACGTTCATTATCAACAACAACAATCCCATCTTTACGTTGGAAAGTTGCTTGGACAGGACAAACTGGCACACAAGGTGGTTCATCACAATGGTTACATAATCTAGGTAGCAAGACGTTGGTTATCCCCTCTTGCCCCTTGATAGCAACCTGATATTGGTTTACTGTCGTCCTAAATTGCCCTTGGGGTGTTTGATTTTCAATATTACAGCTCACAGTACAGGACTGGCATCCTACACAACGGCGTAAATCAATCAGCATGCCATAGCGTTTATCTTCTGAGCCTTCACGACGCTCAGGTGATAATTTAATGCCGGCTTCAGCTAAAGGAACCAGTGAAGCACCTGCAGTAAGGACCCCTAATTGTTGTAGAAATTTTCGTTTTCCAAGATCCATATTTGTCTCCAGCATCACTCAACAACACAATCTCACAATGAGTGAAGGAAATAGAAAGTAAAAAGTATGTGTTTTGTTATAAGTGCATTGTAAAAATTACTGAAGACAACACCTATTGTGGTTTACCACATACCGGGTATGAACTTGATCCAAAACAATATTTAACATTAGATATTTATGACGATAAAACAGACAATTGGGATAAGAAATGCAGTAAGTATCGGATTATTACTGCTCTTTTTTGTACTTCCTCTACATGCCATTGCAAAAGAGTGGAATATTGGCGTCTTGGCCTTACGGGGTGATGCTTCAACACAAAGGCACTGGTTACCTCTTGTTCAAACATTAAATGAACAATTACCTTCAGAAAATTTTGTGTTAGTTCCCTTAAACCTGGAAGAAATGAAGCTAGCAGTAGCGAAAAAAAAGGTTGATTTCTTACTAACAAATCCTGCGCAATTTATTCAATTGGATAATGCTTTTCCATTACGCTGGTTACTCTCTTTACGCTCTGGTTATGAGCCTGATAACACGACACGAAATGTGATTGGTAGTCTGATTTTAGTGCGTAATGACAGCCCAATTACTTCTGTTCACGAGCTCATAGGAAAGCGTGTTGGCGCTATTGCACCCGATGCTTTTGGTGGTTATCTTTTAGGTTATAAAACACTACGCGAAGAAGGTATCGATCCCGATAAAGATTTCACTCTACGTTTTACCGGTTTTCCTGCCGATGCCTTGCTTTATCTCTTACGAGATGAAGATATTAACGCGGCAATTATTCCCGTCTGCCTACTAGAAAATATGGATAATGAAGGGTTGATTCGAAAAAGTGATTATCGCCCAGTCATTTCCTATCAAACTAACACTCCGTGTTTAACCAGTACCCCCCTGTATCCTAATTGGTCATTTGCAGCATTAGACACTGTGCCTGATGAGTTAGTTGATAAAGTGACTCGCGTTTTACTCACTGATGACAGTAAACCCATGAAATGGGGAGCCCCTGCATCACATACACAAGTTGAAAACTTACTCAGGGAAGTCAACCAACATCCTCGACAACGCCAACTTTGGCAGGATGCAAAAAGCTGGGCAATTCAACACCAATTTATTATTGGTCTTTCGTTGGCTGCTATCTTTTTTCTTATTTTAAACCAAGTGTGGATTAGCTATTTAGTAAGACGCCGTAGTCAACAATTAGAGCATGCTCATAATCGATTAAGGCAGCAAAAAGAAGAGTTAGAACACGCTCAACGCTTAAATATATTGGGGGAGATGGCTTCAGGATTTGCTCACGAACTTAATCAGCCTCTTTCCGCCATAAAAAGTTATGCACAAGGTAGTGTTATTCGCCTTAAAAAAGAAAATGAGTCACACCCGCTATTACCTGCATTGCAACAAATAGACAAGCAAGCACAACGCGGTGCTGATATCATTAGAAATCTACGTTTATGGGTTGGAAAACAGACACCTAACACAGATACGATTACGCTTTCTCATCAGAATATTGCGGAATGTATCCACCATATTTGGAAACTTTTACGTGTAGAAGAAAAATACCCACAAGTTTCACTGAAAACCAATGTTGATGAACATGATACTCTGTGTTTACCTGAAACCTTATTAGAGCAAATTTTATCGAATTTAATCACCAATAGCCTGCAAGCGGGTGCAAAGCATTTGAAGATAAGTTCACACAAAGCACCAGATAGATTGCTTGTCGTTATTGAAGATGATGCAGGCGGAATGAGTCATAGTCAGCTTGAACAACCTTTTTCTCCATTCCAAACAACAAAAACGGAAGGACTTGGATTAGGTTTAGTGATTTGCCAGCGATTATTGCTTTCTCAAGGTGCAGATATTCATATTGAAAATCAACAAAATGAGCAAAATAATGTCGGATTAAAAATCACGCTTATTTTCCCTAATAAAAATAAATAACGGAGAAAAAATGCCCACTATTCACCTTGTTGATGATGATCTTGCTGTCACTGATGCTTGTCAGTTTTTATTAGAAAGCTTAGGTTATTCAGCCCATGTTTGGAATGATAGCGAATTCTTTATCAACAACGTCAATCTCTATCAACAAGGGGTTGTACTGTTAGATATGCGAATGCCAAAACCTGACGGTAGACAAGTCCACCAGCATTTAATTGACAAGCACAGTACACTTTCTGTGATTTTTTTAACAGGACATGGTGATATTCCTATGGCCGTTGAGGAGATCAAAAAAGGCGCTATTGATTTTTTACAAAAACCCGTTGATAGCAATGCACTGTTATCCGCCTTAGATGCCGCATTTCTTGAAACAAATACCCGTTTTACTGCGCATGATATTCGTCGTCGCTATGCATCATTAACCCCAAGAGAAAAAGACATTGCTTATTATGTTATTCAAGGTTTAATGAACCGGGAAATCGCTGAAGTTGCTTGTGTTTCAATAAGAACTGTTGAAGTTCATCGAGCCAAAGTGATGGACAAAATGGCCGCTAAAAATATTGCTGAATTGGTGACTGCGTTACAAGGCATTGAAATAATTTCACCTAATTTATGACAAAATTTCTTATCTGCGCCAAAAAGTGTCACAATATAAGATATTCATTGGAAAAATAGTAAATAGATAGGCTTATGATAAAGTCACCTCCATTTAAAAAATCATTTTTGCAGCCTAAGTATTGGCTGACTTGGTTTGGGATCGGATTACTCTATATTCTGGTTCTACTTCCTTATCCTGTCATTTATTGGCTAGGTACACGCCTAGGTCGTTTATCTAAAGTTTTTTTAAAAAAACGTGTCCAAATAGCGGAACGAAATCTTGAACTTTGTTTTCCACAAATGCCAAAAAGTGAACGCGAAGCTTTAGTTAATAAAAATTTTGAATCTGTTGGTATGGGATTGTTTGAGACTGGAATGGCTTGGTTTTGGCCTGAATGGCGAGTTAAGCGCTGGTTTAAAGTCAGCGGACTTGAAAACATTTCAGCGGTTCAAGAAAAAGGACAAGGCATCTTACTTATTGGGATACATTTTCTTACTCTTGAGCTAGGTGCTCGTATTTTTGGTATCTATAACCCAGGAGTTGGTGTTTACCGCCCTAACGATAATCCCGTTATGGACTGGCTACAAACATGGGGTCGATTACGTTCTAATAAATTTATGATCGACAGAAAAGATGTCAAAGGCATGATCCGTAGCTTAAAAGCGGGAGAAATTGTTTGGTATGCACCTGATCATGATTATGGTCCACGTAAAAGTGTTTTTGTACCTTTGTTTGCCGTTGATAAAGCGGCAACAACAACGGGAACTTATATTCTGACAAGAACCAGCAAACCTGCATTAATTCCATTTACGCCCAAACGCTTACCTGAAGGTAAGGGTTATGAGTTAATTATTTCTCCGGCTGTTGCCGATTTTCCTGTTGATAATGAGGAAAATACTGCTAAGGCGATGAATAAAGTGGTTGAACAAGAGATTTTACGTGCGCCAGACCAATATATGTGGTTGCATCGCCGCTTTAAAACCCGCCCAGAAGGTGACGCTTCTTTATATAATGAAATAAAGAAAGTACACTAATCACAAAGTGGCTGTTTTATTCCAAAGCAGCCACTTTGTAATATGACAACACGCTGAAACAACAATAATAAAATCAACAACAGCACAAGCTGTAAACTCCTGCAAAAACACATTATAAGAGCAAGACCTATCGCACTTATTCTGTATCATGGCTATATTCTTATTCACTATAAATAAGAAGACCGATGCGTTGTCACAATATTCAACATCACCACGGTTATGTTCAGCCTATTTTCTTGGTTTACTCTCTCGTTCTCGGCTAAAGGAGTAACATGGATCTCAAGCCCCGAAATAATTCTTGGAAACGTAATCTTTATATTGTCTGGTTTGGTTGTTTTCTAACTGGTGCAGGTTTTAGTTTAATTATGCCTTTTCTTCCTTTATATGTTGAAGAATTAGGTATAACCGATCATGAAGAGCTTAACCTTTGGACGGGTGTGGCATTTAGTATTACTTTTCTTTTTTCTGCTATCGCGGCCCCTTTCTGGGGAAAATTATCTGATAGGAAAGGTCGAAAATTAATGCTATTACGCTCTGCCCTTGGCATGGCAATTGTCATGGTATTAATTGGTTTTGCACAAAATATATGGCAGTTACTGGTATTACGTGCCTTGCTAGGTGTATTAGGTGGCTTTGTTCCTAATGCTAACGCATTAATTGCAACTCAAGTTCCTGTCAAAAAAAGTGGTTGGGCATTAGGTACTCTTTCAACAGGTGCTGTAAGTGGCGCTTTAATCGGTCCTTTAATTGGAGGAATGCTTGCCGACCTCTATGGTTTACGCCCTGTATTCTTTATTACTTCAGCAGTTTTATTTATTTGTTTTCTAGTCACCCTCTTTTTCGTGAGTGAAAACTTCACACCGGTTTCTAAAAAAGACGCACTAACTACAAAACAGGTTTTTTCATCACTTAAAAACAAAAGACTCGTTGTATGTCTATTTTTCACCACAATGATCATTCAAGTGGCAACGGGTTCAGTTACCCCTATTTTGACACTTTATATCCGTGAATTAACAGGATCAGTCAGTAACCTTGCCTTTATCAGTGGTGTTGTTGCCTCCGTACCCGGTATTGCTGCACTGATTAGTGCCCCTCGCTTTGGTAAGCTTGGTGACCGAATTGGCCCTGATAAAGTCCTTATTTTTACCCTCGGCCTCTCTATTTTTATGCTAATTCCAATGGCACTAGTCAGTAATTATTGGGAACTTGGTGCATTACGATTTTTACTTGGCGCAGTCAATGCGGCTATGTTACCTGCAGTGCAAACGCTTATTCTCTATAACATTACCCCAGCTATTGCGGGTCGAATTTTTAGTTATAACCAAGCACTAAGGGATGTTGGAAATGTTACAGGACCGTTAATGGGTGCTTTTGTTGCTGCAAGCTATGGATTTAGAGCTGTTTTTTATTTCACCGCAGCGGTTGTCTTTTTTAATCTAATTTATTCTTGGTTAAGCTTTAGAACGCCACAAGAAAAGTAGTCAGAAAACCCACAAATAAGATCAGTTAATAGTTTTTTTTCTTCAAAAAATTACACTTTTACATTTAAAGGCCTAATTGTTACTTTTTTTATTCTATTTTTTGTAATTTATTGTTTATTAAGAATATTCTCAACACCTATTTGTTAAGACCTCTAAAATTTTCTTGTCCTCTTTTTTCAAAAAATTGCAAGGTTAACTATTGCAAAATGAGATTTTTATCGACTTTTGCACCAAAAAATGGTTTATAAAGTATTAAATATACTTTTAGTCACTAAATTCTGACAAAAGTATGTTAAAAATATATTAATTAAATGCGGTGAATATTGATAACAGAATGAAATAGTTTTGTTTCATCACTTGCTAATATTTTGTTCTTTTTACTTGCAAACGACCTGTAGAGGTTTTTTTTGGGAATTTAAGATGCAATCTACTCACTCAAAATCTAGCCGAACTTTCTTTGGCCACCCATATCCATTAAGCTCCCTTTTCTTCACTGAAATGTGGGAACGCTTTTCTTTCTATGGTATTCGCCCATTATTAATTCTATTTATGGCGGCAACCGTTTATGAGGGTGGCATGGAAATCCCCAGAGAGCAGGCATCTGCTATTGTGGGTATTTTCGCAGGTGGTGTTTATTTAACATCGCTACCTGGAGGTTGGCTGGCTGATAACTGGTTAGGTCAACGCCTAGCTGTATGGTATGGCTCTATCTTTATCGCATTAGGGCACCTATCCATCGCACTTTCTGCGTTTTGGTCAGAAGATCTGTTCTTTATCGGTTTATTACTGATTGTATTGGGCACAGGATTATTTAAAACCTGCGTCACTGTAATGGTAGGAACCTTATATAAAAGGGATGATACTCGCCGTGATGGTGGATTCTCCTTATTTTATATGGGGATCAATATGGGCTCATTTATTGCACCACTCATCACCGGTTTCTTAGTGCGTGATTATGGCTGGCATTGGGGCTTTGGTATTGGTGGAATTGGTATGCTTGTTGCGTTACTGATTTTCCGCTTTTACGCAGTACCGACCATGCGTCGCTTTGATAGTGAAGTAGGTTTAGATTCAAGCTGGGATCGCCCAACGGTTGTTCGTCGTAATGTCGGGCAATGGGTTTTAGCGTTATCTGTCGTTCTTATGGCAATTGTTGGCCTTATCATTTCTGGTGTTATTCCTTTTAACCCAGTTGCTGTAGCTAACTTTATGGTCTATGTGATTTCCGGTAGTGTTATCGCCTATTTTATCTATTTATTCCTATTCGCTGGATTAAGTAGTAGTGACCGTTCTCGCTTATTTGTTTGTTTCCTTTTATTGGTTTCAGCCGCCCTTTTCTGGTCTGCATTCGAACAAAAACCGACATCATTTAACTTATTTGCCAATGACTATACAGACTTAAACTTTATGGGCTTTGAGATCCCTGCAGTTTGGTTCCAGTCTGTAAATGCCTTGTTTATTATTGTTCTTGCGCCTGTCTTTAGTTGGTTATGGCCAATGATGGCACGTAAGAATATGAATTTAAGCAGCATTACTAAGTTTGTGATTGGTATTTTATTTGCAGCGGGTGGCTTTACCGTCATGATGTTTGCATCTGAAAGCGTTATCGCAACAGGACAAGGTGTATCACCACTTTGGTTGATTGGTAGCATCTTATTGCTGACATTAGGCGAATTATGTCTAAGCCCAATAGGCCTTGCAACAATGACTATTTTAGCTCCAGCAAGAATGCGTGGGCAGGTCATGGGATTATGGTTCTGTGCAAGCGCATTAGGTAATTTAGCCGCTGGTTTAATGGGGGGAAATATTCGTCCAGACAAATTGGATGTAATGCCTGATTTCTTCTCTCATGTTTCTATCGCACTGGTTATTTGTGCCGTTGTTCTTGCTGCACTGATTATTCCAGTTCGTAAGATTTTACAAAGCGCAGATAGCAAAGAGAAAGCACAAGCTTAATTTCAGTTGCTCATTATTGAAGCCATGCCTCATTTACTTAGGCATGGCTTTTTGCTTTTATATCCTGTTATTTAAAGGTGATTTTTATATATTGCACCTAGTATTTAAAACACTTAATCTCATTATCTTCTATTTATTGATAATTTATCACTAAGGTAATGGAATGACTGTTCTTCCTATTTATTATGTTAATGCCTTTTCTTCTACACCTTTTTCAGGGAATCCCGCAGCTGTCGTTTTGTTAGAAGAATGGTTGCCAGATGCCACCTTAATTACACTTGCTAGTGAGATTAATTTACCTGAAACCGCTTTTTTAGTGGATGATCACATTCGCTGGTTTACACCCAAAATAGAAGTACCATTATGTGGACATGCCACATTAGCCACCGCATTTGTATTAAAGACGATCAAACACGCTCCAGATAATTTATTTAAATTTCATTCACTTTCAGGTGAGCTCACCGTCTCTTGCCAAGATTCATTTTTTACGCTTGATTTTCCAACCATTCCAGCAACGTTAAATAACGGCATAAAATCACAACTCGAAACACAACTTAATTTAACCATCAATGAAGTTTGGCAAGCGCGTGATAGATATGTTTGTTTTTTATCTGATCCTGAACGAGTGATTAATTATCAACCGGATTTTACTCAAATCGCACAGTTAGATTTACCTGGCGTTATTATTACTGCTAAAGGCAATGAACCTTTTGATTTTATTTCTCGTTTCTTTGCACCTGTAAAAGGGGTTAATGAAGATCCCGTTACTGGTACGTCTCATTGTATATTAGCTCCTATTTGGAGTGATAAGCTAAATAAAAAACAATTACACGCAAGACAAGTCTCCAAACGAGGTGGAAATATCGACTGTGAATTAAAAAATGGCCGTATTCTACTTACCGGTGACGCGACTCTTTTTCTAGCAGGCGAAATTACCTTTTAATTACTGACGACATTATCAGCCATTCATCTACTTTGCTTTCAATTTACTCTATTTTATACTGTGGGGAATATCTCCCTACAGTATCAAAAAGAAGAAGGCTTTATTGTTATGTCTATCTCTGACTTATCTCCTGAACTGCAAGATAAAATCAAAAATTCAGTTACTCGCGTTTCTAAAGTTATCTTTCCAACCACAACTAACCATCACTCCACACTCTTTGGTGGTACTGCATTAGCTTGGATGGACGAAGTGTCATTTATTACCGCCACACGCTTTAGTCGTAAACGCCTAGTGACTGTCTCAACCGAAAAGATTAACTTTAATCATCCGATCCCATCAGGCACGATTATTGAACTAGTCGGTGAAGTTATTCGTGTTGGACGTACTAGCTTAACGGTTAATGTCTCAATTTTTCTGGAAGATATGTATGCGGAAGGACGAGAAGAAGTGATCCATGGCCAATTTAATTTTGTAGCTGTCGATAATGCCGGCAAACCCACGCCATTATTCGACAAATAGCCTCTTATAAAGAGTACCATCTCTCTTTTGACCTACCTTAATTAAAAAGTACATGATTTTATTATGTCGTAAATTATTCTTAGTAATAACAAGACATTAAAATAATTAATTCAAATGGATATTTTTCAATCAATGATAAATATTCAATAAAATCAAATGGTAATAAGATTACTAACATGTAAGACAAGAGTTATCCACAGTTAATGTGGATAACTGTATACAACAGAGAATTAGAGAACACAGATCTTTATTACTGAAAATTCAATCTGACAAACTGTTAATTTCATTCCTATTTTTGCACTTTCAGCAATAACTATATCAACAGAGTGTGAATATCTTCGGCCCACTTCAAGCGCCAAATCGATGGAAGGTTCAATGAGCAATATTACGCCAACATCCTCATTATCCCCAGAGAGGTCAGTAAGCGATCTTATTTGAATGAGTGGTTTCATTATATTGTTAGCAATTTCTTGCGCTTTATCTGTTGCGGCTTGATTTACTCTTACTTGCTTTTCTATACAGCCACCACCAGAATGAAGATAGATCATAATAGTCTCATTATAAAAACAAAGGTCGTTATCCTTATTATTCAAATCGACGGCATAAAAGCCAGTCAATCCTATAAGAAAAAACGACCTTATTTCTCATTATTATCCTAAGCAATATTATTTAGTAGACACTTACCAGCCATAAGAAACACCACCACCGACAACACCGCGATCTTCCGTATTCCATGAAGCTGAAACACGAATAATTGCACTTTCTGTTATTTGATACTGAGCACCTGTTGCAAGTGCATTAGCATCTCGATAATTACCAACCCCCACACCTAAACTAAAAGTGTGAGCCGTCACATAGGGAATATTCGCCATAGCTGCAACGGAAGCGATACCAGCACTTGCTCTCTTATCTGCCTTATCAATTTTATTATCCATATTTTTTAGTGCAATATCGTTATCAATAAAGATATTTTTAATTTTATTATTGGTATATTCATTTGCAATAGAGATAGAGTCATGTTTTGATTTTTCTATATATTCCTTCAACGATTCATCTCTATCACTAATAATGCTATTAGTGATATTAATATACTCATTTCCTTTTTGAGTAATATACTTCTCACGCTCCTTTATTATTTTTTCATTATTTTTTCCAATAAGCCCTTCCATACCCGATGCTATTTTACTAATTTCTATATCCGTATAAGTATTAGCATTTTTTTCTGATGCTTTAACTTGCCCTTCTGTTGATATTGTAATTTCATTTCTAACATTATCAATATGCTCAACTATTTTTACATCATGCTGATTAACTTTAAAATCAGTATACTCTTTACCACTATTTTCAACTTCAATAAATCTATTATTTGTGTAATTTTTAATATCCGTTTCAGACTCACTAATTTTATTATCAGTATAAGACTCAACACCGGCTTTCATATCTGAAAGTTTATCTTCGGTATAAAGGTAGAATTCATTTTTTTCTTCATTGATATAATTAATAATTGTATCTTGATATTCGTTTATTTTACTATCGGTATATTGATTTGATTTTTTATTTGCATCATCAGCCAATGCCTTTGCTTTAGATTCACTTTGTTTTAATACAGCTTCACTTGCTTTAGAGATATCATTTTGTATTACTTTGTTATTTTCATTTATTTGAGTTGTGGTTGCTTTGAGTAGAGTATTTTTTTCTTGCTCAATTTTATCATTGATGACGACATTATTGTCACGAATACGCTTATCAGCTTCAATAAGAATATTATTTTTCTCTTCTTGCAGTTGAGAAACATTCACCGCATCTGTATCTTGTGTTCCTGCTGCAACATTAATAATTTGTCGCTGATTTTTATCACTACCTATTGATAGCGTATTATCTCGATTATTACTGCTTTTATCACCTAATATAATAGCATTACTTGCTGTTCCTGATGACTTACTCCCAATAAGGACCGAATTTTCAGCGCTATCTGAAAGGCGGCTTCCACTACCTAATATCACCCCATTTTCCGCATTATTTATTGCACCTTTACCTATACTAATTGCATCCTTACCTTCACTATAAGCTTGAGAGCCAATAGATAGTGAACCTTCACCAATAGCCATTGCCCCACTTCCTAATGACAATGCATTATCCCCTATTGCCGTACTTTTATGACCGATTGCCGTTGCATTTTTACCCTCAGCGCCAGCATTAGCTCCAATCGCTGTTGATTGGTCTGAATGTGCCCACGTATTATATCCAACTGCTGTCGCCTCATTACCATCGGCTTTACTATCTCCACCTAATAAAGTGGTATTATTGGCATAAGAAAATGTAGATGAAAATAATATAATAGCCAATAATTTCATCTTAAAACTTATATTACAAATCATATTTATATCACTCCATAATTAATAAACTCATACATAGAGTAATATGTATTTTATTTTTTACACATTATATATCTTACAAAATAATTTAATTACCCTTATGAATTTCATTATAAATGAATAATAACATTGATATATAATTATATAATCAATAAAAAAATAAATTACTATTTTTTATTTTCAAAATAAAATCAACCACTAAAGAAAAAAGACAAATAATAAAAAAATAAGAATGGTTTTTAATATTAAAAACAAGATCTATTTTAATAAAATTAAAATATTTTAAATTTTGAGATAAAGATCAAATAATAATAACGCTATTTTTTTATATTTTAATGGCATTATAAATTTATATTACAACAATAGCTAAGTATAAATCCCTAAACATTTTTATGTTTAGGGATTTATGTTTATTCAATAAAAGTCGCTTCTGCGATTAATAATTTATCAATTGAGGATTGACATAAATAAGGCCTAAGAGCTTCAAATTTCTTCTCTGACCATTGATAAATTTTTAACGATAAAAGTTGCTCAATCACATTTGGATCAAAACGGAATTTAAGATGTTTCGCTGGCGTTCCACCTACAATACTATAAGGCTCCACATCTTTGGAAACAACACTATTAGCAGCAACAATAGCCCCTTCACCAACAGTGACTCCAGGCATTATCATTGCACGCATTCCTATCCATGCACCATCCTGAATATGAGTATCACCTTTACCTATATAAGCTTCTTCAATTTTATCCATAAAAGGATATAGAGAGAACCAGTCCATACGATGAGTATGGTTTCCGCCCATTAATATAACGGCTTGTGCACCAATACAAACATAGTCACCGATATATAATTTATCAATTTCCCATAATGGTTCCCATTGCAGGCTAACTTCATCACCATAAAGATAGCGCACAACAGAAGCTTCAAAACCCTCATCCCAACAATCACTGTAATAACTATGTTGTCCTTTGATGATAATGTTTTTATTTTTTACTGTTTCATGTAGATATTCTACACGTGACCAATGCTTATTTTTCATAATATGACTCGCTATAAATTAATGAGTCATCAAAGAATGCTTAATTCTCTGATGATGTGTTCGCATTCAAAACACATCGCCTTAAGCTATCCTAGGTTGAAGTAATAAAGGATTTTGTTTCATTTTACTTTATTATCCTGTCTCTTTATTCAATAAACTTATACCACTATTGTTATCTGTCATCATAAGCTTTATTGACGAAAAAACCACGGATAATCTACATAACATTTTATGACTATCCATGGTTTAAGAAATGACTATTTAAAAAAATCTTTACTACCATGAGGCGCACAACGTAAATATTGAGGCGCTACTTTTATGGTTTGCTTCAGTTTTTCTGCCGCATGCCAAGGCCAACGAGGATCGTATAAAATACCTCGACCTAGTGCAATAAAGTCAGCTTGCTCTGTTAATAAAATAGCTTCAGCTTGTTCTGGCTCGGTAATAAGTCCAACCGTAATAACTGGCAATTGTGTTTCATTATAAATAGCCTGAGCAAATGGCACTTGATAATTAGGGCCTAGTTTAATATTTTGCTTATCAGATAAACCACCAGAAGAAACATGAATATAATGGCAACCTAACTCTTCAAGATGTTGCGTTAAAGCAACTGCGCTTTCCAGATCCCAGCCACCGTCAACCCAATCTGTTGCAGAAATTCTCACGCCAACGCAAACATTATCAGAAACAGCATTTTTCACCCCAACAAAAACATCTGCTAATAACCGACTACGATTATTAAAATCACCACCATACTGATCTGTTCTATCATTTGATAATGGGGATAAGAATTCATGTAATAAATATCCATGAGCGCCATGAATTTCAATAACATCAAAACCTGCTGATTCTGCTCTTTTCGCTGCCTCAATAAAGGATTGCTTTATCTCTTCAATTTCTTCAATAGTCAGAGCATGAGGCTGATGATTTTTTCCAAAAGGAATTGCTGAAGGTGCAACTTTTTGCCAACCATAAGGAGAATCTGGTGCTAATGATCCGCCACCATTCCAAGGCAAATCAGTTGATGCTTTGCGCCCCGCATGGGCGATTTGTATACCAATTTTAGCAGAGGAATATTGCTTAATATTATCAACCAGTTTTTTTAATTCACTGCCATGCTGATCAGACCAAATGCCTAAATCTTTATAGCTAATACGGCCCCTCGGTTCAACAGCAGTTGCTTCCACAATCACAAGCGAAGCACCTGATAATGCAAGCTGCCCATAATGCATAATGTGCCACGTTGTCGGATAACCATCTTGTGCCGAATATTGGCACATTGGCGCAACAATAATACGATTATCTAACTGATGGGGGCCTAATTTTTTAGGGGAAAACAACAAACTCATATAAAGCCTCCTGCTACCAATAAGAATTTATGCAAAGAAAATTACTTTGCTTATAAATAAATGGATTTAATATACAAGTTTAAGGCTATCGGATCTTATCCATCAAGGCGATGCCCTACTTCACATTGTGATGATAAATACTTTATTTCTTAGTTATTATTTATTCTTACCTAAACCTTATAGTTATTAAAATAATATAAAAGTTACTCAATAAACTATCACCTTATTTTAATCTGCTACAACGTAATAAGATATTATTTGAAACGTATAAAACAAGAAATGAACAAGATGAAAAAGATCAGCACTAAATGCTGATCTTTTTTCTAATTAGTCATTCGATTTTGCAGGCTTAACCAGTAACAGAGAGAAACGTCTTGCGATAGGCAACACAAATAAGACGGTTGGAAAAGCAATCATCCAAGAGATCCCCCAAGAGCTTAACCATGGGGAGATAACATACATACCCATTCCTAACGATTTGACGGTACTAATAAAAGCAACAATACCTGACATAATAAAAGAAAGGAAAAAAGGAACAAGAAAAATCATTGCTCGAGTAGGCAGTTTAGGAATACCTAAAAAATAATTTTTGTCATGAAAAGACATAGTGAAAGACTCCAATAATACGATTGTACAACGGCACATAACTGCCAATACAACAGGCTAAAACTAAGTTATATGCGTTGATTAACGTAAACGCTTACGAGTCTTATTGACTAAACTGTAGGCTAGTTTATTAATAAATATTTTTTTGTCAACTAAATTATTCTATTCTCATCTAGAGAATAAATGATATGAGATAAATATAGGTTTCTTTTGTTTTATATAAAATTTATTTATATAATTAAACAATTAAAAATAATAGAAATGAGAAAACATTATCTTGTTTTCTCACACTTTTTTACCAATCTCTTGTTGCAATTAATTCTTCTATATCAGCATTTTTAAAACCATATTCATCAGCAATAATACCAAAATCTTCTGCAATACACTCTCTTGCAACTGTTTCAATATCACTACCTTCTTCACAAAACTCCTCAGCAAGATCATTAAATTGATCTGTTGTTTTTTGAGTTAAAATATAAAGCTCTGATAAATCTTTAGGTGAAGTTGCTTCAATTTTAAAACACAGTGTTTTAAGTAAATCTTGTCCTTTTTTTACCAGGTGAGCTGGATAATACTCATCATTTTCCATCTCTTTTAAAAAAGAGTGTGAAGCCAAAACTGAATTTTTGATCATGGTGAAATCCTATTTAAGTATTTACCTTAATGACATTAAATACATGTCCTTTTTCTGGTAAGGATATATTACTTTCTTTAATTAAATGATTCATTTCTGTTACACTGAATTTATACAACTTTAAGAGTAAATAGAAAATAGGCAATAAAGTAAAATGACTAAAAAAATACGAATTATTTTTCTTTTTTTGACTATTGCTTTGCTTTCTTTTTTTATTCTTAATGCCTATTTTAAGCACTCCCCTTTAGCAACATGGAAATTTTATGGCAATAATGGTGAATACATTACAGGTCATTACTACCCACCAGCAAAAGACAGTGCAACAGATCTCATCATTTCAATTCCAGAAGTTCCAGAAAAAAACGGTTTAAAAATAACAAAATGGGATAATTGTCATTTAAAATTAAACAATGATAACAAAATATTGGATATCTCTTATTTTACAAATGGGCTCGTTCAAGCCTCATTTTCCACCGATAATCCAATTTCTATACCTCTAATAGAGCTTAATTTTTATCAGCCTGATGATATGCATTGGTCGATAACTCGTTTAACTGATGGCACTTATAAAGGCTGGATCTGGGATAATGTCGCTAATCAATTAATTCCCATACATTACCAATCTGATAGAACAACATTAATTGAAGGCACTAACTATACACTGATGCCTGGTAGTTATTGGCTATTTCAGCGTTGGGATAATGGAGTATTAGTGGAAGAATACAATTTAGATGATTTACCAGCAAAAGATAACTTTATTCCTGAAAGCGATAAACAACGTCTAGAACACGCAAAAGCAGAATTTCAGAATATAGCGAATGAACTAGCAAAACCGTTAAATTTACCATTTGATTTACATTTATGGGATAACTCATTTTGTGAGTAACAACCACCATGTGAAATGCTCCCAGAGGGATGGGAGCATTTCTGACACAGAATGATTTAATTTATACTAAATAACACCATCTAATTTCATATAAATTCCTTTTAATAAAAATCAAATTCCTTTTAAAACACGAAGTTCTATTGCAAGAGTATAGATGAATAGAGTAAATAATTTAAATCTAATAAAATGTTGTACAACAGGGATATAATAATTCCATTATTTTATTTCAATAAAACAATAAAGCATCATTTTAATAGACATATTAATCAATGAAATTATTTTTTTATATTTATATTATCTTAAATACGCCATCACATTTAATCATTCTTAACTAATGTTATATTTCATTTTAAAATAGCAAGCATCTTAGGTAAATCATTTAAGTTAACTTAGCATAATAATGTGAGAATATACTACCTATAACAAACCAAGAATAATAATTCTAACTTAATTCGTTTTTAAAAATTAACATTAAATGCCTTAAAATAATAAAATACAAAACAAAATTATCTAGAAACTCCATTCATATTAATACTTTATTTTTGAAGTCGCCTATTTTTAGTAAAAAAAAATATTAAATAAAATCTTATCTTACATTAAGAGTTCATTAATCAAACTTGATTTTACATTTTATTATATTGCTCAATTTTTATTTGGCTCTTATACTTTCTTAAGACGATTTTAGATAGGTATTATTATGAATATTTTATTGGTTGAAGACGATCTACAACTCGGTAAAGCGCTTTGTCGCGGGCTTGAAATTGCCGGTTTTCACCCATGTTGGGTTAGGTTACTTGCTGATGCTCGTGTTCAACTGAGCCAGCGCCCTTTTGATTTAATGCTATTAGATTTGGGTCTACCAGATGGCGATGGACAAGATGAACTTATTGCACTTAGAAAGAATGGCGAAAAAATTCCGATCATCATTTTAACGGCTCGAACTCAAATCGACAATTTAGTACAAACTTTAGATTCAGGGGCTGATGATTTTTTACCGAAGCCTTTCGCTATGCCTGAACTTATTTCCCGTGTAAAAGCAGTTAGCCGTAGAATGGCTGGTTTTTCATCACAAATATGGTCTATTGGGGATTTACAGCTTAATCCTGCAAACCATCAAGTCACCTTAAATGACGAACTGCTTTTATTATCAGGTAAAGAATATCAGTTGTTATACGAATTAATGCGTAATACTGATAATGTAGTGCGTAAATCTGAGTTAGAACAACGCCTATTTGGTTTAGATGATAAAATTGAAAGTAATTCACTTGAAGTCCACATGCATAATTTGCGTAGAAAAATAGGAAAAGAGCGAATTATCACTGTGCGTGGTGTGGGTTATTTATTAAAAAAAGATGCTAACTAAATGAAGATCCGTTCTTTCTTTATTTACACCATTGTTCTTCAAATTATCTCTATTGTTATGCTTTGGGGCGTATGGTTAGCTTGGATACAATTTGATTATCTTGCTGAGTTTGAAAAAATTTATAATAAACAGCAAGAAATTATTGCTGAGGGTTTTGCTAATACCTTAGAGAGTGTTGCTGACCAACCTGAAGTACTCAAAGAAATCGCACATAACTTACAGGGTATGTATATCGACGCTATGCTTAATGGTGAAGATGATGAATTACAATATTTACCTTGGTTTATCGCCTTAGATGAAAATAATACCCTTATTTATACTAATCGCCCTGAATTACCTATTCCAACCAGAGTGCTTTCATTAGCATCCGAAAAAGTCTCTGTTGCAGGAGAAAAATGGATACTCTCTTTTAGTTGGGGAGAAAAACACAAAATAAAAGTGTTTATTGGTGAATCCGTTGAAGATAGGGGTCATGTTATAGGTAACCCTGTTGAAGGAACATTTGTGCCCTTTCTGTTTATTCTAGCAACAGTTATTTTTGCTATTTTAATTACAGCTTATTTTAGCTTACGTCCGTTAAGGCAAGCTGCAGAACTAATTTCTAATCGTAAACCTCGTAACTTAACGCCCATTAATGTCGGTCAACAATTTAAAGAGATACGTCCAATCTTTAAAGAATTAAACCAGTTAATGGCAAGAATCGATGCAGCTAATATTCGTGAAAAACAATTTATGGCAGATGCCGCCCATGAATTAAGAACACCTATTGCAGCCGTTATTGCTCAATTACATCTACTCTCTTTAGTAGATGATCAACATGAGCGCGAAGAAATTATTGATGATATGAAACAATCACTTGATAGAGCCGCAGCTCTTTCTCATCAAGTAATTGATTTAGCACGATTAGAATGTGATGATTTTCCACTTAAAATAGAAACCCTTGATATCTATAACATCATTGGGAATGCAATAGCACAACGTGTTCCCTATGCAATTAGTAAAAATATTGAACTATCACTAAATGAAGGGCATCCATTGCCCCTTAAAACTGATAAACAGGCATTACTCTCTATATTTAATAATCTACTTGATAATGCTATTAAATATTGTCCTAAAGGTAGCCAAGTAGAAGTTACTATTGAAAATAGATATGCAGAAGGGGTTAACATTTTTGTGCGTGACGATGGGCCAGGAGTGGCAAAAGAACATATTAATGCCCTTTTTTCACGTTTTTATCGTGTTCCTGGTTCAAATGAAACGGGTAGTGGCTTAGGCTTATCTATTGCACAAAACCTCGCTAATAAAATTCAAGCCTCATTAATTGTGACTGAAGGACTTAATAATAGAGGTATCGGTTTTATTATCATGCTGCCGTTAGAAATAAAACCATCAGAAAATGATTAATTACTTATTAATTAACAAAATATTAGAAAGGAGGCATTAATGCCTCCTTTTCTTTTATCACCGTAGCGTTAATTGTTGATTTATTCCCAAAGCTTTATTAGCCAACGTAACCCAGCAGTCACTATTGCGGCACTAAGCACAATCATAATAAATGGCTTTTTTTGCCAAGTGAAAACACCCGCTACCCCAACGCCAATAATTTTTGATATATCAGCAAGTTGATTGCCATCAAAAAATGTTGAGGTCGTTGCCACTGAAAATAAAATAACAATTGCTGATAATGAAAGTATCTCTTTTACACGAGGCGAAACACCAGACCTATTGTTAAGCAATATTCCGGAAAGACGCATTGCATATGTGCCAACAGCAAGAATAATAATTCCTGTAATAATAGATGCGGTGGACATTAAATTCTCCTTAGCACAAATAACACGCCAATTAATGACAACAAAACGGGTATCCCTACAGGTAAAAATAGTGTTGTTATAAGAGCAATGGCACTACCAATAATCGCAGTATTACGTGTTAGTTTATTTTTTAATGCTGGTAAACTTAGTGCCAAGATAATAGCGGGAAACATCGCATCTAACCCTAACATCTTAATATCAACAATAAATGATCCTAAATAAACGCCTATCATAGTTCCTAAAGGCCAAACAAGTAAAATGCTCAACCCACATGCCCAAAATGCAAGTTTATTCTGTTCAGCTGTTCGTTGAGATAAACCAAATACAACACTTTCATCATTTAATATATGAAAGCCTAATAATGATTTAAGCCCTTTTCCGGGTAAATCTTTTACAGCCATACTGAAGGGAATATGTCGTGCATTAACCATCAATCCAGCAAGCGCTGCATAAATTGCACTTCCTCCCATCGCCACTACACCAATAAAAAGAAACTCAGAAGCACCGGCTAAAACGAAAATGGATAACACTAATGGCACCCAAAAATCAAACCCTTGTGTATGAGCCAAAGCACCATAAGAGATACCAACAATACCATCTGCTAATGAAACAAGCAGAATGTCTCTAAGTACGTTATTATCAAGCCGACTGTTAATTTGCATAGAATATCGTATTTTTTATTGAACATATCGTTCATTATGTTGAACGGTTTATTTTTTTGCAAGATGATTTTAAAGGAAGCTATGATGTCATCGCCTTGTGCGCCTATTGAAATTATTTCTCAGGCCCTTGCCCGAGAGAGAAAAAAAGCGGGCCTTTCGCTTGCTGAAATTGCAAGACGAGCCGGTGTTGCAAAATCCACATTATCTCAATTAGAAGCAGGCCAAGGAAACCCTAGTATTGAAACACTCTGGGCGATTTGTGTTGCATTAAACATTCCGTTTTCTCAACTTATTTCAGCACCACAATCTGAAATCAAAGTTATTCGCAAAGGTGATGGCTTTAAAATTAGCGCTGAAAAAGCGTATTACCATGCTTTTTTACTTTCATCCTGCCCAATAGGGGCAAAACGCGATATATATACCGTAATTGCTCAACCGGGAAAAGATAGGGTGTCAGATCCTCACAGTAAAAATGTGACTGAACATATTATTATTATTAGTGGTAGTGCAATGGTGGGAACGCTAGATAATCAACAAGAATTGCAACCCGGTGATTATATTTGCTATCCCGGTGATGTTACTCATGTATTACGGGCTTTAGAGCCAGATACAACCGCTGTAATGATCATTGAACATCATAATTAATACAATAAATGATAAATTTACCGCACTGTTATATTGCAATAAAAATCTAAAAACAGTGCGATAAATTTTATTAAATATATTTGTCTATTCAATTATTTTTTAAGTACTTTATCAAGGTAGATCTCACGTAGACGTTGAGACAAATGCCCAACTTTCCCCTGATTTATCTCTTCATTATCGATTGAAATTACAGGCCAAATTAACGTGGTAGCTGAGCTAATAAAAGCTTCTTTTGCTTTTTTAGCTTCATCAAGCGTAAATAAACGCTCAATAACTTTAAGCCCCTCTTCTTGCGCTAATTGAATAATTGCTTGGCGCGTGATACCTGGCAAAATGTCCTGACTCAAAGGTCGTGTAATAATTTCATTATCATGATTTACAATAAAAAAATTACTTGAACTACCTTCTGTTATATAGCCATCTTTTATTAAAATAGCATCATCAGCACCTTGCTGATGTGCATAATGTTTCGCTAAACATGCGGCTAATAATGCAACAGTTTTAATATCACAACGCTGCCAGCGAATATCGTCAACACTGACTACCGAAATACCTTTTTTGGCATTAGGATGATTAATTACTGTGGAGTGCTGAACGAAGGCAACAACTGTAGAAGGAATAGATGAAGACGGAAAATCAAAAAAGCGAGATGAATCAGTACCTCGGGTTATTTGTAAATAAATAAGCCCTTCATGCAGATGATTGCTTTCAATAAGTTTTTGATGAATATCGATTAATTGTAATTTCGTGATAGGAAGGGATAATCCTAATTCTTTGCACGAACGCTGTAAACGTTGGAAATGCCCGTCAAAGTCAATGAGTTGACTATCAATAACTGCGGTAACTTCATAAACCGCGTCTGCAAATAAAAAACCACGGTCAAAAACAGATATTTTAGCCTGCTCTTTAGGTACAAACTGATTATTTAAATACACAACATCAGACATTTTACCTCCGTTATAACTTTTATTAACATTTAACCTTAGCCACTACCTTACTCCTTCAATTTTATATTTCAAAGATGATTTATCACCTTCCCTACCTCTTTTTAATTATAGTTTTATTTAAAGAAGTCATGTTATATAAGCAAAAATTGCTATAATTTAACTTATATCCAAAATATAAGCGTAAAGAGGTTGCTATGTTAGATATTAATAAAAATAATTTATCTCAGCTAACAGAAAAACTGGTTAAAAGACAATGTACCTTAATGAACATTATCGCCACATTGGGCTTTATTGCAGGTTTTATCTGTATTATTAACCCTCTCTCTTCTGGTGTTGTTATCAGTGTATTACTCGGTATCGTTTTCTTTGCCTGTGCAATATCCAGCATTATTGGTGGCTTCAATTCTCAAGTCTCTTCAGGCTGGTCAATGCTCATCACATTATTAGCTGGTTTTATTTATCTTTTACTGGGCTATATTTTTATTACTGATCCGCTAAACGGTATGCTTAGCCTGGCTTTTTTTATCGGTTTTCTCTTTATTTTTGCGGGGATATTGCGCCTAAATATCGGCTTCAAGCAAATTAAAGATAACTTTTATGGGTGGTTTAATATCTTGGTAGGATTTTTAGATCTCGTTATCGCCTATTTTTTACTTGCGTTTGGGCCTGAAACATCCGTAGCTCTGGTAATGGCATTGATTGGTATACAGCTTATTTTAAGCTCACTCACCATTTTATCGATAACCAGTGCAATAAAAAGAATGACTCGTTAATAGGCTATACAATAATCATATTTTTATTAGTTTTTGCTAAGCAAAGAGCCACATAATGTGGCTCTTGAGCAGAAAACTATTCTCTATATTAAGTGTGAATATTAAGCACAAGGCAAGCGCAGAGATACTGTATACATATTCTCACCACAAAGATAACAATTCCCTGTATTCTCAAATATCATCACTTGGATACCTAATTGCCCCACTTCAATATTAGGCAGTGCATCAGCCAAAATACTTTCTAACACTGGTTCTAGTATTTCAACCATATTTATAGGTTCATTATTTGGTGTTATATCATGCAAGAAGTTACCTAAACGAGGATCATCTGCATAAATTTCCAATGTTGAACGATACACTAACGTTCTTTCACTGCTATTCATTTTAGAATAACCATTAAAAATGATAACCATTTTCTGGATATGCATTTTTGCAACACGGTTTTTAATTTGTAAACATAAAGAAGGTACAAGCCTAATATTGACAGAATTAAAATAGCGATCGCAAATTTGTGGAATAGTGACACTAACGCAAGGTTTAGGTGCAATATTTTTAATTTGCTTATTACACTCTCCCGTTAAAGAGTTATCAACAATAATACGCTCACGGCGAGAAAAACAAATATTATCGAATATATCAACAGTGAAGAAAGAGATGTAATGGATACCATTTGTTAATGCTTGATTTTCCAATCTAACAGAAACTGCAGATTTATCAGTGCAAGGCAACATTTTTAATTGGTCATTAAAATAAAAACCAACCTGAGTACTTTCACTAATATCTCGTCCTAAAATAAGATTTGCATTCACACAATAATTTTCACTGTAATAACTTAAAATCCCATTTAATGTTGCAGGCACTTTCGGAGAGGGTAGCTTCTCCGTGGTTAATTCAACATAATAATCTCTTGATTTAATGGGCTTGGTAGGCTCGTCACTATTTTCAGATTCAGCATGAAAAATGGCAATTTGTTTTGGCTCACTCTTTTTAAACCTTACTTTAAAATTCGCAATACCATATTTATTCGTTTTGCCAACATTAACCATTTCGCCATCTGCGTTATAAATTTCGGGTTCAACATCAAGAGTACTATTATCAACATCATAGACTAATTTAACTTCTTTATTTGACGCATCCTCCCCCTCTTTATCCTGTAAATGCACGACAAAGCTTTTAGAGACACTTTCCCATTTACTTGGCCACTGCATAGACTCAGAACGTATTGTCAGTAAATCATCAAATCGCTCACAGTTAGTCGTTGTGCAGTCAGTATTAGGATTGGCTTTTGGCGGTGTAACGCGAATTTGTATCGGTGTTGCGTAATATACGATATTTTCATCATCTTCATCTTTTAATATCAATTGTAATGACGCCACACCATTACGATTTCCCGTTAATGAGATCTCTGTTGTATTGTTATCAACTATCGTAATGTAGACATCTTTATTATTGGGTAAAATTAAAATCCCTTTCGGGCTGGTACGCCATTCCGCCAAACGCAAATTAATCCCAGTTATAACAACCTCATATTTAATAACTCGATTTATCTTTACTTCATTATCCACTTCATCAGGCGATGCCTTGATCTGATTAAATTCAATCTTCACATCCGCATCAACAGCTTGAGCCTGAGCACTATAGGCAGGCGGCTGAGACGCTAGCGTTTCTTTCTCACCTTGTAAGATTTTTTGCAAACGTTCTTCTTTTGTTTCGATATCCATTGAGTGATTTCCTTTCTTTTTCCGATTCCATTTTTAGCTTAAAGCAAAAAAAATAAGTGAAAATCACAATAGAAAAAAGTCAACTGAGTATTGTTAACAAACGGAAATAAAAAACAATTAATAAACAATAAGATAAATAGGTTCACCAATAAGGCACCACTGCTTAAATAGGCAGAAAATGCCTTCAGCATAAAAAATAATTTAAAATTTAAAATATTTTTGTATAAAGCTATTGACTGTTATGAAAATGTGATTAAAATCAATCTTAGAAAATATTTGTGACGTGAATCACATTTTATTAATAGGATACTTAATATGAAATCAATGACTTCTTTTATTACTCACCTGCACCAAGTTGTTGTACAATTATCATCAACTCGCTTACTGTAATTATTTGATTTAAAATAATAAACAGCTCAAAGCCAGAAATAGTTCTCTCATCGCAAAAAAGACTATTTCTGGCTTTTACTCTATATATTTTCTTTTTCCTTACCTTATTTACCCGCGCACCTTTCGTAACAAAAAATTCACCTTCTTGAACTAAGATCTCTTTTCTGTACTCTTAATACACAATACACATTAACTATGAGGATATTTTATGCAGCAGCAACTGCTTACATGGATACGTCAATTCAATGAAGAATACGCTCAAGTCGCTTCTTTATTACTCGTTTTAGTTATTATTTTTCTTGTTGCCCTTGTTCTTCATTTTATTTTACACAAATTAGTCCTACCTCGAATTTCGAGCGCCATCAATCAATATGACCAAAAATGGCAAGTTTCATTAGAAATAAACAAACTATTTAGCCGTTTTGCTTTTTTAATCCAAGGTGTCGTTGTTAATATCCAAGCACTTGTTTGGATGGGTTCAGGTAAAACACAAGAAGTCCTCACCACCAGCGCCCAAGCTTGGTGTTTAATTTTCGGCTTATTGATGCTTTTCTCTATTATGGATCTGTGCATGCAGATCATGAGAAATTCATCCTCCTTTGGCCGATTACCGTTGAAAGGTATTTTTCAAAGTTTAAAACTCGCCGCTTCAGTCCTAATTGGGATAATGATTATTTCCCTACTCATTGGAAAATCTCCCCTTATTTTACTCAGTGGTTTAGGGGCAATGACGGCAGTATTAATGTTGGTGTTTAAAGATCCCATAATGGGATTGGTGGCTGGTATTCAGTTATCCGCAAACAACATGATAAGCTTAGGTGATTGGTTAGAAATGCCTAAATATGGCGCTGATGGTGCGGTTATCGATATTAGTTTAACAACCGTTAAAGTCCGTAATTGGGATAATACTGTTACCACTATCCCAACTTACTCACTTATTTCAGACTCATTTAAGAATTGGCAAGCTATGACAAAATCGGGAGGACGTCGTATTAAACGAAGCCTTGCTCTTGATATTAATAGCATTCATTTCTTAGATAAAAAACAACTTGATGATTTAGAAAAAGCTCATTTATTAGCGCCTTATATCAAAAATAAGGAAAGTGAAATTAGTGAATTCAATGCGACTTTAGGCAATGAATGTCAAACACCATTAAACCAACGTGGCATGACCAATATCGGAACCTTCCGTGCATATGTTGAAGCGTATTTAAAAAATCACCCTAATGTTCATCAGCAAATGACCATTATGGTAAGACAATTAGCACCAACCTCAGATGGGCTTCCTATTGAAATTTATGCGTTTACCAATACAACTGTTTGGGTACAATACGAGGCGATTCAATCCGATATTTTTGATCATATTTTTGCTATTTTGCCCCAATTTGGTTTAAGAGTGCATCAATCCCCAACGGGAAATGATGTAAGAGCACTGAGATTTCCTGTAGAGAATAATCAGCAATAAATCATTTTTATCGAAAATCAGAAAGGAGATAAATTCTCCTTTTTGACTTTTTGTATTAACAAATATTTTGAATCTCTTATTTTGTTATCATATTAACAATCTTGTTTAATTATAATGTATTTAAAATCGCTATGTTATTTTTTATATATCGATTGATTGTTAAATCCTATTTAATCTATATTTCATTTACCACTAAAGTGGTATTTATCAAAAAATGTAACCATTTGTTTAATAATTATTTTTTTAGATAACGTTATTAACATTTTTTATATTGATATAAATCATTATAGGTAGAAGGGTTATAACTTAACATATATATACAACTTTACTTGTTGTGAAAAATGTTAGGGTAATGTCAATGTCAAAAATTAAAAATAATACTTCTATTACTGAAATGAGTCGGCGTGGATTCATTCAGTCTGCAGCAGTTATTTCTGGTGCTGCTGCTGTTGCAGGAACGGTTTCATTACCATTCGCTGCTAATGCTCAAACCCCCCAGGGTATTCGTCCTGATGAGACTTCAGAAACTATCAAATACAGTGCATGCTTAGTGAACTGTGGTAGCCGTTGTCCATTAAAGGTTCATGTGAAAGATGGCGTTATCCGTCGCATTTCTAATGAAACTATGTATGACGATTCAACATTCGGTCTTCACCAAATTCGTCCTTGTCTGCGTGGTCGTTCTGTTCGTTGGAAAACCTACAATCCAGACCGTTTAAAATATCCAATGAAGCGTGTTGGTAAACGTGGTGAAGGTAAATTTGAACGTATTTCTTGGGATGAAGCCACATCAATCATCGCCGAAAAATTAAAATACACCATCGAAAAGTATGGTAATGAAGCAATTTATTATCAATACGGTACAGGCTCTACCGGCGCAAACTTACACGGTAGAACCGCATGTAAACGTTTATTAAGCACTGTGGGTGGCTTTTTAAGTGATTACGGTACTTATTCTTACTCTCAATTAACAGGTATCGTTCCTTATGTTTATGGCGATATGTTGGAATCTCTGTTAACAGAAATTGAGAATTCAGATCTCGTTGTGATGTTTGGTCATAACCTTGCTGAAACTCGTATGTCGGGTGGTGGCCAGTTCTATGAAACGCTAAATGCGTTAGATAAGAGCAAAAGTAAAGTTATCATCATTGACCCTCGCCGTACTGACAGTGTGACAACACTGGGTGCAGAATGGATACCAATTTATCCAGGTACCGATGCCGCATTAGTTGCTGCACTAGGTTATGTGATGATCCAAGAAGGTATCACCGATGAAGATTTCTTACGTGAATATTGCGTCGGTTGGGATAAGCAAACACTTCCAGCATCAGCACCTGAAAATGGCTCTTACAAAGATTACATTTTAGGTAATGGTCCTGATGGTATTGCTAAAACTCCTGAATGGGCGAGTAAATTAACCGGTATTTCTGTTGCACGTATTATCCAATTGGCACGTGAAATTGGTGGTGCAAGAGCTGCGTGGATCTCTCAAGGTTGGGGTATTCAACGTACTACCAATGGTGAACAAGCCTGCCGTTCTATTATGATGCTGCCATTAATGTCTGGTCATATTGGCCGTCCAGGTACAAATACTGGCTGTTGGGGCGGTAACGTTGCTTATCCTGTAGCAAGCTTTGCACTTCCTAACCCTGTAAAAACGCTGATCCCAACATTTATGTGGTCTGAAGCGATTGCACGTGGCGAAGAATTAACGAGTAAAAATGCAGGTGTTAGAAATAAAGATAAACTCGATACTGGCATTAAATTTATGTGGTGTTATTCCAGTAACGTGATTGGTAACCAACACGCTGATCTGAATAAAACCCATGATTTGCTGCAAGATGAATCAAAATGTGAGTTTATTTTAGTGTGGGATAACCACATGACACCTTCTGCAAAATACGCAGATATTCTACTACCAGACGTAACAACGGTTGAAACAAACGATCTTATCAATAACTCTTACGCAAGTGGTGCTTACCACTATGTTGTCCGCTTACAAAATGCGATTAAACCACTTTGGGAAAACCGCCCTTGCTATGATGTCTTAACCGACATTGCAGAAAAAATGGGTACCAAAGCACAATTCACCGAAGGTCGGACTTACGAAGAGTGGATTGAATATTGCTATAACCAAATGCGTGAGAAAAACCCTGCATTGCCTACTTTTGCAGAAACCAATGATATGGGGATTATCGATCGTAAATTACCTAATCGTAATCAATACGTAGCACTTGAAGCATTCCGTCAAGATCCTATCGCTAACCCATTAAAAACAGCGTCAGGTAAGATTGAAATTTATTCTGAAAAATTAATGCAAGATACTGAAGGCTGGGTTTTACCTGAAGGCGACCGTATTCCTGCTATTCCAGAATATTGTAAGAATGAAGAAGGTGTTGAAAACGTTAAGCTTAAAGAAAAATTCCCTCTGCAAATGACGGGTTTCCACGATAAAGGCCACGTTCACTCAAGCTATTATAACGTTGCTATGTTACGTGAAGCTATCCCACATCAATTCTGGTTAAACCCAATTGATGCGCAAGAACGCGGATTAAAATCAGGCGATATCGCTGAAATTTATAATGAACGTGGTCGCTTAAATATTCTTGTCAAAGTTACTGATCGTGTATTACCTGGTGTGATTGCAGTACCGCAAGGTGCATGGCGTTCACTTGATACAACAGGTGTAGATACAGGTGGATGTATTAATACATTAACAAGCTGGCACCCTTCGCCGTTTGCTAAAGGAAATCCACAACATACAAACCTTGTTGAAGTGAAACGTGCATAAGGAGTTAACTCATGAAGCAATATGGTTTTTATTTTGACTCCACTAAATGCACTGGCTGTAAAACATGTCAAGTCAGTTGCAAGGATGAAAAAGATTTAGATTTAGGCCCTAAATTCCGCCGTGTTTATGAATACGGTGGCGGTAGCTGGGCAAAACAAGACGGGATCTGGACACAAAACATTTATAGTTATTATTTATCCATTTCTTGTAACCATTGTTCAAACCCTACTTGCGTTGCAGGTTGCCCAACTGGCGCTATGCATAAACGTGAAGAAGATGGTTTAGTGGTTGTTAACCAAGATATTTGTGTTGGTTGCCGTTATTGCGAATTGCGTTGCCCTTATGGTGCGCCACAATTCGATGAGAAGAAAAAACTCATGTCTAAGTGTGATGGTTGCTATGAACGTGTAGCACAAGGCATGAAACCGGTTTGTGTTGAGTCTTGTCCTCAACGCGCACTTGATTTTGATGATATTGAAGTGATCAGAGCGAAACATGGCACAGAGTGCGGTATTGCACCAATGCCAGACCCAAGCCTGACTAATCCAAATATCGTTATCAAAGCACACAAAGAAGCAAAACCTTCTGGTGATAAAACCGGCTCAGTTCAAAATGCGGCGGAGGTATAAACCATGCATGAACTTCCTCTAGTCTTTTTTACTGTTTTAGGTTCTTCAGCAGCAGGCCTGTTTCTTATTGCTTATATCAGTAAAAAATTAGGTCAGATTGATGAGAACCAACTGCGTAATGCCAATATTTTAGCTTTAGTCTTAACATTAATTGGCTTAGGTATTGGTGGATTACACGTTGGTCAACCACTGCGTTTTTTCAATATGCTCTTAGGGGTTGGCCGTTCTCCAATGAGTAACGAAGCCTTTCTAAGTGGTGTGTTTACGGGATTTGCTTTTGCAACTGTCGCACTCACTATAATGAAAAAATGGAAAGGTTTACGTGAAATTTGTAATCTACTTACTGTTATTTTTGGTTTAGCCTTTGTTTGGTCAATCCCTCAGGTTTACCACATTCCAACTATTGCTAACTGGAATACAGATTACACTACCTTGCAATTTTGGATGACTCTCTTAGTAGGTGGCGGTGTACTGGCAATGGCAACAGGCGCAAGACGTTTAGGCGCACTGTCCTTTATTATCGGGGCTATTATCACTTTTGCTACACGCTCAGGTTATGTCAGCTTCCTTGGCTTTACCGGCCCTCAACTGAGTGCTGATCAATCTCTTTTTTGGGGATTCCAATTAGCGGTATTAGCATTGGGTATTGTTATCGTAGGATTTACTGCCCTAAAAGCACAGGCGTCAAAAATGACACTAGTCACTTGCGCCACTGCGGTGATTATTGCTGAGTTATCAGGCCGTATCGCTTTCTATAATTTATGGCATATTACAATGTAATATCAATTTTATGGCTGATTAATCAACCATAAAAAAGAAACCAAAATGCATACCTTTTTAGGTATGCATTTTTTTAGAATGAAGAGCCAGGTTGCTGTAAAAAATCTAATTCTTCAGGTGTCGATGTACGACCTAAAATTTGATTACGGTGAGGATAACGACCATATTTATCGATAATTTCTTTATGTCGTAATTCATATTGATACGTATTTTCGTCGTTAAGTTGAGAAAATAATACGACTGCATCTTGGTGTATTTTAGCTGATTCTGAATGCATAAATGGCATTATCATAAATTTACGCTTAACGGGAGTTAGCGTCAGGTATTCAGGTAAACGAATAGCTTCCTGCGCTAAAATTAAAGCCATATTATCTTGTGCAAAGGCTTTTGGTGTATCACGCCAAATATTACGAGAAAATTGGTCAAGGATAATTATTTCAGCTAAGCGCCCTTCTATAGTTTCACGCCATGATGCAAGTTCACCACGACTTGCACTTAAACATAATTCACCAAACCTACGGCTAATTTCTTTATCAAACTGCAGATCTTTTTTAAACCATTGCTCTGCTGTGCATTCTTCAAACCAAAACGTCAAAGTTGATTGATAAGGGATCATAAAAACCACCACACTTGTTGTTTATTAATCAAAACAGCGTTTATTTTCATTAAAATAAACGTCATTGACGGGTTACTACTTTGATAAGTTACCATTTTAATATAGTGACGGCTATTAACCCCAATCCGAAACAGATATAAAAATAAATCCCCTTTAAACATTGAAAAGGGGATTTAAAATGCTTCCTAGCTAACGCTTAAATCCATTAAGTCGCGCCATCCATAAGCTAATTTATCTACAAGCATGTATAAATGACATTCATTTCATTTGTTACATTCTGTTGATATTGTGATGTAATATAATTAACCCGTACATTTTACAACCATAGAACTTATCTCTGCCTCACTACCCTGCCTTAAAAATCAGCATTTGCAAATTTCATTATTTATAGTGAAGCCACTAAAAAAGATCTATGCCGTCTTGTACTGTTTTTTTAGTGAGTATCATTTCAAGACAATAAAGATTGTTATAAGTAATAATTTAAATCAATAACTTACATTTCATTTTTTGATTTTTCGGCTTTAGCCTTGTTATTATCTTGTGTGATTACATCTAAAAGAAACCAGAGATCAAAAGTGAGATGAATGTTTAAAATTTGCACATTAGTAATGACATTTATTGAAAAGTTTGCCCTATTCCTCTGTTTCTTTAACAATTTTGGAGTACAATTGCCACAGTCTATTTACTGAATGATCTGTTATGTCTGCTATCTCTGTTATTGGAATAAGCTACCTTATTGGAGCTGTGATCTCGTTTATTATTACTTTCTTTTTAACCAAAGATCCCAGTTTTGCTATGCGCCTTCTCAGTGCATTATTAATCGCACTCACTTGGCCTCTTAGCTTTCCTATGGCGCTTATTTTTTCTATTTTCAGCTAGTTTTTAATCTTATGTTTAATAAACATAGTTATATTCTATTAAATTAGAATAATAACTATTTACTGTTTTAAATTTAAATAAGAAATTAATTATTTTATAAAAATAACACTTTTAGCTTAGATTTTATTTAAAAAAGAATATCTAATTGCTCGTTACTTTATTCAGCGCAAACAACATTTACCGAGCAATATCATAGAGTTATAAATAAGCTTCATTTTTTTAAAAATAAAACGTTATTTTAGAACCTGATATAAAATAAGTGTTTTTATAAATTTACATTAATTATAAAAAATAAGATAAACTCACTCAAAACCATCTATCTCTAGATGGTTTTTTGTTTAAATACTTTGTAATAATTTATTATTTTTTAATAAAACAGTAAATTATTTCAGGATCGTTTTCATCAAGATTTTCAATACAACCGCTTTCAATAAAGCCTAACTTAATTAACATATTTCGCATTGCATGATTAGATTTATTGGTTGATGTAAATAGCTTATCTCCTTGTGTGTTTTCTTGAAAATAAGTGATCAAGTATTTTCCATAACCTTTTTGACGATACTTTTTATCTATCATCACTAGTTCAATAAATGGCTGATTAAAAAAGTGATGATGAATAACACCATAACCCACAATCTGCGCATTCACTTCAAGAAGATAAACAGCTTGGCTATCAAGCCAAGCTTTAATTTCTTCAATACGTGAAGCATCCTGTTGAGCATAGGTATCTAACTCAATAAGGGCAGAAAGATGATGATGTGTAGCGGAGATGATTTTCATGATTTTATTGTTAAACTGTCTCTAATATTTAGAGGTTAAGTTTATATTATCAAATTACTTTTTGCAGGAAAATCTATAACTAGAATTGGTATAGTTTAGAACTTTTTCATAGCTCACAACCACTATAAGATTAGCGAGCTAGTTATAAAAAACTAAAATGAATAATATAGACTTAATTTGGTTCCTCTGGCTATTCTATATTTTCACCATCATTTATATCATACCCTTCTATAAAATATTTTATTAATTTATTCCTTCTTACTTTTTCATCTGACGAAATAACTCCCAACTCCATAGAGCAATCTAATAATTTTAATGCATCAATGACCCATTTTAGATTTCTTCTTTTATTTCCTTTTGTAGCTAAAACCAAGTTATCATTATTTATTAAACCAATCAGTATTGGATATCCATTTTCATCTGCTTGAATTTTTTTATTACCATTCTGAGCGATGCAAAGCTCAACATAATATTAATTAGTTATTTTTATTTCATAAGTCGTATAAAAATATTTTCAATTAATACACTCTTGGCGAATATAATCCTGTAAACCTAGAATGATCTGTTCTGACTGCGCAATTCGTTCTCGGAGTAACCAATAATTTCGGATAGCGGTGTCAGTAGGTCTGGCGGTGTTTGCATCATCCAAGCTGGAGGAGGAAGTGATTGACGCTTTGGAGCACTCTGCGTTGATGTACACCCGCTCAGGAATACGCTCACTAATATCACGCAATCGACCAATTTCATTTTTCGCATGAACAAGTTCCTGTGTATGCTGATTATCAAGTTGATTAAGTCGATTAATTCTTAATTGATAATCTTTATTCTCTGCAATTTGTTGAATAAGAGATTGATAGATATCATCGTATTCACCTTTCAAAGATTTATTTTTATCAATTAACCAAACCAATCCTGTACCTAGGCATAAAATAACTATTACCATTATTCTCGATAAATAAGTCATAATAATAACCAAGCCTCTTCAAAGACTTTTTCGGAATAAGGTTGGTAGCCAAGTTCAATATTAACAATCGCTATTGCTAAAGGAATGGTGACATTTTTTAATTGTGTATTAATAGGAGTGTCAATTCCGATACCGATCTCTTTTGAAGCACGGTTAATATAGTCTATTGTATTATTTTCGTTAGGTGGAGCATAACGATTGATAATGGTTTTAATAGTATTTAAGCCATATTTTTTTTGGTACGTTTGCAATAATTTGTAGATGGCTCTTATTCCATATTCTGGTGAAATAAATTGGCAAAAGTCTTTATCTGTTTGTTCAACAGATAACCCTTGCCATTTTGAACCATGTCGGATATTGCCAGGGTTATTATTACGCTCACCTCGCGCTATTTTAGCCATTTTTAACTCCTGCTCTTCCTTTTAAAAGTTTGCTCACGGAATCTACTCCGATATAACCAATAAACACACTGGCTAAATAAGCAAACTCATGATTAATATTAAATAAAATTAAGATGTCTTTTACGAACCAAGCAAACATTGCACACATCAGCCCATCTATAGAGGTTTGTTTCCATCCTCCGCCGTTATATAAACCTCGAAGAATAGCCATTCCTCCAGCTAGAGAGGCTGATATTCCTTGTTCTTTCATTGAAGAAAGGGCAATAAATATCTGTTCCCATAAATCTGGATTTTCTTTCATTGTTTCTCATGGCTTACCTCCAAATAGGAGGAAATGTAATAAATAAGAGACTCATCTACCGCGCTTAAATTTAAGTACAGTTTTAACATGAGTATGTTTATGTTTTATTTATCTAATTAGATAAATGGCGGATATAAAAAAAGACCACATTGTGGTCTTCAATTGAAAATAAGCTTTAACAAATATTGTTACTTTGTATTTGTTAAGAAAATGCAGATACAAAAAAACCCCACCGAAGTGAGGCTCTTTATATTCTGCTGTGAGGTCTTTAGATACAAATCTCTCACTATGGGGATAGTGTATGTTTATTTTTCCTGAAAGTCAATAATTAGTTGCTATAAAAATAAATAAAGATAGAAAATTATCACTTAACAGTCACTTCTTGAAGAATTTTTTCTGACAAAGACTCTTCTTTAAAGCATTCTTCCACTAAATGTTCAAATAATACCTTGTAGTTACTGTATGCAACTGTTTTAGAAACACTCACCACCGTTTGTACTTGCGCTAATACTTCACTGAATTTTAAACGAGGATATCCGCGTCCTGCACATTTACTACAAGGTTTAAAAACTGATATACCCTGTTTTTCACTCTCTTTTTTATCTAAAACTTGACCACGGCCATGACAACGACAGGCCAAGCGAATTTCAGCTTTCCCTTTACAAGTAGGGCAAACAACTCGAGTTGTTTCTCTCACTTCTCGGTAAGAAGTATTACCTATAGGTTTGGCTTTAAGTTCATTTTTAAGGTTTCGCTCAAAGCCTTTAACTATTTTTGATGTATGGCTTTTGGTAGTGAAAACATCAACGTCAATAAATCCATTACTGCAATCAGGACAAACTTTTTTGCTTGCTGCACTTCTTGCATAATCTTGAAAGGCATAATTGGCAATAATATGTAAAACCTTGGCTTTATCATTTTCAGTTAGTTTATCAATGGCTTTATATTGGTATGCCTGAGTTAACGCGTATTGATAAAGACTTTCTATTGCTTCATCTGGGTGACTAATATTATGTTTAGCTAAAAACAACTCTATGCCCATCCGCCCTTTTCGCGTAACTAGGCAAATTGATGTCATCACATCAGTCACAGAAAGCGAATCTACTGCTTTAACAGTTCTTACATCACTTAATACAATGCTTTTTGGTGAAAAATATTTAGGTAAGTCTGCTAGTCTCATTTAATGCTCCTTTTGATTTCCTATCATTACTAATTTGGTCATCCATGTACCACGACAAGGCATGGCATTTATGCATCTAAATCACCCGCATTTTACGGCGTTATCTCAACGTGATTTTTACTTACCACTCTTGCATTGGTTTATTTAGTTACTATTTTGTACTTTTCGTACTTTTATTAACTACTGGTTAATGCTATATTTTAACCAAAGTAGCGTCAAGTGGTAAGAGATATTAACCAATGGTTAAAAATGATAATAAAACGGAGTTCACAAAAAGGCTTCAAGAAGCATGCTTAGATTCAGGAATTGCTGGTCGTGGGCTGGGTAAAAGAATTGCAGATGCGTTAGCTCAACAAGGTATAAAAGTCAGCGCCCCTGCAGTATGGAAATGGTTAAACAGTGAATCGATTCCTGATCCAACTAACATTTTAGCATTAAGTCAATGGTTAGATATTCGACCAGAATGGTTAGAATATGGGCGAGGAGCAAAAAGAAATGACGGCGTTTCAGTAAATGAAATGACTCCGGTTGATGATTGGGATAATAATACACCGATAGAACGAGATGAAGTTGAAATCCCCTTCTATACTACTATTGAATTAGCTGCCGGTTTCGGAAGTTGTACCACTGATAATCAAAAGGTGGAATTGTTGAGATTTTCTCGTTCTACGTTTAATCGCTATGGTGTACAACCTAGTGATGCCGTTGCTTTTAAAGTGCATGGCGACAGTATGTCTCCTGTTATTCCTGATGGCTCTATAGTAACTATCAGCACAGGACATACAAAAATTGTTGATGGTGGTATTTATGCTATTCAACAAGGCGATCTTTTAAGAGTTAAAATTTTACATCGACTCCCCAATAACACTATTATCATTCGTAGTTATAATACGATTGATTATCCTGATGAACGTTCCACATTAGAAGAAGTGAAAATCTTGGGGCGTGTATTTAACTGGTCGGTTATGGGCTGGTAATCATTGTAATACCTAAAAACACCACCATCTTTTTATGAACTGACCCCAGTTTATTGGACAGTTTAAATTAGTTAGGTTAAAGACTGAGTTCGGTATTGAACCGGACTCAGTCCTTTTAATTTTATCTTGATCCGTTCCGTATTGTAATACTTGA